>CAYZYR010000015.1:0-27724 GCA_964482785.1 uncultured Candidatus Saccharibacteria bacterium | reverse complement strand
CCTATCTGACAACTAAAGCTCGAGGCAGGAAAGGTGGCATTTCTATATTGCTCTAACAAAAATTCAATTAACACCTTGACTTTTTCGCAAAATAGTATTAAAATTCCCCTATCTTTTACAGGAGGTAGTTTCCGATGCAGACTAAACATCCCCCCGCGGCAAATACGACCATTCCGTCTCACCTAATAATGATTTGCGAAACGCCATTGCCGCCCTCGCTTCCGAGAAAGTCGTCTTCGGTCAATCACAAGATATCGAAAGAGGAGTTGCCGATATTATGGGTCGAGCCTATGTTATAGATTCACTTTCCCGTCATTTTCTGCCTGTTTACCGTAATAGTCAGCTCATCTGCGAAGGTTTCCCCTCGCGCACCCAATATATTAAAGGTCAACCTCGAGACGAGCGCCCTGAGTACCCTTATGGGCCTAGCGACGAAGAGGATTGGTGTGAAACATCCGGCTATGTCCGATCTCGTTACCGCAAACCCCACCAACAAAAACCGAAGGAGGTACTTACCAAATGATGGGACGAGGCATTTCTGAAACCGATCTAGCGGCCTTTGAGGCCTATTTACAATCACTTCTCGATCGCTTCTACACCGTCCACGGCGATTCCAACATCCAGATATTCTTTACCTTGGACAAGTGGGGCTTCGTCGATGACGGTGAGTTACACGAGATAGGCAATTTCGAAGCCCTCGAGAATTGGCTCCGCAACCATTGCGACGGATGTTCCACACTCTGGGAAGCAGAATCCGAAGAATCTTCTGCCTAACTCCCGTATTGATTACGCATAATGCCCTGATTTGCATCAGGGCATTTTATTATACTTCAACCTACATAAGGAATCTGTCTATAAGTCAGCTTTTATTCAAAAATAATATATTGCGCCTGTACCACACCGCCACTATTTGAGGCTCCGATTATCCTGATATTATTTCCAACTTTTAAATCAGACTTCTTGACAATATTTCTGCTTGAATTACGAATCAACATTTGTTCCAATATCACTACCGTTAAAACTTCGTTATTATCTGATTTGACAGTTAGATTATCACCGTTTATCGCCGTAATACTACCAGTTGCACCATAATAATCCATCTCAAAGTGACCATTCCCCCTTCCCATCATGCTGTGGCTCCTATCATACATTTCACCGGAATCACTCCATTCTCTTTGCCTACCAAACATCCCGTTATCCCTTGTTTTTTCAAACTTAGCGTGTCCGAATACCGCAAACGTCATTGCTCAAAATCCCAGAAAGATTACTGCAAAAATACCAAGCATCAGCAAACCTTTTCTTTTCCATCGATGACTAAACATTTCATCTTTATTATAGATCTTATTTTCCAATTTATTGTCTTCTGTCGCTACTTCAAAACCCACTTCTTTTTCAGCCTCTTTTTTGATATCTAAATCACCTTTTTTCATTAAAACCTCCAATTATAATTAAGCTTACACACCCATCCTGTAATCTCAAGCTGATAAAAAGCTTAAAATAACCTTAAGTTGACGCCCGCCACAGATCTTCTTACTTATTAATAAAATATTAAAGTTTCCTCTACGATGTTTTTCAAGAGGGGGGTTATATTCAAATAATAGTTTTAGTTATTTATTCGGGTAGAAAAAAATTCAATATTGTATACACCGCAATCGCCGTCATCGCTCCCAGAGTAAAAAGTAATTTATTATTATATCTCCCGTCTAGAGGTATAAGCTCATGCCAAGATACAAACACCATCAATCCGGCCGCAAACGCCGTCATAAGTGGCAGCCAACCAGCCACAATACTGTAAACAACTAACCCCGCTATTACGCCGACCGGTTCAGCTAATGCCGACAGAATAGCCGCTTGGACAATATTTCCCATCTTTTTCCCGCAAGCTACTCCGGCACTTGCGATAATATATTCTTCAGGAATATTATGGAAAGCGATAGAAATTGCTACGATCGCTCTCAATCCCGTCGCCAGTAAAAACGAATTGGCCACCGCAAAACCTTCTGGTACATCATGGATAATCAATCCCATAAGTACCAGATAAAAAGCCGTGTTGAGTTTGTTTTTCACACTCCTCGCGGGTATGAACATGGGAAATAAGCGTATTCATTAATATACCTAAATAATACCTGTCAGAAAAGCCGGACATACTCTGGAGTAAGTCGATCGCTCCAAGGCCTCTGGTATAAGTTCAAAAAATGGCACCAATATCATAATTGCCGTCGAAAAACCTATCCCAAACACTATCATGGCGTTGCTCTTTTTACCGTAAACAGCGAACCAAGTCCCCACTAACGTCGTTAACCCGGAAAAGACCGAGATTATTAAAATGATCATCCATTCACTCAAATTACCTCGAATCCGTTATATTTATGACATTGCTAATTATATCGTATATCCTCCCTTCCCTTAATTTTACTTTATAAAAAGGACAGGAGATATTCCTGTCCAACCCTCATATTGAAGGCGAATACGTCTGTATGCGCAGATCCACTTTGCTGCGCACTAAGTCCAACGCGTATTTCTCATCCTTAGGGCTAAGGTTTGACGTGTTATACATCACTAAATCGCCAGGCCCGTAAAGTAACAACAGATGATCGGTACCCGAGATAAAATTTTTCCTCTCCCGTAGCACCGCTTCTCTCACCTGTTCCCAAGACAGCCATACGCTGTCTTTAGCTATGGGAGAGAAATATGCCGCCTTGTCCTCGTCAATATACAAATATATCCGAAATACGACCAAGGTTGTAAGAAGCATGCCCATGGCTAATACAAGTATTATCGCATTCGCCATCCACAGTAGCCAGTGGACATGCCACTTCGTCAGCCATAAAACCAACAACACTGTCCCCGACGGTAAACAAGCCAAAGCCAAGCTGGATAGCAGTTTGGCTTTTGTCGGATACAAATACACCTCTCCTCACCCCTTTCGTAACTGTTCTTTTTGGTAAAAATCGCGCATTGCCATGAACCCGCATAAAGGCACCAGGATTATCGCCTGCAATATTCCAAGAATATCCAACCCGACGAATTCAGCCCCAGTAGGTAATAGTGATAATAGCCCCTCCCCAGACCTATCGGAATCGCCAGAGTTATCGCCCCAAGCGATTTCGATCTGTTAAATCTTAGGACTCCGGTAACCATCAGCCAGATCGCCATTAACACACTTCCGACAATTCCGATTATCGCTAGTTCCCAACACGTTTGCATCATCCCATACTGATTCAGGAATTCCTTGGCCTCATCTTTACCAAATATCACGTTTAGAGCCATCAACATCAGGAAGGACCAGGAAAGAAATCCGCAAGCTGAATAATGCCATATATTGGCAATCACGAAATCGGTTTCCTCTCGCTCGACCTTAACCTGTGCCGTAATCCCCAAGCCGATAGACATTCCGATAAGCTCGACAATCACCGAGCCCACAGATAATGCCCATCCTTTAGCGCCAAAGTTCCCGAATCCGCCTGCGAAGTCAATATTCAGCCTAAAGATCGAGTTTCCGCCGCACAAAGCGCCTAACCCCGCTCCTAAAAAACCGATCCCGCCAAGCAATCTCGCGAGCGAAATGCTGACATTTTGCATCGCACCTTACCTCTTGTCGTATTTTGTCTTCAGGTAGCCAAGCGAGCAAGGCAGTACCATAGTCACCGGCACCACACCCGTCAAAAACCCTATTATCACCCTGGCACTAATATCTCTTACTAATATTAGTTCAGATTGATAATAGGGCGGTATAATCACGGCCGCCCCGACATAGATAATAAAGCCGATAAACCACGCTCTCGCACTCGTCGTAATCTCTGCCATAGTTTTAGGACCGCCCGGCGGCAAACCCATCTTCATATTGTTTATCATCGGACTGATGTCCATGTGTTCATAGCTCGGACGCGTGAAAAATATCAGCCCCGTGATCAACCCGAAAATACCTCCCAAACCGCCCCAGATAGGCAACACGTTCACAAAAATCTTTTCCCACGCGCTCAGCGACTGCTGGGTCAATTCCTTTGAATCGCCGTCTTCTATCGCATAAACCAGTTCAAAGCACATTATCCCTATGAACGCTGACGCTGACAACCAGAGCAAAATCCCAATCACTACAAACGGTCTGATCAAATCGCCCTTGCTCGGCATTTCCTTCGTCCTCCACTTTCTGTATTCTCTGACCTTATAAATCTCAAGGTGCAAATCTTTTCAAGATTCTACGCTAAAAATCCCTTCCTGTAAACCCCTTGACGTTATTTTATTTTCTACATTGTCGGAAAAAAATGGAAATCATTATCAAAACTACCTCCGCAATGTTCTGCAAAAGGAGACTGTGGACACTGTGGCCCAAGTAGTCTAGGCGGTGATGAGTTCCTTCAGCTTTTCAGCCGCCTTAGCATTGAACAGGTTGCCCAACGTCTCCTCGTCGACAAAATTGAATGAACATAACGATAGCATGTTACATCAACGTTTTTGGCAAGATGCCGAACTAGTTTCCCCGCTCAGGGAAGCTTTGAGTTTATTTATTGGAGAAGATTTAATAACCGGTAAAAATCACATTATCATTGAGGGAGTTTCTGATTATTTTTACTTAATAGGGTGCTTAGATACTTCCAGAACAATAAAACAAAGACAAAAGGGCTGCAAGGGTTTCTGGGGATTGGCAAATACCCAAAAATTAGACAAAAAGTCTCCGTCTTGGTAGGACTAAACGACAAGGAAAAATCATGTTCAAACCGGTACCGAAAGAGATCGAGGAGTAAACCCTATCCCGCATTAAAAATGATGGCGTTACTGTCCCAAAAGCTGCCGCCGATGCTGGTATCAGCGCAAAGACTGTTTACGGCTGGCTATCCAAATAATCCAAAACCGCTAACTGTGGTCAGCTTGAGCCGGCTGGGGTTAAACGTGAAATCCAGGGTCTTTATAAAAATCGGCAAGCTCGCTTTGAAGCAATGGGACAAGTATTTTGGAAACAACGATTGAAAGTCTAGCGGCTCATTTTGAATAGACTAAAAGCGGCTCATTTTGAATTTCCAGTTACAATCAAAGATGCGGTGCATTCGTTTTCGAATCATCTTGTTATGTCTCAGCCACATTGGACATTCTATGTCCTCTAGTAAAAAGGGAATTTGAATATCTTAACTCCTTTATTCCAGCTCGCCTCATGGATAAGTAAATATCAAACCAAACTGAATTATTGTAAAATAAAATCTCCAGCATATTACTGGAGATTAGTGATAGATGCGTTGAAGCCTGCGTGCTAGCCTCGACAAATGGTAGAAGTGGTTATGTTTGAGTACCACTCTATAGCCATCTAACTCGCCTTTTCCTCGAAACACCGCTTGACCTTTTTTGTTGACGAAAAGCACTTGTTGCTGATCAACTACATAGAAGGTTTGGCCGTCTTTCTTGGTTTTGACCCAGACACCTTTTTGGATTAGGTGTCCAATGGCAGAAGAAACCACTGACTTGCTCAGTTTCGTCAATCCTATAATCGATCGTCCTATCCCCCTAGGAATATATCCATCAGGCGAAAGCGAAATTGCAACTGCCGTGGCTATAACCTCGCTTTTGCCGAGCTTAACAACTTTTTTCGGCTCCATGATTGTCTTGCGGTATCTTGCCCCGTAGCTTTTATCTTTGGCACTTGACGCCCATGAAACGACTTGTTCGCTTCCCCATCGCTGAATCAGTCTTAGTACTATTGCTAGATCCTTAAGACTGTAACAATAACCCATGTGAATCGGCATCCCTTTGAACAATGTGATCGAAACCCGATTCATCAAATGAATCATCACTATATCCCGTCTGAGCTCATAACCTCCGCCGTCAGTTTGAACTCGAGTCAAAACTCCTTTCTTCGTCAGACAGTATAAGGCTGATCGATACAGTTGTATGCCAACCTTGCACAATTTCACCACTCTGCGGTAAGAGTATTTACTCCAACCCTTGTCTAGTATCTCTGCAACAATCGCGACGGCAACACGAATTTCGTTCTCTCCAAGACTGACGACCCCGTCTCGCATATTCTTGGGTGTGTAGCCGCACGGAGCCGATAACGTTCTTGCGATGCCTACCTTAAAGGAACTGAGTAGCTCTCGAAGATCATAAGTGTTGCCTCGGGTGAGATTCACTCCGAATATTTTGAGTGCTTTATTTTTCCGATAAGATATTACAAACTTTTCTCGGGTCAACCTGTATGACCCGTATGGACCATCAGGCAGGATGACGCGCTTGTTTTGTAGCCTTGATAGAGCGCCTTGCACTGTATTTGTAGAACAGCCAAGATATTCTGCCATTAGTTTCCGGTCGCTTCTGCGTCTTGGCCTCGCTTTTTCTATAAGCAAAGTGAGAATGCAAACTTTCAGCTCATTTATGCCAAGCTGGGCTTCAGTTGAATCTAGCCCTCTGTAGAATCGATGAATGAAATCTGCAGAACCATCCTCTGTCTCATCTTCCTTTCCATATCCCATTAATTCTAGATAGTATTTCAATTCTCCCTTTGCTCGCATGGTTAGCTCGCGTACATGGTTCGGAGCCATTCCTAAGGCCATCTGCAGAGCAGTATTCGAAAATCCCCGAAAGTACTTCAAAACAATCAGACGCCGCTCGAGTTCGCCTAGGCAATTCAATGCCCGCCACACATCATGCTCCAAACAGCCCGTCTTCAATTCTCCAGGATCCCAGTCTGCCTGCGCGATTTGTATCTCTGTATCATCACCGTTTTCGTGGTGGTTAAGCGAGAGAGGTTGCCGTGCCCGTCTTGCCCTTTGAACCATATTGATCTTTTCTTCGCTCATCCCGGCAGAAACCATGATCTTCGCCGTCGGTTGACACCCGAGCTCAGCAGTCATTCTTTCCTCCAGCCTATATAGCTTGAAGTCTTTTTCAACCACATGGCTAGGAACAGAAAAAACTGAGTATTCTTGGTCGCGTATATACTGTTTCATCCGACCTGATATTCTGCTATTCGCATATCTCGGAAAAAGCTTTATCCGTTTAGGGTCACATTTTTCGACCGCGTCAATAAGTACTACAACCCCTTCAGAATAAAGATCGTCATAGAATCCAAAGCGTCGAGCAAAGCAGCTTGCAAGACGTTTTACCAGGTAGTCGTAGTGCGAAACGATCGCGTTTCGCCTCTCGATATCGCCCATCTTCAAGTATGCCCTCATCAGATCTTCAATCGGCTTTACTGAGGGTTCCGTTGATTTTCGCACTATTTCCACCTCCCTGTGTATTTAATGTGCAATCCCTTATATCTGTGATATCATAAAATGATAATTTGTCAAAACTACTTTAACTTACACAATACCTTGCTAGAAATACACCAAAGTATTAAATTAATAATAGCTAATCGGTTAGAATGTACTCTTTTTGAATTTAACAACAATCCTATCTTATCAATAGACTATAAAAAGAAAGAACCGATCGGCAACTTCAAAAATAATAGAAAAGAATGGATCAAAAAGGCTCCAAAGTAGAAGAGGCCAAAAATGTAATTTCCAAATTTGCGCCTATGATTTTAGACCGCCGGCAGAAGAGCTTGTTACCTCATACGGCATATATGGCAAGTTTAAAAATAAGGTTTCGTTAATATTGAGAAAGATCGCGGCGCAGCCGAGTTTGCAGTTGGATCGATCAGACGGTGGCGACAGGGATATGGAAGTAACCTCTATTCTAAATCAACAGGCATTTTAATCGCGGCAGACGGTAGAGGATCGAATGGTGTGAGGAGTAGATTATTTAAAAGAAAGCTTCAATTCTTTATTAATGAAATCAATATTCCGATAACGCCCCGCCATTATCCGCCGGCAATCAGCAAATAGAATGTGATTGAACCATCATCTTTTCTCTTTCATTTCTATAAACTGGAGAACAAAGCCATTAATACTTCATACTATAATACTCGAACTTATTTTCCATATTACAACAAAATCCAGTCTTACCGTCAAAGCAGTGGCTGACACCAATACTTGCCGGACAGGAATCAAAGTTACGGACAAAAAGATGAAAGAGTTAAATATCCAAAGAGATAATTTTCATAGAGAATGGAACCACACAATTCGCCCGCAACAGAAAGTCGCCCTCTAGTGTTGGAAGTTAATTGTAGAAGGAGCCTAAGCTCTAGCTGTTTTATGATCAATGCCAGGATCGCCTCCATGAAATTTTAAATCAGCTAATATCATGCAGAATCACCGCCAATTCTACTATGATATAGATCAGCTTTCAATGTTGGCGATCTTTTTAACTAGATTACGCACCATATAAACATACCGACAGCCATGACCAGAATAACCCCTTTCCAAGATTTTTTGTCATATTCACGGTTTTTTGAATGCGGATTCTATTCATTTAATAGATAACTTTTGTGAATTATTACTCTGAGCCGAGCGTTTTTACTCGTAGCGAAGAGCATCGAGCGGATTTATTTTGACGGCTCGTTTGGATGGATACCAGCCGGTTATAAACCCAACTAGAATAGAAAACAAAGCTACTCCTGCAGCGAAATACCAGGGAGTTAGAAAGATGCTGATGTTCTCCGAGTTTGACCTTTGGGCTAAATAAGACAATATGCTATCGATGCTATAACCTGTTAATACTCCAAGAATCAAGCCGATGATGCCGCCGCAAGTACCGATAAAAAGCGATTCGGTGAGTATTAGTTTGTAAACATCTTTATTTTTCATGCCGAGAGCTTTGAACAAGCCGATCTCTCGGATTCTTTCAAGCAGACTAATGGTAAGAGTATTAAACATGCCGAGCGCGGCGACAATAAGCGCGATCAGGCCGAAAGCGGCAAGAATAGCTCGAAATAATGAGAATACCTGGCTTATCTCGCTGACAGTATCTCCGACATATTCTGTTGAAAAGCCGTTATTCTCAAGTAATTTGCGGGTAATCGGAACATTGTCGCGATCATCCACTTTTATTTTTAAAGAAGAAAACTTTACGACGCCTTGGGTTAGGAGTAAGTCTGAGTTCACATAAACTATTGGAGCTTTGGTGTCCTTGATAAATCCGACGACTTTAAGGGGTATAGAATCGGCTTGCTTTATATCTTCGTTTGAATTTGATCTTAAATCAACAGGAATGATAATACTAAGATCAATGTTTTTATTTAAGATATCGGTTTCTGTTTCGCCTAATAAGTTAATGACGGAAGTATTAACAACAATCTGGTCTTTGGTTTGCGGAAGCGTGCCTTTATTAATTGTGGTATTGGATAATTGCCAGTAATTTTTACTGCCTGCAGTTATAACAGTTTCAACTGTCGAAGAAGAGTCGGGCTTGTGAATTCTGCCGGCAAGATTAATAACGGGAGCAGTAGAAACGATATGCCCAAGGGATTGAATCCGCTCGATTGATTTTTGGTCTATGCCGATGGTTGAGATATTCGCAGACGGCACATCGATAATACTGAAAGCATCGAAGTCGGCGACGTTCTTGGTCACTAATTGTTCCAGACCATAACCGAGTGATACAAGGAATATAATAGCGCTGATGCCTATAGTAACACCGGCAATTGTCAGCGATGTGCGGAGACGATGCGACCAAAGGTTTTTCAAGGCAATTTTTATTATAATCTTCGATCTCATAGCACCTCTTTGAGCTCTTGGCGAATTTGGTCTTTGACCGCTTCGGTATCGGATGAAACTATCGAACCATCGCGAATGGCGATAGTTCTTGTAGCCAGCGGTAAATATATAAGGTTGTGCGTAACCATAATAATGGTTCTTTTTTTACTAACATTTAAGGATTGAAAAATTTGCATGACTAAATCTGAATTATGTGTATCTAAGTTGCCGGTCGGCTCATCGGCAACAATAATCAACGGATCATTTACCAGAGCTCTGGCAATACAAATTCTTTGCTGCTCGCCGCCGGATAGTTGGATAGGTAATTTTTGGGCGTATTTTTGAATTTGCAGCTCCTCCATAACATCCATTGCTTTCTTTTGGGCTTTATGTTCATCAATGCCGGCAATATAAAGCGGCATGGCTATATTCTCCAAACAATTAAGAGATTTGGCCCAATGCCATGATTGATAAACCATACCGAATTTTTGGCCTCGAAATATGGCTCGCTCTTCTTGATTGAGTTGAGTAATATCTGTGCCTTGAATAATGATTTTGCCTTCGGTCGGCACCTCTAATCCGACTATATGATGAAGCAAGGTTGATTTGCCGCAACCGGACGGACCGTAAATAATAATAAAATCTTGTTGGTTAATCTTTAGGTTAACCCCTTTTAAAACAGGAGTATTAAACTCTTCTCCAGACGGATAAATTTTATCAAGATTTGTGATTTCTATTAATTCGCTGTTTTCCAAGATTGCCCTCCGATTTGAGTTTCAGTTATTCGCCAAATATTTTAAATATCCAGCCTAATGATCTTTGTAAAGAAGTGATAATAATATCCAAAATAGAATCTTGTTGTTTGCCGGTAATAGTAGTGGTATCTTCGGAATATCCGGTATTGCCGGAAGGATCGGAAGATACTGCGCGCAAGTGATATATTTTTGACGGCTCTAAATCTGATAAGATAACTGCATGGGATGTTGAATAGGCGATATCGGTCTTGGATTTATTTTTATATTCATTTCCGGAAATACCCTGTTCGTATTCCACTTGAGTAGTGCTCGGTTCATCAGTATTCCATGAAACTACGGCCTGAGCCTTTTGGTTGGCGCCAAATCCGGATGATTTAATTTCTACGATAAGATTTGAGATTTTAGGTTTGCGCGTGTCTTTAGGTGTAGTGATTTCGGTTGTATAAGGATATTTCAAAGAAGTACCATGGGGATCAAGACCGGTGACAGTAAATGAATATACTGATTTATCGGCAAGATCGGAAACATTCAATTCATGATTGGTTGCGAATTCCGGAGATGATTTAGATTGTTTCTTGCCTTTATTATCCGTGTAATAAATGGTGGAATCGGTAGCAACATTGGTTTTCCATCTAAATCTATAGGTGGTGGTCGGTGCTTCTTGTTCTTGATCGTAAGCTACATCGCCTATTATTTTTGGCATAGTAAGTGTATCAAATGAGTAGCTATCTGATTTTATGGGATCGCCGTTATAATCCGTGCCAACAATTTGAAAATGATAGGTCGTGGTATCAGTAAGATTGACAAGAGCGAATTTATGAGTATCGCCGATGGAAGCGGCGGGCAAAGACTTGCCGTAATTGGTATTTTCTCCATAGTAGATATTTACGGTGGCGTTGATCGGATTTTCATTTAAGGTAGTTTTAAATGAAATAACTGCCGAGTTTAGAGTAATGTTTGTTTTGGTAACATTCTCGACTTTTGATGCGGCGGTAGTCGTGAAAGATTTTATATCTGTTTTGCCTTCGTTGCCATCTTTATCGCGCCAAATGGCTTGATAGAAATAGGTTGTAGTAGGCTCAAGGCCCGCAATTCTAAGCGAATGATTATCTTTGTAGTCAAATTCAGAGGGATATGAGCCGTCTTCATTGCCGGAAAGATTATTTTTATTCCGGCCATATTTGACGATACCATAGGATGTATGAACGATCTTAGGATCGGCGTCCTCTGTTTCCCAAGTAATAATAGCGGAATATGCTTTGGCGTCGACTTTTAAGGTATCTTTTTTGAGCTTAGGCGGATTAGTAAATTTGCCAGTCGGAGTGATAGTTGCAATGGTCGAATCGGCGGAATATTGGCCGGCATTGTCTTTGGATCTGATTTTATAATAATATTTTTTGGATTCTAGGCCAGTATCGGCAAAGGTAGTGCTGGTAGTTGTCCCGGCAGAAGTATAAGTTTCGCCGTTGGCGGAGCGGAAAATTTCATAACCCCAAAAACCAGCGCCCTTATCGATTGGTTCGCCCCATGTTATAAAAACTTTATACAATTGCCAATCGCGGTTAGAGCCATCGATGGCTTCGACGCTGATCGGCGGCCCGGGAGCTGCGGTTTGGGCATAGAAACTGGCGGTTTTGGGATTATCAAAATCGGCGTTGCCGGCTTCGTCTTCGGCGACAATGTAAAAAATATTTTCACCTTGAGCGGTAGCATAAGGCCCGGCCTCAAGCGAAGTTCCGGTCGTTTTTTGAGAATTGACGCGGCTAATTTTAGCGTTAGGCGGGTTGACAACGTAATGATATTGTTTGATCGGGCGAGTGGCGCCTTCAGGCATAGACCATTTGATGCTGAAATTATTTTCGCTTGAGGGAGCTTCGGCGGTTGTTGAGGGCGTAATAGTAATTTTGTCAACTTGAGGCGGGTTTTCGGAATAATAGAAATTGGCCGGAATGGGTGAAGAAATATTGCCGGCATTATCCAAAGTGCGCAAGTAAAAAATATTTTGATCTTCTTGGTATGGAGCGCCAGACAGAGCGATTTGCGTACCTGTCAAAGTGTTCGACCATTCGCTAGTTCCCAGTTTATATTGATAACCGGCAATACCGGAGCCGGTTGCGGCGGCGCCTGGATCGGTGGCGGCCGGCCAACTAAAGGTGAAATTGGTTTGTTGGGTGTAGCCGGATGGCGAAACATTTATGGTTGTTGGATTATTCGGCGCGGTGGCATCGTATTTATAGGTAAATAAAGTTTGGGCGGCGCTTTTATTGCCGGCGCGGTCTTTGACTTTAACTCGGAAGTAGTAGGTTTGGCCATCGGTTAAGGCGCCGGCTATAGTAGTGTTGGTGTCGGCTTGATAATGGACAGCCGAGCCGGAAACGTCAATGATACCGGAAGTTGACTCCGGGTCGGCGGTATTGCTGGTGCCGAAATATAAATAGTAGCCGTCGGTGCCGGACGGTGTTTCTCCTTCGGGAGCGATATCAACGGAAGCGTCCCATGAAAGATAGGGATGAGGATAATGATTCCAAGAGTTATTGGTAAGCGTCACGCTGCCGTCGGATTGGTTTTTAGCTACAATATTTGTCGGCAAAAGAGGAGCGTCTTCATCAATGCCGGTTGAAAGGATAAGATCGTCGATCGGGGCTTCGAGATTGTAGGCTTGAGCAGCCGTAAAAGCTCCCCCAAAGCTTCTGGTTGCCATATGGCCGACAGTAAAATATTCTCCCAATCCGACGTGTTGCCAACTGGCATAATCGGCCTCGGCTGATTTTTGACCATCGACCCAAATTTGGATGTTGCCGGTATAACGATTATAAATAACATTGAGGGAATGCCAATCATCGGCAGACAAACTAAGCGGTTCAGTTTGGAGAGTGTAAGCTGTGTATCCTGCGCCGGGATAAAATTTAATCCGGCTGGTCTGATAGTCAAGATCAAGACGCAAGCCGCTGATGTAAGGATGACCGGAGGAATCAACTGAAGACAATAAAGTTCGGATGGAGTTGCCGTTTATAAACTGCATGTCGGAACCATCGAATTTTGTTTTAATGATCCGGCTTTTCATCATTGCATTTCGGTCACCTTGAACGATATAGAAAAATCCACTGGCGTAATCATATGCCATGCTTTGGATCTTGTTAATTTCAATGTCAGGAAGTTGAAGCTCGCTCCAATCAGGATCAGAAGCGTTCCAGTCGGTTTTGATGATACGATTCTCTTCAGCAATATACATATAACCGTTATCTATAATGATATCGGACACTCTGCTCATACCATAGTTAGCGTCGCCGACAGAAAATGTTTGCCAGCCGCTGCCGTCGATCTTTGTTCTAACGATTCGGTTGTCAAAAAAGTTGCTATCGCAAATGTATAAAAGATTGGTAGCCGGATCATAGCTCATACAGCCGTTTGTACCTCCTGACAACTGATCGCCGCCACCGTTTTTGCGGCCATCAAATTCAGTCCAATTGCCATCGCTATCGATTTGGATTATCCGGCTTGGGTCCGAGCCTTTCTCAAGAATAAAGAGATTGCCGCTAGTTTCGTCATAATGCAGACCGACAGGATTATTTATGTTAATACCTTGGCCATTGCTGTAAATTCTTTCGGCACCGCTGCCATCGAATTTTGCTTTGTATAATGATCTATCCCACTCGTATCCACCAATATAATAATAAAAATTCGACTGTGTATAAACAATACTTGAAATACCGGCTCCCCATTTTATTCCCGCGTCTATTCCATAGAATCTAACAGCGCCTTTGTCTGGAGTTGCTTCGCCAATAACCTCTGTGTCAGGTGATGCAAATAAAATCTTGCCGTCTTTTAGCATGATATCAGAAAGATTTCGAAATTGGTCCCCGCCAATGTTACCCTCCGAAGCATAATAATTAGTGGCTGTTTGCTGGCCATAAGAAGAGACCTCGTTTAAGCTACGAATCTTTACTAAAGAATAACCAAAAGATCCATAAATATTGCCGCTATCGTCGCTGCCGGCAATATGAAGTTGATCGTTTCGAGTCGACGCACTTTCCGACTGGTGAAAAGTGTTGAGATCGGTTGCAGTTAGTCTATGTTCATAATTATTTACAAAATAGACTAAATGATCGAATGGATTGTAAAAAATATCATTAACGTAACCAATTTCTTGATCGCCTATTCCAAAATATCTTTGCCAGCCGGTCCATTGACCATCCAACTTTGTCTTAATAATATTTGAATCACCGCCCATATAGAAGTAGCCGGTACCAGCATCATAAGAAAAACTGGATACGCCGAAAGGAGCTTGCCCGACTCCATAGCCGGGGGTGATATACTTAGTCCAGCCGGTCCATTGACCGTCTAATTTAGTTTTAACAATTTCTGAATTATTTCTAATGAAATAAAGATATTGCGAGTCGTGGTCGAAATATAAGTTAGTGGCTCTATGGTAACTTCCGCTAATATCGGCGGCTTGGCCGGTGGAATAATAGTTGGTCCAGCCGCTGCCGTCGATCTTGGTTTTAATGATTCGACTAGACTCGGCAATATAAATATAGTCTGAAGCGGCATCATAAAAAATGGACTCCATATAGCTAAAATTGCCTATTTTGTTATCGTTACCCCACCCGCCGAGAGTCTGCCAGCCGCTGCCATCAAATTTGGTTTTGACAATACGGGCAAGACCCCGGTCGGCAATATAAAAATAGCCTGAATTGCTGTCGTAGTAACAGTCAACAATTTCACCGAATTTTCCGACAGAATCATCGGCGCCGGAGGTCGAATAGGGGATTTTGAATTTCATGCTGATCTGACCGGAATCGCCGGAGAGATTGCCGGCGGTTTTGTAAGCAAGCGATTGGCCGATGCCGACTTGAGCCGCTTGGCCGAAACCTCCGTAACCGTCTACCAAGCTAGCCGGCGTACCGTCATTGTAGGCGGTGGTGTCGCTGCCGGAGTCGGCGTCGAGAGTTTCGTTATTATACTTGGCGCGGAAGCTTTCGGCGGCTTTTACGGAATGGGGATAACCATTATAAACAAGGGTAAAACATAAAGTTAAAACCAGCGCTAAAGTAGCGAAATGGGTCTTTTTATGATGGGAATGCGAATGCCAAGCGTAATACCATTTATATTTAGATCTTAATTTATCATGGGGTTTGGTGAATATCTTAAAAGAGGTTTTGGTGCCTTGCTGGATGAGAAAAATTTTTTTATCGAGATCGGAAAGGTTTTTAAATTCTTTAATATAGCGCATGGACTTTTTAATGGAATAAATATACCCGGAACTTTTTCGAGCTGCATAAAGACCGATAGTAATAATCGATTGAATCAATTTATTTAAAATATGTTTAAATTTATCCGGCAAAATCAACCCTCCTTAGCTCGAATATATCCTTTTTGATCTGCTTACTCATTAAAATTATATATTGAAAATCAGACTTGTCAATTTTTGGAAGAAATTTAAATCTTTTTCCTTTTTAATTGCATTAATAATTTTCTTAACTTTTATAATTTTTTCAAATATAATTTTTTCAAATCCCATAAAAACCCGCTACTTAGATTGGCAATATATATAAAAGTTATCTATAGCATAATATATCAAATCGTTAGTCTAACATTTAAGGGAATAAATAATAAATTTTTATGAATGATATTGTAATAAATTACACAGTCGATATAATAAATATAATGATTAAATAATAGTCCGGTTAGATTATTTAAAAAGGGGAATTTGTAGTGTATAAATCTAATTTCAAACGATACTTTGGCTTTACTCTGGTCGAGCTGCTGGTGGCAATAACAATAATCGGCATATTATCAGCTCTGACTGTTTACGGTGTCAATGGTACGCGCAAAAAAAGTCGAGATGCTGACAGAAAAGTTGACCTTGACATGATGGCATCTGGTTTGGAAAATTATTATACTGTAAATAAGAGCTATCCCTATCCGGGTTCTGATAGTTGTTCATCAATCGAGGGATTTGCTAGCGTTAACACTTGCCTTAATAGTTTGGGAATGATTGGACGTAATATTGTAGACAAAATAAATGTCAAAGAGCTGGTATATCGCTATGCAGTGATTGATACAAACGCCAAGTATGAAATAAGCGCCAAATTTGAAAATACGGGGGATAAAAGCCTGACCAGCGATTGTGTCAAAGATGATACGAATAAATGCGACGATGACCGCTACGAGGTTAGCAATGATGCAAAAAATATAGATACTTCGAGTGAATCATATACCTACTCAGAGGGTCCGCTGCCTTTAAAGTATGATACGCAATAAACCAAAGGAAAGGGAATGGCTAAATTGGCGTTTCTAAAATATAAAAAAGGATATACTTTAGTTGAGCTATTGGTAACAATCGCCGTTATTGGAATACTCCTAGCCATCTCAGCGCCGACACTGCGGGCAGATAATGCCCGCAGAAGTCTGTCGGGTGCAGCGAAATTGTTGAAAGAAAATATTAACCAGACACGCGCTAAAGCCATTGCCATTGAACAAGAGATCCCCTCGGATCAGTTTTTAAATAGTAGCGGAGCCGTAAATGGATATTATCAATTCAATTTTAACCTTAATGGGGGAACATACCAAATCGGGAGATATCAATTTGGTATGGTTGGCGGGGTAACATCTAAAGATGTTTCCGACTATCGAATGCCTTCAGACGTCGTATTGCGAAATATTTGTATTAATAACGCGGAAGCGGACGATAACTGTTTGAATCAAAATCCGCCCAAAGTATGGCTTCGGATAGGAATGGTTTACGGTGGCTTGGAACTGTATCAATCAAATGGATTTGATCCTGACGACGCTACTCTGGAAAATCCGCCAGCCTTAATGGGGTTAAATCCGGGCGATAAAGTAATTTTGATACTACGGCACAATAGGCTTGGCGATAGGACGGAAAATATCACCATTAACTATGACACTGGTGTGATCGAGTAGAATATTATGAGGGGAATATGACAAAAAAGTGTGCAAGAGGTTTTACATTAATAGAAGTAGCCATAGCGCTTCTTGCTATTGTGTTGTTTATGCAAGCTGCTTTTATACTCATCAGGTATAATCAGCGTGATACCATACTAACAGGCGAGCGCCTGCAAGCCCATTACGCCGCAATCGAATGGCAAAACACTTTGCTGGCAATGAAAGAAGATCCGGGATTAAAAACAGTATGGAATAGCAGTATCGATAGTGTAGAAGTAGAAGAAGAAAAAAATTTTTACCTTCAACTTAACACATCTGGCGAGTGGGATATCCGGAAAGGTAGCTTCATTGATGTTTCAGTTGGTGATAATTTTAAAATCCAGATGTGGTTTACGGTGAAGAAAATAAACTTTGCCAATATAGATTCAGACGTAACAAAAGCAACCATCCATCAAAAATGGCGCAGCAATTCCAGTAGTAGCGGCGTCTATGAAAACCAAACCATTGAATTTTATTTATAACCAGGAAACAATATTATGCCAAGAACAAATAACAAATATAAAGATGGTATGACGCTCGTGGAAATAATTATTGCAATGGCAATTTTCAGTACACTGATGGTGATGGCCTTCAGCGTCATTATCTCGGCTAACAAAATTACCACCAGACTGGGTCTCATCAGGGACACGCAATCTGAAGCTAAAAATGTTATTGAATACATAAGAACCAAAATGGAAAGCCCAAATTTTTGTAGTTTTGATTTAACCGACAGAGACCAAACACTTACTATTATATTGGCCCAAACGGTTGGAAGCTGTGATGATCAAGCAGCGAATAATCCTGTCTATCAATTCAAAAATGAAAATACCACTCTGGAAGTATCAGATCCTATACTTGAGCCAGACTTAGCAAGAGCGATACATCCTTCAACATTGAAAGTAAAAAATTGGGAGATGTTTTCTGATTATTTAACAGGACCTCCTACAGGCCAGTCTGAGCCTAGCCCAAAGAATTATTTGAGAATTAAAGCAACATTTGAAGATGACAAGGGAGTTTTTAAATATCATATCAACACAGGTATTTTTGCAAAAAAGGCGGGATAAATGAAACATCGATACAATAATGGTTCGACCATGTTGGTTGTAGCAGTGATTATTAGTGCTATGGTAATTGTGGTCTCGACCATGTCGAATATAAACTTAACTGTAGGAAAAACTATTCGTTCTACAATCGACAATCAAATCAGTAATATAGTACTTAAATCGGCAGTTAATCAAGTAAAAAAGAAGATTGATACTGCCATAGCTCAGAATAATAACGATGTCCCGGCTTCATACTGGGTTGATATGACTGACAATTTGACGTATCTCACTACATTTGACCCTAAAAAGATAAACAGGGCGCATAAAGTTTATAATGTCGAAAAAACCGAAAGCGAATCAAACTTCTATTACAACATTACCTCTTACTATGGAGGATTAAAACATGGCTATCGCCTCGCGATCAGAAAACAAAGTAGCGCTCAGGAAGTTGACTTTTGGGACTACACTGGTAAGTCTTTCGAGCCAAACGACCAGAGGATAAGAAGACTTTTAAATAATGGGGTTCATATTTCAACTGAGGGTGTAAAGATTGGGAGTTTCGCTTATGATGAAGAGGAAAATATCCTTTATGATAGTATTACCAATACCGATTCTCTGTTTAGCGGTGATACGTCCAATCCGCAAAAATATGGCACGCGATTATTTGACCTAGAACCTCTAGCTAGCAGGGGTAAAAGCCAAGCGATATATGGTGACACATCAAATATAAATACGAACAGCACACAAACGGATACTATTTTTCAAGTTACTCCCTTATTTGCGGGCAAAGGAAAATTTTTTGCTCAGGTCGCCGGAGGATCGTTAGAAACGAATACTAATATATACCGATATACCATCGATAAAAAAAATACAGATATCGGGAGTAGAGTAGTAAAAGACGATATGGCTTATAACCCCAGAAATGATTGGCCTTCAAGTAACGTCGTTCCAAAAAACAAAGCTTTCCGTCAAATAGCAAAAACAACGACCTATGATGATAATATGTTTTTAATGGCGCCCAACTGTGGCGAAAACGTAACCTTTAAAAATGTGGCTATGGATAATCCGTGCTACAAATCACCCTCTTTAATAATAATTAATAAATCTAACCCCGATAAATGGAAACAGGTTTATCTTGACTGGGTCATCAATAAAGACCCAAATATTCAACCATGGAAAACTAACCCCCAATATTATAGTTTGAAACCGGAAATTAATGCTATCAGGGTATTTAGTAAAGGATTAAGAACATACTTATTAGTCGCGGGCGGAGAAAATGGCATTGGATTAGCTAATATTACAGATGAATTAAAAAATGTGGACAGTTGGAACTCTCAAGACCTCCGCAGAACCGATATTGCCTTTACGCGTATGGGGGGGCCTATTTGGACAAACCAAGAATATCAGGGAATACCAGTTTATGATGTAGATTATGACAATGGCAGAATGTATGCTGCAATGGGCGGAAAAGATGGGAATAAAGAATCTGGATGGAATGCCCAAGGGGGTCTTGAAAGTTACGCCTGGCCTCAGGATGGTAGTGGTAACTTTATTATTCAACAAAATAATTTTGTTCTAAGTGGTGGAGATTGCAATACTACTTCTGATCAGACAGCTACAGCTCCTTACACAGGTATCCGTTTCAATAAAATAGCAATAGGCGAAAATAACGAAGGCAAGAAGAGATTATATGTTGCCAATTATGGTTTTACTAATCCTGCCCCTGCCACAAATACAAACCTAGTCCCAGAGGGGGGACAGGCTTGGACCAATACGGGAATATATATTTATGATATTTCCAGCGGCAGTCCTCAACGACTCGGCAACTACACTTGTGACCAAGCTAATTATTCAAATCCCAGCCAATGGCTGACTCAATTAAAATACATCACATTGGGCTCTGGCTCCTCGGCAAAAGGATATCTAATTGGAAGCACTGCTAATGAAACAAATTACGTAGTCTATGATACTAGTATTCTAGATAGTGCAGCTAGCACTACCGGTGCTACTGCCGACTCTGCTAATCCTGACCCTGTTGTCGAAGTCGCTCCAACCGTGGGTGTAATATATGACTTCACTTTTAATGAGAATGCCACAAAAGCCACCAATAACTCAGCGGCAAGTGTTGGTAAGAATACGAGAAGGATGTATGTATCATCAAGTACAGGTATTCAAGTAGTGGATTTGGACAATATGTATACAATTGGCAAGAAAAATATGATTTATGTCCGGCAAAATAACTATGATTATAACCGCGACACTCAAAACGGCTTTGCTCATAATAAGAGTAAGCTGATGTACTACAAAACGACAACTAAAGAATACCTTTTTTCCATCCCATCAGTAGTTGATGCGGGTGGAGATTTAAATATAAAAAGATATACCATTGATACGGACGGAGATCTTGAGGGTTTGACTTTTCAAACAATAAATATTAGTTCATCGTCAAAGAATAAGATAACAGATATTGATATTGGAGATGATGGAATTATATATATATTGAGCGACGAGACTGGGATCAGTAAGATTGATATAAATAATAGCACTGGGGATATGACTTTAGATAAAACTAAGCTTTTAACAGATTTAGGCGGAACAGCGCGAGAACATTTTAGGATGGCAAGATACCATGATGACACAGCCAATGAAATTTATGTCCTTAATTATGGCTGGACTGATAAACCTGATACTAATCCTTCGGCAATCTATAAAATAAATGGTAACAACTTGGAAGATATTTCGTCTTTTACTATGAATTCTGCTTCAAATCCTGTAGATGAGCAGAACACGGGTGATAGTCATAAAATGCCGCTTGGAGGAGACATTGCAGTAGATAAAGACTATATTTACTTATCAAACTGTGGCTATTACATGACAAAAGGCGGTCTGGATTCTTCCGGTAATTATAGAGTTATGATCGGCAATACAATGTTGCTATTCAAAAGAAGCGACTTTCCTAATGAGCCAAAATACCTAAAAACATATTGGGAGACTTCGGTAACGGCTGGTAAGTCTAACATGTCATATAACTATGCTAAAGGTTTGGATGCAGATAAAAACCCCATAACTGATCGATACAAAGTTCAAACAGGTGGTTGTGGAACTAGTATAGCGGTCGGAGATATATCTGGCGATGGAAACAATGACATATACTCTGGTTTTTGGTATTCATTCTATGTTGCCTCTTTCTTCCCATTAAGAAATGGTGGTTCACCAGCATGGAATCAAGCATGGACTAATATGAAATGGACAACAACATATAAAGATATTCAAGATACAATTACGGGCAGCGATAGGATAAAACAGGTTGCTAGACCAAATCTGTTTAACAATACGAATTACGGCTATGGGTTCCAGGGAATCCCCTCCGGATCCGCTACAGACGATAAAAAAATTATAAATAATTTAGGTATGTTCAGTGCCGGATCAACCCATGACGGGGCTTCCTATATCACCATTAAAAGATTTGACATTGGTGATTCCGCCCCAAGAATTATTGAATCTAAGAAATTATATTAATAAAAATATTGAAAACGGGAGGGGAAATGAAAGTCTTCGAATACAAAGTCGTCAACAGTCATGGCAAGGCGGAAATAGGTCTCATTAAAGCTGCAAACAAACAAAAAGCTGAACACATCCTGCGTTCGAGGAAGATCGAGGTGACTAAGCTTGAACAGAAAAAAGTCATTTTTGATAAAATAATAGGTAAGTTGAGCTCCAGCAAGCTAAATGATACCGAGAAAAGCAATTTATACCAAAAACTGGCTACCATGCTAGACGCTGGTATTAATCTCATTAGGGCGTTGGAAGTAATTTCCGAGAGTGAAAACCCGAATATTGAGGCAGCCCTTGATAAGGTAACTACTGACGTAAGAGCTGGTTCGCCATTTTCAACCGCTTGCGCTAAATATCCCAAGCTATTTAACAAAATTGAGATCAATATCATCCGGTCAGGTGAAGCAACTGGTAATCTATCAAAAGTACTGAAAAAAATGTCCGAGGAAAGTGGAAAAATTGCTGCTCTGAAAAGAAGTCTTCAGAGCGCCATGGTTTACCCTATTATCGTCACCGTTTCAATCTTTGCGGTTATTATTATTGTCATGCGTAATGTAATACCTATTGTTGACTCTATTTACAAAGAAGCCGGCAGTGAATTGCCCAAGCTAACAAGAATGATGATATTTATTAATGACGCTATTAGCAATTATTGGTTTTTTATCGCCCCAGCCTTAATAATAATGGTCCTGGCGCTAATAGCGTTTGTAAGACTTACCCTTTTTGGAGACTATCTCTGGTCGTTATTTAAGATGAAGGTGGCTATATTTGGCCCGATCCACCGAGCGATAGTAATGACAGAATTTACAAATGGGTTATCTATGATGCTTTCTAATGGTGTCCCCATTATCGAAGCTACAAGGCTTGCGAGTGGAACTATCACCAATGCTATTTTTAAACTTAGCATGGAACAGGTTGTAACCGAATTAGAAAATGGCAATCCCATGTCCGCAACGATGGATGTTTTTCCTAATCTTTATCCTAATATGGTAGTTAATATGATTAGTGTCGGTGAAGAATCGGGTTCTTTGCATAAAATGCTTGACTCAATCGCAATTTATTATGGTCAGGAAGTAGACACAAAGATTAAATCGCTAAGCAGTGCTTTTGAGCCGCTTATGGTCGTGTTATTAGGCGTTACAGTAGCGATTGTTGTTCTAGCTGTCATGCTTCCTATATACAACTTGTCTAGCGTCTATAATTAAGGGTAATAAAAATGTATAAAAAAATTATTCTTACACTTAAGATTTTAGTCAACTTGATTATTATTGCCTTAGCTATTATTGTTTTTTTAAATGGCATTTTGATAAACAAGCAATATTTAGGAAATATAAATACTAAAGCGTTTTTTGATTTCCAGTATTATATATTTGAAAAAGATTATATTCCTTCCAGTTATTTGGCTTACATTGTCCAGTATAAAAAAAGCGCTAATATTTTGCTAGGAATATTAAGTATTATCTTTTCAATTTATGCTTTTGCCAAATCGATTGTATCGATTTACTATGATATATTATTTTTTGACGATAATATAATCACCGTCAAAGTGACAGATCTAACATCGAATAAAAATATTATAAATGAGATACAGCAAAAAGTTGACAAGAAGCATTATTACGGGTCTGAAAAACACCTTCCTTATGAGCTAAAAAGACCAACAGAAGAAGCAGTTTATTTAGACTCTGAAAGAGATAAAGAATCTGAACAGCTCAAAAAAACTGCGGAGAACGCAAGTATTGCCAAAAAAGAACCGTTGGAAAATGAAATCATTAAAGCCCCGCTAACTCATTCCATGTTAGAAGATAAAAATAAAAAACTGCTTGAAGAAGCAATAGAGACTAAAAAAGAAGTTCCTTATATTCCGGAAGAAGAGCCTGTCGAGAAAGTTAAAGAAATCAAAAACGAAGAAATAGCAGATATTAAAGAGCCACGCGCTAAATTACATCTTTCACTCAAAAGTTTGTTTAAAAAGAAAGACGATAGAATTATTACCAAGGGTATAAGCGAAACCGCTTTTCGAGAGCTTGTTAAAGATGAGGTATCTTACGAAGATGGAACAAGTGAAAAAAAGAAAGAAGCACAACGCCAAAAAGAGCGTGTTCGACGTCAAATGCTACTCAAAGCCAGACATCCTAATACAAAGGGAGAGGTCGTATTTTTACAATCACCAAATTTAATTAGCTTAATCAAATATCTTTTTGTAAAACCCGAACCGTCACCTTCTAAAAAACCACAACCGGCCGAAACCAAGACGGAAAGAGATAAAAAATAGAAAACAAAATTGACGAAAAACAAAAATTGTCAGAAGAATCTGACCCTAAACCAAAGACAGTATAAAAATAACTTAAATAAAATTGTAATATCTTACTTATATCTGTTCAGTTAGAGTGTTGGTCTGTTTTAAGCTTTGTCCCAATCAAAGTTCTGTTTGTCTCTTTTTTCTTTCTTAGGCAATCTAGCCCCGCGGTTTTTTATGAGTTTAAGTATCATTAATATTGCCAAAAGTATAATTTCAGCGGCTAAAACAGATGCCACCGCTTTAATTTCTAATTTATGTTTTTGCCAAAAACTCGGTTTTGTTATCGGCGCTGGTTTTGCATCTCTTTCTGATAAAAGTAGTATTTGCCCTCCGTTTTTTTGACTTATTTCAAAGATAGTCTCATAAGGTTTTGTCAAAACTTTTGCCCTTTGACCTTGAATTATAATTTTATGGAATCCTGATGAGATAGGATAATCGATCGCTAGGCGAAAGTTGCCATTTTGATCAGGCTCCACATTCAAGCTTTTACCCTCAGGCACGACTATTGAAGGTGAGAATATAATATTTGCGCTGTAAATGGCCGCTTTTTCTACCAGAATTGGATCTTGAGATTGAGTACTGTCTAGCTGCGTAACAAATTTTTCCATGTCAATCTTAGTTGGAATGTTCCCTGTGATAACAAGGCCAGTTACAGTACCTGTATTCACGTCATTTTTGAATTCTTTAGATTTTCCTATCTTTATATTTTTTGGTCCTGGCAATTTGCTTTCAATTTTGTTTTCCGGTTCTTTGATATTGATTTTGAAATGAGTTGTTGGTCCCCAGCCATCGGCATTTTGTGCGCGTATATGAAAATAATGAGCGCCTATTTTTTGATTTTCATAACTTATCGTTGTCGAAACTGATGTTGCTTTTTCTGCTGGCGTTGTATCTGCTGCCTCATCTAATAGATAAGAATAGCCCGTTGCTCCGTTTGTCGGCTTATCCCAGTTTAAAATAATTGTTGTTGCTTCATATTGTTGAGCTTGATCCGCGTGACTGCTGGAAGTAACAGCCACTGTTCCAGGAGGAGTTGGCGCTCTGGTAATTGTGAAATTAACTCCGCCTGCACCGGTTCCAACTGAATTTCCCGTCAATGCCAGTCTCACCCCGCTTACAGACACTTTACCGCTTCCCACACCCGTGCCTTTCAAAGTAATTGTTGCTACTCTTAAAGAATTGGTGGATGAGGTCAGCATTCCTACAAAATGGACGTTGTTGGCTGGAGAGGTCATCCACACTGCTCCTCCGGGAGAAAATGAGACAATGCTAACCGGACCGGAAACCGCAATTACTCCTTCTAAAGCATTGAAGGAAGCTCCGCTGGCATTAACAGTTACAGTAAATTTTCCCCCTGCAACTTGCGAACCTCCGCCTGAAGCATAAATTCCTCCCGCCGCTTTCGTCGGTGCTGGTAATACTATAAATAATATTGAAGCTATTAAGATCAGATAAATTTTTTTCATTGTCCCTCCAAAATTAATTATATATCACCAATATCTATTTTCCCCAATTAGAAGCTAAAATTGATAAATCCAATAAATTTACGCTATTGTCGACTTCAGGATTGAAATTGGACAAGACTTCTTTTGGTTGTTTTTGGTTCCAGTAGGTTGAAAAAATTGATAAATCTAGCAAATCAATTTTACCGTCGCCATTAATATCGCCCAACTTATGTCGCTGGATCACAATCGATTTACTATTAATTTCAACTCCAGCCTCATTTTTGTAAACAATGGTATAGCTATTTTGGTTGAGTGTTGGATTAATTGTTAATTGCCAGCTAGAAGCATTCTTTCCTGCTATCAATTGAGTACCAAAATAAGCTAAAGAATCTATGGTTTTATGACCTTTTATCGTTACGCTTGTGGCATAAGTATGTAAATTATAATTTGCCGTATCATTAGTCGGCGGCGGCGGCGCATTCGGTTCTTCCCCAAACCACTCAGTCCATCGATTATAAAAATTTGTCTGTGCGGGACTGATGTGTGGTGTATATAAATACATTTCACGAGTGGCAATATTCTGACAAATGATTGTAATACCATCAATTTTAACGGGATCATTCCATTTTCCCAGACCAAAAATATTTTCTCCGCTTTGGTACCTATCGTATCTGTCACTGTACCACAAAGTGGCAAATGCAATTTGGCACCCAACTCCGCCATAACTCATAGCTTGCTGCTTATTAGAACTCACTTGCTCACTGCTACAGCCTTTATCGAGACAATTCTTCATAGCTTCGTTATAAGCATAGAATAGTGGCCATGCTCTTGTAGTATCGCTTGCTGGGGTTGCAGTCGTGATAGCTGAACTTTCTCTTTGAAATAATGACAATATTACTCTCGGATTAATACTGTGTTGTTGTGCTTCGTCATATATTAATTGTGCTACGGTTTTCCCAAAAAAAACTTCGCCAGTAACAGTATTACCTTGCCGAACATTGACATACCCGTTCTGATTTTTTCCCGTTGGGTATGGTACGCTTACAATTTCTGGAATGACATAATTTTTTAACCAACTTCCTTTTGAAATTAAAAAGTTATTAATATCTGTTGCTGACATAGAATTACTATTCCTCATATTATAGTCAGTAATAATGTTTGCATTATTAAAACTTGCCCATACTTTGCTTGGAAAAGTAAATCCTAGCGTTAAAACAATTAAAAATATTAAAAAAATGGCGATTTTCTTTAATAACTTATAATACATAAAATTATCTCCATAAAATACACTATAATTATTTTATCACATTACTCAATCTCCGACAAAGATTTGATTATCACGCCCAAGCCGCAAAATAATAAATTCTTGAGTTCAGTTTGTGTTGTTTGCACCCATTATACTCAAAAAGAAACCACCAGCGACAGCTATTGTGTATAACAATGCTAGATTGTACAGACTAGATCATGCCATATATCGCTATGAATATCACTTGGTTTGGGCAAATATCGCGGTCGCATCATGGTCTCAACTTATATTAAATAGGAATTCAAAATGATGTTCAGGCTAATCTCAGATTGGAAAGGATCTCAGACCCAAGGTGTTTACATTGGAGACGAGCATATCGTCTCTATATTCTCGTATCGTCCAAGCTCTCGGTTTAGTTTGCAGTCAATACTCTCAAAAGTAAATCTTCTACATGGATCAAGAAAAAGAATCACAAAATTCCCGCAGGCACTTTCTGCTATTGAGGCTATTTTGCAACAATGGTGGGAATTAATGAATGGCCATCAGGCAATATATTGCAAATCAATACAAATATAGAAACGCTCTGTACGTTACCATTTTTAGACAAACTATCTCTGTCTATCGGAACTGCTAATTGTTAATACCTTTAATAAATATTGTTCTTTGAATTTGATGTAGGTGAAGTCAGCTGCCCAGATCTGGCTTGGTCCGGTCGCAAAGATGTCTTTGATTGGATTCTGGTATACGGTCGGTGGTCTATTGAGAACATTGATCTTCCTTGGTTTTTTGATTCTCCTCTTGCAGATCTTAAGACCAAATTTCTTCATCGCTTTTAGAGCTTTTTCTTGTTGATCTCTAGCTCCAAGACAA
>CAYZYR010000014.1:0-31518 GCA_964482785.1 uncultured Candidatus Saccharibacteria bacterium | reverse complement strand
GATTATGTGTTGGAAAAGTCCAATATGTATGCAACGGATTCAGATGCTATCGGATGATGTAAAAAAGTTGTATAATTTAATTGACCTTGTTTTGTTAGATATCAAGCATATGGATAGGATTAGACATAAGAAGATCACTGGGCTGGGAAACGAAACTGCTTTGGAAACGGCGAGATTTTTGGAACAGAAAAATAAGAAATTTTGGGTAAGATTTGAGTAAGATATGTTTTAGTGCCGGGATTATCGAATGAGGCGAAAGATATTGAAAAGCTGGGAGAATTTTTGAAAGATTTTGAGAATTTAGAGCGGCTGGAGATACTCCCCTACCACAATTTGGGTCAATACAAATATGAGGAATTAGGAATTAGGTATGATTTGGAAAATATCGGATCGCCAAGCCAAGATTTGATAAATAAAGCGAAAAATATATTGAGCAAATATTTAAATAATGTTTTTGTAAGATAGGAGAAAGATGGAATTGAAGAAATTGTTTTATCCAAATTCGGTAGCGATCATCGGGGCCTCACCAAAAGAAGGCTCGGTTGGTAATGATTTGATAAGAAATATTTATGAATGCGGTTTTGAGGGTAAAATTTATCCGGTTAATTTAAGAGAAGAGAAATTTTATGATTTGACTACTTATAAATCAATTACAGATATTCCGGATGCGGTCGACTTGGCGGTAATCGCAGTGCCGGCGGCGATCGTGCCACAAGTGGTGGAAGAGGCAGGTATTAAGGGCGTAAAAGGACTTGTGGTGATATCAGCCGGTTTTAAAGAAGCAGGACATAAAGAGCTGGAAGAACAAGTAATGGCGACTTGCGAAACTTACGGGATCTCCTTGATTGGGCCGAATTGTTTGGGAATAATTAATCCGGAAATAAAATTGAACGCTTCTTTTGCGGCGGCGATGCCGAACGAGGGCGATGTGGCGTTTATTTCGCAAAGCGGGGCGCTTTGCACGGCGGTGATTGACTATGCGAAGTATTATGGATTGGGTTTTTCTAAATTTGTTTCGATCGGGAATAAGGCAGTGGTGGATGATGTTGAGATGTTGAAATATTTATTCGAGGATGATAAAACAAAGATTATCGCGATGTATTTGGAGAGTCTGGCTAGACCGCAGGAACTGATCGATTTTATGCGGGCGAAGCGAAAAGAAAGAAGTAGTAAGCCAGTGATAGTAATTAAATCAGGAAGGACTACTGCCGGGGCAAGTGCTTCGGTTTCTCACACAGGAGCGTTGGCTGGAAGCGACAAAGGCTATGACGCGCTATTTAGACAAGCGGGAATCTTACGGGCTAACAGCGTGGAGGAGTTATTTGATTTGGTGAGAGTATTTACTGACAATGAAGTGAGATCGACTGATGGAGTGGCAGTGATCACAAATGCGGGCGGACCGGGGGTTTTGGCGGCCGATGAGCTCATTTCCAATGGACTCAGCTTGGCGACATTATCTGAAAAAACGACTGAGGAATTGAAAAAAGTTTTGCCGCCAGCGGCCAATGTACACAATCCAGTCGACATACTAGGAGATGCGAAAGCTGATCGTTATGCGGCCGCTTCGGAATTAATTATGGCTGATGAAAATGCAAAAAGCGTGTTAGTAATTTTAACGCCTCAGTCAATGACGGAAATTAAGGAAACGGCACAAGCGATCGCGAAGATAGCGAAGGAAAGCAAAAGGCCAATCGTTGTCACATTTATGGGAGAGGAAACGGTAGACGCCGGAGTACAGATTTTGCAAAACAAAGAGGTAGCGGCGGTTAGTTTTCCAGAGCAGGCGGCGGTGGCTCTGGCAGCGATGGATAAATATGTAAAATTAGGGAATCAATCAGACGAACTATTTAATTTTAAAGATATTAACAAAACTGAAATTATTAAAAAATTTGAAGCGGGGCAAAAGACTTTCCCAGAAGCAGAAGCTTTGGAGATTTTACGAGACTATGGCTTCCCTCTTTTAAAGAGTCAAAAAGTAACTTCTAAAGAAGAAGCTTTGGTTGTGGCTCATACTTTGGGCAAGAAAGTGGCGATGAAGATCGTTTCGCCTGATATTTTGCATAAAAGCGACGTAGGGGGGGTGATGATTGATGTTTCGGTTGAACAGGTATCTGAGAAATATGATGAGATGATGAATAATATTAGAACAAAGGTACCGAATGCAAAATTAGAAGGTGTATTATTGATGGAAATGGCGCCAAAAGACGGCTTTGAATTTATTTTAGGATCGTTGAAAGATCCGGCGTTGGGACCGATGGCGATGGTTGGGATTGGTGGAATATTTGTTGAAATTTTAAAAGACGTGACGTTTGGACTATCTCCCATAACTAAAGAGGATGCAAAAAATATGGTTGAATTGATTAAATCGAAGAAAATATTTGATGGGGTGAGAGGTAAGCCGGCGCTGGATAAAGGGGCATTGATTGATTGTTTGGGAAGATTGTCGCAATTTTTGAGCGATTTTCCGCAAGTGAAAGAATTAGATATTAATCCATTGCTAGTATTACCTAAAGGACAAGGGGTAAAAGTGCTAGATGCTAGAATAGTTCTGGATTAGACAACATTTGGTTTTTTATTTGTTAATTTTATAACCTAAGCAGACTCTATCAGGTTTTAAAAAGCCGAGATTTGAATGCTAATTTATATTTTAATCACTTTTCCATCGCTTTTTGGCGGAGGTCTTGAGGCATTTTTTCGATAGCATAGCGGAGGGCGGCGCGAGGCATTTTTTGCCTGTTTCGGAAAACATAGTCGAAAACGATTTTTTGATTTTGAACGTCTGATTGACTGAAGACTTTTAACATCCAGCCATAACCTTTTTGGACCATGTCGTCTTGATCGAGGAGGAGAATGTCAGCAATTTTAAAAATTTCTTCTTTGAAGAGGCCTTTCTTGGCGGGAATTATGAGGGAAACGGCGGCGCCTCTTTTGACCCAGCGATTGTCTGAGTGCGCCCAAAGGATTAGATGGTTGATATATTTGGGATATTTTTCGATGAAAGAGCCGACGGTGTGATTGCAGAGAGTGTCACATTTGGCCCAGTTGTTAACGTATTTTTCCAACCATGAGGCGAAGATAGAGAAATCGGCAGGCTGATATTGCGAGAGGAGACGCTCTGACCAATCGAAAGAGATAAGTGATTCTTCAAGATAATCGGAATTTAATAACTCTTCGCAAAGCTTAAAGATTTCGTTTTTGGTTTTGTTCTTGGGGAAAGTTGTTTTGGCGATTTTTGATACCTCAGCGCTTTTGACACCATAAAGTTTGATTGCCTCTTTAAAGAAATTTTGGCCGCTCTTTTGAGTTTCGAGGTCGGCGTTGTTTTTTAATTCTCGGCGGATTTTTAATATTAATTGATCTGTCATTTTACCTTCTTTAGTTTAGTATAGCAGAGGGCTGACTTTTTATAAACATTAAGTCTTTTTCAATCACATTTAAAGGCAACTACACTGAGGTCGAGCCGAAGTATATCGAGACGACGATAGCGTCGTTGATGATGGTATTGCTTCGATCGACACTTGGTTCACGGATAGACCCGAGTCATTATATCCCATCTCTATGCGAATAATGGAAGATAGAGCTGAAAAATAACGTATAGATCAACTCGTTGTATAGGCACGGACGATATTATGTCGACTGTGCCTTTTGTTTAATTATTATTTTAACTGACGGTTTTGATGTCGACGATGCGGTCGAGGCGAAAATGGCGAGTTGACTGAGAGGAATGGCAAAAAGCAGAAAGGCCTATAAAAGTGCATCCCATGTACTGCATTTCACCTATTTCGTTGGGTGAAATTAGCCGCGTAGAGGTGGAATTTTCCTTTTGATAGATAATCTCGATGGTTTGCTCGTTGTCGATGGCATTTTGTATTTTGGCGATTTTTTCTTCGAAAGAGCCGTTGGCTTTTTGGGACATAAATTTGACGACTTGCCCATCCATGATGATGTGTCTTTTTTGAATTGATTTTTTTAAAATTAGGCCTTCGAAGGAAGTGCAGCGGGAAAGGGCGACGTAAACTTGGCCGTGGACAAAGGTGCCGGAGCCAATGTCCAAGATTACATTGTCGAAGGTCTTGCCTTGGCTTTTGTGAATAGTGACGGCCCAGGCAAGTTTCATCGGGTATTGAGTAAAAGCGCCGATTGGTTCGCTTTCTAGGCAGCGGGTGGAAATATCGTAATAAAAATTGAAAAGCTCCCAGGTGTACGGAAGGACTTCGATTTTACGGCCGTTGCCTAATTTTACTTCAACAATACTGCGTTCGATTTCTTTGCCGGCGTCGTTTTTGTATTTTTCATTTTTTATTTTGGTGATTTTGCCGATAGAGCCATTAACCCAGCGTTTGAGATTGTCGTTGTTGAGCATCATAACTTGGGCGCCGACTTTAAGTTCGAGATCGATTTGAGTAGGAAGTGATTTTGTGTCGAAAGAGCCGACGGTGGTGCCACGTGCGAAAAAGCTTTTGTGATTAAGCTGGTCCAATTTGTCGTGGTTGAGAGCTTCGGCCTGCTGGTTGGTGGCGGTTAAATAGATGTAAAAATGGTTTTTTAATTCCTGGAAAGAGGGGGAAACTCTTGAATTTAATAATTCTAGATCTTGAGAGCTGATAGAGTTGGTTCTAATGGAATTTAAGAGTTTGATAAATCGTGCATCTTTTTGGCGATAAATTTTTTCTAATTCAATAATGGGATAGTCGATGGGAGTGAGGCATTTGGCAGAGAAAAAATAGGGACTTTTGTAATGATCGGGAAATATTTCTTTTTCGGAACGGGAAACGACGGGAGGGAGCTGGTAGAGATCGCCGATGAAAATCATTTGGGTACCGCCGAAAAGTTCGTTTTGGTTTTTGCCGTTTAGACGGAGGAATTTTTCGACACAATCTAGGAGATCGGCGCGAACCATGGAAATCTCATCGATTATGATGGTGTCGATATTTTGAATGGTTTGGGCGAGAGCGCTTTGATGGTGGATTTTCTTAATTGATTGGAGAGTGACGTCAGGGCGAAATTTGAAGAAAGAATGAATGGTTTGACCTTTAACATTTAAGGCGGCCACACCGGTCGGAGCTAAAACGACAATGTTTTTCTCGGTATTTTGGCGGAATATATTTAGCAAAGTGGACTTGCCGGTGCCAGCGCGTCCGGCAATATAGACAATTTCATGGGTATTTTCCATGTAGTCAAGAGCTTTTTGGAATTGGTCGTTTATTTCAAAATTGTCAGGATTATTTTTTATCATACATTTATAATAGCGAAATACCGAACAAATGTCGAACAAAAAAGCGGATAAATTATTTATTTTTTGGAGTTTTTGGGTTATAATGGTGGCGAACAAGAGAGTTCTCAATCATCCAAACAAGATGCTGATACAGTTCTTTGGTTTTAGTGACACACAGATAAATCTGCTGATGCTCTACAAGATGGGGCGTATAGATGTCTAAACTTTAGAGAAGAAGTTGGTTGAATCTGACAAGAGTGATTTGGACAAGGGCAGACCTCAAAGAGAGCGTGAGTGGATCCAAATGGAAGGAGGGATTTATATTTTACAGGATAATTAGGACATGTCTAGGGTAATTGAATAGGGGTGGCGGCATTTTACCGCCGCTTTTTTTATTGTTAAATGTGGGGTCTATATTTATGACATAAGGATTGAATTTGAGGTTAGAATATGATATTATTAATTTGTTCAGTCGAAAATTTGTTCGAAAATGAACACGGGCTCGTGGTGTAGAGGCCTAACATGTCTCCCTGTCACGGAGAAGATCGCCGGTTCGAATCCGGTCGAGCCCGCCGACAATGGCATTTCTCGCCAAACGATCCGGATTCATGCCACAATTCCGCTTGCCTCCTCTTCTGAAGCTCTATCAAGATCGTCAACAAAAATAATTATTTTTTTATTACACCTTTTAACTCTGTTTAGAATAATATTGAGCCGATCGTCAAACTGATCGACGGCTGAAGTAGCTTTAGTTGTCTTTTGAAATGTACCTAACTTTGATAGAACTGCTACAACTAATGGGATAACAATTAGGATGACGAGGCTCTCGTTGTCATTTAAAATTTTTTTAAATCCAGGGATAGCATGAAGTAAGAAAAAAATGGTTCCAAGTCCCAAACTAGCTACTATAGTCCACCAAAGGCTAAGACTAATTACATTTTGATCCCGTTCAAAATCATTTAAATTAACCCTCATATTCCAAGGCATAAAAAACCTGGGAAGCTGCTTATTGATCAATCTAATAAAACAACGCATAAGTGCGGCTCTATCCCGAGCGTATTTCCATGGGCTAAACCATACTACATTATATTTATTCTCTTTGAGCTTTCGCTCGAGTATGTGTAGTAAATGAGTTTTGCCTTCACCCCAATATCCTGATATACCAAATATATAGGAGGAACTACTCTCGCTATGCTCCTGAGTAATTTTATTGTAAATTTCCTCGGCAAAAATATACCTATCAAAAACATCCTCGGTGTCATCCGAATCACTAGCTGGCTTCTTTGCCTTCTGTTTGATTGATTGTCCATATTTTTGCAATTTTGAAATTGCATTTGTTACAACTGGTTGCATTGTTCAGGCATTGCACATCTATGAGTTATGACGCTATTTCAAATATTTTTTTAACCAACCCCGTTCTTGCATAAAAAGCGCGGGTTATTGGTCGTCTTTCGCCTGTTCTGGGGTTTATCCCCCGGTCCCTTTTGTCCTAGCCTGAATCCATTTATCATCTTTTCCGGTCAAAGCTGTGAAACCTTCTGTTGTCAGCTTATCTCTTATCAAATCATAGTCAGCTTTTATTTCTAAGATCAGATCGTCATCTTCCGCAAAGTCTAAGCTCGCCACCTTTAACAGTTCTCCGGTCTCGCAATTTTGCCCGTGCCATGCTACCGCACAAAAAACAATCGATTTTAACTTTGCCCAACAGTGGCTTCCAAAAAATGAATGCGCTTTGAGTTCCACAGGATTAATCATTGTAATAGCCATAGTTTCCTTTGGTACAAGAACATCTTTAACTTTATGAAAGCTAACCGATTTTAATTCATATGAAAGACCATTAGGGGCTTTGGAAACATTGGTTTGAAGCCCCGCCAATCTCTCTAAAACCAAGCCTTTCCACCCTTTATTCTGTCTACCATGTAATACCATGCTGTAAAGCGAGCTTGCGTAAATCTTGACCGATATGCTTTTTAAGATTGTTAATGGCTGTTGTTCTTGCAACTATTTGCATATTTACTCCTCTAAAAGTTTCAATTTATTTTTCATATTTTATCAAGTTCCTCAAAACGTTTTATTGATAAATCCAAATATTCTTTTTCTGTATCTATGCCAATAAACTTTCTTCCAAAAAGATGAGCCGCTAATCCAGTCGTTGAACTGCCGGTAAAGGGATCAATAATTAAATCGCCTTTATTAGTGCTGGCTAACACAATTCTTTTTAACAGATCAACCGGTTTTTGCGTGGGATGTTTTCCAAATCTTTTTTCAACTGGTTTTGGCGTATTCATTGCCCACACAGATCTCATTTGCAGATGTGGTTTTTTCAGAAAATCTTCAGGCCAATTTCCTTCTTTTATTGCCTCGTAATTAAAAGTGTGTTTTGCATTTTTATCTTTCCTTGCCCATAGCAGAGTTTCATGACTGGCAGTAAAGAATCGACAACTTAAATTTGGAGAAGCATTTGGCTTAAACCACGCAATGTCATTAAGAAAATGGAATTTGTTAACCTCAAGGGCAAATCCGCATTGATAAATTGAGTGATATGTTCCGCTAATCCAAATAGATCCGCTAGGTTTCAAAACTCTCTTACATGCTTTTATCCATTCAATGTGAAATTCAAAATTTTTTTTGTCCCATTGTTTAGATCCCAGTCGCCTTTTTTGACACTTACCATTTTGCCATTCTGACAAGTGAAAGAACCACTTGAAAGGAAGTATGGAGGATCTGCAAATATCATATCAACTGAATTCTCTGGGATTTCTGCTAGCACATCCAGACAATCACCTTGATAAAGTGTAAAATCATCTTTTTCATAATACTGTTTCATTTTTACCCCTCACTAAATTATCTATTGATGTATCTAAAGCATTCGCAATTTTTTGGATCGTGTCGAGAGTCGGATTGGGACTCAAATCAAGCTCTAGTTTTACCACCGTGTTTAGTGAAATATCTGCTAGTTTAGAGAGTTTATCTTGGAAAATTCCTTTTTCGTTCCGCAACTTTTTTATATTTTGACTTAATATTGACACTTTAATAACTCCAAATGTATTATTATAATGTAATGATTTTATTAACTGCCTATCGGCTCATCCATTATTATAATGGCTCTTTATCTATTGGTAATCAATACGATTTAGGGAGTTAGTGCGCGCGCACGGGAAGGGTGGGGCAAGCGCATAAACAAGAACCTTTCAAATTAAAAACTTTTCCGCCCCTCTCTTTCTGCAGGCGAGGAAAAAGAGGAAGGGAGTGTGGGGAGGGAAACTTTTTGTCAACGCCTGCTTGCGCCTTCGGCGCAAAAATATTAAAACAGTAAAGAGCGAGAGATCCGCCTTCGGCGGACGCGAGCGCATCATCATCCGTTTGTTTCAAAATAAGTTCGAGCTTCGCTCAGAATTCGCCGCCAAGATAGTTTACGGATTGAGGTTGAGATAACCCCAACCGTATATTTGAACTGGATAGTATAAAAAAATAGCTTAATGAGCTATTTTTTAGTATGCTTTGAGTATGGAAAAAGATATTGATTGATTGGCAAAAATCATTTGAAATTATCACCTTATGGATCAACCTATATTAAAATCTGATGCAATTTTAGTTTTGGGTAGTCATGATACAAGAGCAGTAGAAAGGGCGGGATAATTATACAAAGAAGAGTGAGCTCCTTTAATAATTTTTTCTGGGAATTGTGATAGTATTACTTTTTAGGAGTTTGAAGAGACGGAGGCGATAGTATTTTCTCGGATTGTGATAGAACGGGGTGTCCCAAAGAAAGATATTCTTATAGAAGATCGATCCGCTAATACTGGTGGAATATTAAGTTTACTAAGAATTTAATCAAGGAACGGGGACTTAAAATCGAATCGTTTATTTTGATACAAAAACCGTATATGAAAAGAATGACCTATACGACATTTTAAAAAACAGTGGCTAGATAAGGAATTTGTAGTAACTTCACCGCAGCTGTCCTATGAAGACTATGTTAACTCGGAAATTCCAAAAGAACGGACAATAAATATTATGGTTGGTGGCTTGCAAAGGATAAAAGAATATCCAAAGCTTGGTTTCCAAATCGAACGAGATATTCCGACTGAGGTTTGGGCGGCTTATGAAGAATTGGTTAAACTGGATTATGATAAGCGTTTGATAAGATAACTTTGGATTTTTTGGTTTTTTAGTCCAAAAATATTTTAGAAATAAAAAGATAAATAAGTATTATTATTTGATTTTGATGGAATTATTATAGATTTTTTAGATCTGGTCTGTTAATAATGGATAAAATTTTCCATTAGAGGTATTATTTTCGTATTTAAAGGATTTATTAGAAACTATTTGATAGTAATTTTTTTGTAGATTTGTTTGATCTGAGCTCTTCAAAGGAATGCGCCAGTTGATTTTTTAGATTTAGCTAATGCGCCATTGAAAAGGTGTTAGATAAACGGTATTATTGTCTCGAAAGGGGCTATTATGCTTTACTTAATCATCACAATTGTATTTGTCATCTTGATAAGTATTAGGCAAGTTAATCAATATGAGAGAGGTGTCCGATTTACTCTGGGGAAATATGCGGGTATTGTTAATCCAGGCTGGACTATTGTATTGCCTATTTTCCAATCAATGCATAAAGTTGATATTCGGGTTAAAGCGGTAGATGTGCCGACTCAGCTGGCGATCACGAGAGATAATGTTTCGGCGAATATTAACGCTGTGATCTATTATCAGGTTTCGGCGGCGGAGAAGGCGGTGTTAGAAGTACAGAATTTTTATTATGCTGTTTCACAATTGGCACAGACGACAATGAGAAACGTGGTAGGTGAGGTTACTCTGGATGAGTTATTAGCCGAAAGGAATAAGATTTCTGAGAGGATTAAAGAGATTGTAGAAAAAACGACAAGCACGTGGGGATTGAAAGTATCTAATGTTGAACTTAAAGATATTTCACTACCAGAGGAAATGAAGCGTGTGATCGCAAAGCAAGCGGAAGCGGAAAGAGAGCGCAGAGCGGTTATAACTAAGGCTGAAGGTGACGCGATGGCGGCTGATAATTTGGCTAAAGCGGCAAAAAAACTGGCGGAGTCGCCTGGAGCATTGCACTTGAGAACATTGAGCACTTTGAACGATTTAAGTTCTGATCAGTCAAATACGGTGATATTTGCGGTACCGCTGGAAGTTTTAGAGGCGGTTAAAGGATTTGGACAATATTTTCAAAATATCTCTGATAAAAATGCTAAGATGTAATTTTTGTGGGATGACTAAATATAGACTAAATATAGGTCACGCGAACAGATATTTTCAATTTAGGACATGTATGAAGGGTTGTTTTTATAGTTTGCGGGGCTTTAATTGCTTCCGGCAACATATCCGCTAGACCAAGCCCACTGAAGATTAAATCCACCAGAATCTCCATCAACATCAACTATTTCTCCGGCAAAAAACAAGTTAGGGATGATTTTTGATTCCATAGTCGCAGGATTAATCTCGAGAGTATCAATGCCACCTGAGGTGACTTGAGCTTCTGACATGGGTCGGATTTTTTTGAGGCGCATGGGAAGGTTTTTCATAATTTTGATGATAGATCTTCGTTCGTCTTTTGATATTTGGGCGGTTTTTTTATTTTCGTTCACTTTAGCGATTTTTAGTATGACGCTAACAATGCTAACGGGTAGGATGCCGGAGAGAGTGTTTTTGATGAATTTGGCGCCGTTGTTGTCAAAAATATTGTTAATTTTTCTATCTAAAGAATCAAGAGTTTCTTCAGGGATCAAGTCGAGATGGATAGAATATTTTTTAGATGATTGAGGACTGAGAAGCCGAGACATAGACATGACGGCCGGACCTGATAAGCCATAATGAGTAAAAAGAATATCACCTTCTCTTGTGGTGATTTCTTGGCTTTCGATGTAGAGTTTGGCGACAGCTTCGAGTTTTAAACCTTGGACATCCGATAGCCAGTTTTCAGCCGTTTCAATGGGAGCCAGGGCAGGATTGATGTCGGTAAGCCGGTGGCCGATTTTTTGAGACCAGAATAGGCCGTCTCCAGAAGAGCCGAATTGATGAGCGGCCTTGCCACCAGTGGCTAAAATTAATTTGGTTGATTTGTAAACTTGATCGTCTCGGGTTTTGATAAGCCAAGAGTTGTCGAGTTTGTTGACAAATTTTACTTGACAGTTTGTTTTGATGGCGACATGCAGATTTTGGATTTCGTGGACAAGAGCTTCGACAATAGTGGAGGCTTGGTTGGTGCGGGGGAAAATGCGGCCGCGGTCTTCTTCTTTTAAAATCACCCCGAGAGACTCAAAATAATTTATGGTTCTGGTCTGATCGAAAGCAGCTATTACTTTCTGGACAAACTTAGGGTCGGCGCCGTGATAATTTTCTGGCCTGATGTTTTTGTTGGTGAGATTGCAACGGCCATTGCCAGTCGCTAAGATTTTCCTACCGAGAAAGGAGTTTTTCTCAAGAAGAAGAACTGATTGGCCGCCTTTGGCGGCCCAGATGGAGGTGAACATGCCTGAAGCACTGCCACCAATAATAATAACGTCGTATTCCATATATTAATTATACCATCTTGATTGAGAATTGTCTGGGCTATGGGGCAAAAAAGGTCTTGATAATTTGCCACTAAGTTGCAATAATATAATCATGTTAAGTAGAATATTGGCAAAATTACGAGAAGATAATCACCGCATTACAAAAATTCGCCGGGTTATTTTGGAATTATTTAGCCAAGAAAATAGACCTTTGTCAGCCGTATGGCTAACTAGCAAACTCAAGGAAATGTTTCCATCTGTCAACAAAACGACTATTTACAGGGAATTAAACTTTTTAGAATCGAAAGGCTTTATTAGCAGGACGCTAATTGGAGAAAAGGCAAGTCATTACGAACTGTGTGATTTTAATCATAAGCATCATCTGATATGTCTGGATTGTAAAGAAATCATTAGTATTGAGCAATGTCCTTTACCCTATCATAAAGCGATAGAGTTGTCGACACAAAATAATTTTAAAATTGAATATCACAGCTTGGAATTTTTTGGCCATTGCAAAACGTGCGCTGATAAGGGGCATTAGTATGGACTTAGAAATTTTATTTGATGCTTTACTGGACAGTCTAAAAATAATACCAATGCTTTTATTGGTTTACGTTATTATAGAACTGATTAACCATAAATTATCACATAAAAGCAGAGATATGGTCGAGATGACCGGGTGGGCGGCTACGACCTTTGGGGCTTTAGCTGGCGCTTTTATCCATGGATTTTCGGTGTTGGCGAGCACACTTTACTCTAGAGGGGTGATAACTTTGGGGGCACTCTTAGCGGTTTTTTTGGCGACTTCGGACGAATCGATTCCACTTATTTTGTCTAAGCCTGACAAAATTCATTTGCTTTGGCCGATATTGGGGACTAAACTTGTGATTGCGATATTTTTTGGGTATGCGGTGGATATTTTTTATAGAAAAAAGAAAAAAGTCAATCATGACGATGATTGTTTAGAAGAAAAAGGTTGTTGCGGACAACACCTTGACAATGACAAGTTATCGATAAAGGAAATTATTTATCATCCCTTTGTTCATATGGTAAAGGTATTTTTGTTTGTTTTTGTTGTTTCGGTCGGATTAGGGTATTTGCTTAGTAATTTCTCACATGAGGAAGTATCGAAGTATATGATGCAAGGATCGGTATTGCAGCCATTTATGACCGCCCTGATCGGATTGATTCCGAATTGCGCGGCTTCGGTCATGGTGACAGAACTTTATCTGTCAGGGAATATCGGCTTTGGCTCGATTATTGCGGGATTGTCAACCGGGGCGGGATTAGGATTGTTGGTTTTATTTAAAGAAAATAAATCCAAAGTAAATACGTTAAAGATAGTGTTGATGCTGGTTTTAATTTCAACTTTTTGCGGCATTTTGCTACAATATATCTATGAATAGCGATCAAGAAAGTTATATTTTATCTCAACTGGCAATGTTTTCTCGAAAATTGCCAAAATTTTCTGATGGACGGATAGATTATTCGAACTCAGACATAGCGATGGTACTGACGATTTTTGTTGAATATAAGGGCAAGTTGCTAATTCTAAAGCGAAGCGACAAGGTGGCCGCCTATAAGGGAAAATGGAATGCGGTGGCTGGATATTTAGATGAAATTAAGCCTTTGGCGGAGAAGATAAAAGAAGAGCTGAGCGAGGAGCTGGGAATTAACGAGAATATCGAGGAAATAAAAATCGGCCAATTTTATCAGTATTTTGACCAATATATAAATAAAAAGTGGTTGATTACGCCTGTTTTGGCTACTTTTAAGAAAGAGCCCGAGATAAAGCTTGATTGGGAGTATACTGAATACAAGTGGATAGAGCCAGCAGAACTGGCGGATTTTGATACGGTAAGCGGACTGGAGGATACTTATTTTCATACTAACCCATCAAAAAAGGATTATACAGAAGAAGGTTATCAGGAAATCAATATTTAGAGATTAATTTAGTTCGGATTTATTTAAAAATTATAAAGTAATTTTAGCATGATCTTGGTTGTGTTATTTTTTTGTGTGTATCCACAGTTATTTTTATGTGAAATAAATAATTAACTAGAATATAAACCAGGTAATCCCTAGCTAAAACGGCGTATAATGGTGATGTATTAAGAAAGGAGAAAATATGAGGTGCGTGCACATCAATCAATCGATAGCTTTCGTACTTGTTATTATAGGAGCGTTGGATTGGGGGCTGATCGGATTTTTTGATTTTGATTTAGTAAAGGCTGTTTTTGGTGACATGACGGTCTTGTCGAGGGCTATTTATGGTCTGATCGGGATTGCTAGCATATATCTGATAATAGATTCTATTGGTGGCAAAGAACGAGTCTAATAGTTGGTAAAAATTATAAAAGGTAGACAGACCTTCTGGATGCGAAAATTTCGCTTAAAATATTAAAAGTCAGACTATTTTATTGACAAATTTGATAAAAATAATAATGATATTTGTTTTGAGTTGTAATATCTTTTAAGTATGGAAGAAGAAATTAATGTCTTATCAAATGAGCAGATCAATACTGAGCTTAAGGATCTGCCTGGCTGGAAGATAGAGAATAATAAGATGATGAAGACGTTTAAGTTTGGGACTATGGACGATTCGGTTGATTTTGTGCACTATATTTTGCCATTTTGTAATAAAATTGACTATCATCCGGATATTCAGATTAATTATGCAAAAGCAAAATTTGAGTTGTGCCGATGGGATGTGGGTTGTAGAATTAGTAATAGAGATATTTTAGTGGCTCATCATATAGAAAACGTTTACTCGAGTTGGCATTAGCTAATGAGATGCCGCAAAAAACAATTGATCTAAATTTTAGAACCTTGTATTTAGTTTAAATTTGGATTTTTTTTGATATTATAGAATAAAGGAGTGCAATAATGCCAGAACAACAGAAACAAAATACAGAACAGCTAATTATGCCGGATGAGGTTGAAAATCAATCGTTAATTCTTCCTGAGGAGATAATGGAAGAAGTTGCTAATAAACAGTCTGAGGCTGAACCGAGGGAAGAAATTAAAGCGAAAATTGAAACAAATCAATTTACTACAAGCCAGGCACGAGAAGCATTGGATGAAACTCGGGCCGGGAAAATGCCGATGTTTGATGAAGATAATAACCCAGAAGCAGATCGGATGATCTCGCCTATTTTTTGGTTGGTTGGGACTTTGTGTTTTTTGGCGGTTTTGATATTTGTGATTTGGGTTTTGGCGAGGTAGGTTCTGTTTAATTTTTTTACATTACAGGGTTTTGAGGCGAGGATGTGACGACAGAATAAAGGAATGTTCAAGAAAACGATCAAAAGTAGAGCTTGTTATTTAATATATTTTTTGACTTTTGATTTTTTGACTTCGCCGCTAAGCCAGGCGGAAAAAGTTTTATCAACACTGCCTTTTTTGTCGAGCAGTTTGACGATTTGATAGCCATAGCGAGTTTTGAGTACGCCACTGTATTGGTCTTTTGAAAGTAAAAAAGTGGATTGTTCAAACTCGAAACCAAATTGATTGATAAGATCGTCACGGGTGAACCAACCAATATCGCCACCTTTTGTTTTGCTATTAGCGTCTTCGCTGGCAGAGGAAGCGACAGCATCGAAAGCTTCGCCTGATTTCAGTCTGTCAAGGACAGATTCTGCTTTAGATTGATCGGTGAAAAGGAGATGAGCGAGATGTGCTTGAGTTAATAATTTTTGATTGATCTTATCTTTGTAAATCTCATTTTCGATAAAACTTTTGAACTGAGTTGGGTTTATGCCATAAAGTTCTTTTAAGACTTTTTTGAGAGGTTCTTCACCGCCTTTGGCGTTGACTAATTCTTTATAAGAGGTATCGATTTCTTTTTTGCTTACGGTGATTTTCTGTTTGGCAGCTTGTTGTCGTATTATTTTATCTTCAATTAAAATATTAAGGACATTACTGCGAAGGGAAGATTCTGAAGTTATGTCGTTGTTTAAGGAATCTTTGACTTGACTTGAATAAGTTTTGAGGTATTTTATTCTGGAATAAAATTCTCCGGCCCAAATAGGACTGCTGTTAACATAGGCGACTGGAATGGGATAAATTTTGGCGGCGCTACCAATGATTTTGTCTCTTTGAGTGATTTTGATGAGATTTTCTTTGTCGGTTTTGGTGTCCGGTCTTTCATAGGCCATGAAGACAAAAATAGCCCAACTGACTAAATAGACAACGACAATACCTAAGACGACCATTTTGATAAAATTGTCCGGGGCGGTATGCTTGATTTTCTCCCATAGGGAAATAAAAAATTCTTTAATGTCGTACCATATATCTTTAATTTTGTTAACAATATTATCGCTGTAGACTGATTTGTTTTCTTGTTTGGATCTTAGTTTTAGTTTGGGAATTTTCCCGACAATGGTTTTTGTTTTTTCCAAGTGTTTGTTAATTTTTGGATTCATAATATCTCCAATGTTACGTATTATACCATGAAGAGGTATAGATGATAAGTAAAATTGCCATAAGACTGTAAACTGAGTAGCTTAGAGCGGTAATAGTACTTAATTTTTTATCTAAGTGACACATGGTTATATGCCAGGTGTAATAAAAACATACCACGACAATGGCGGCTAGAGTAGCATTGTTCGGAGACCAAAGCGAGGCAATCAGAAATGATTCGGCAGTGATCAGCCCGGAGAGAAGAGCATAAAAAGTGATATAAGGACCATCGTGAGCCATTTTTAACCTGATAGAACAGATGAATAAAAAGATGGCAGAGAGGGCGGCAAAAATTAATATTATGGGAATGGGAACTGAGATGCCAAGGTAAAGTTTATCTAAATTAAAAATGGTTAGATAAAGAGTAACAATAATAAGTTGTTCGTAATAATCTTGTTTGTAAGCGGAATACCAGACCCAGGAAACTACGACGAGGAGGAATAATTTAAAGAGAAGGGATTTTTCCAGAGGCGAGCTTAGCGACACAGGAAAAAAGACCAGGACTGCTAGATTGATTAGGAGAAGGGAGAACACGATTGTCTTGATTTTCTTTTGCATTTTTCCTCTTTTCCTATAATCTAGCAGATTTAATTGTCGATTGCACTAGGGAGAGCCGGTTTTTAAGTAGTCCAGACAGCTTGAGCCAAGTATGATTTCGAAGTCAGGATTGGAGTCTAGAGCCGGATCAGGATCTTTTTTAATCACCTTAATTTTGAATTTATCGGCGAGAAATTGGGAAGTGTGTTTCTTTTTGCCGGCAGAGTAGTCATAGATAGTGGTGGTCATTCGGGGAGTAATTGATTCATAGGATGGGGTGGCGCTCATACCGTAAGTTGATAATATCTTGGCTACATCTGTTGCGGTGCCTGAGGTGCCGGTGCCATTTAGAACGGTGACGAGGGCTTTTTCTACTTTTATTGATTGATGAGAGTCATTTTCAAATATATTTTTGGTGATCTGATGGATTTCAGAATAATCACCAGCGCGTGGCTTTAGGATATAACCGGTGGCCTTGCTGGTAGATGAAACTAAAATACCATCGGTGCCATTATCTATGACATATTGTTTGATATTGTTTTGGTTAACATCTTTGACTATTTCAACTAGACGGGTAAGTTCTTCCGGAGAAAAATTGGTCAATAAATGATCGCCGACAGCGTTGATCAGGTCAATGATTTTTTTAGGATTGGCGAGGATACCGGCGCTACCAGCCTTGTCTTTTATAGCTAATAATAGTAGTTGTTGACGCTTAGCGCGGTCAAAATCAGAGGTAGTTTCCCTGGACCTGGCATATTTAAGAGCAGCAGCGCCATTCATTGTTTGAAGGCCGGCTTTTATTCTAAAAGGGGAATAGCCTTTCATTTTTTCGTCCGGATAATAAGGATCATAAATAGCCTTGGGGACATCGATGGAAATGCCGTCAAGTGAGTCGACGACTTGTTTAAACCCATCAAAGTCGCCGCGTATATAGTAGTGGACTTTCTGACCAGTAACTTCTGAGACGACTTTTGAGAGAACTTCAGGGCCGCCACCAGTTTGTTTTTTATTCATTTCTCCATAAGCATGGGCGTAATTTATTTTGTTATAACCGGCGCCGGGAATTTTAACATAGAGATCGCGGGGGATTGAGATGAAGGCGAATTTTTTCTCTTTTGGCTTGATACTTAACATCATGACGGTATCAGAAAGAGTGCCGCTGGGATGCTTGGCTCCGCCAATGCCGACGAGCAAGATATTAATTCTGTCATTGTTTTCGCCCTCTAGTTGCTGAGGACTGTAGCCGCCGATGAATTTAAAGAAGGAAGACTTTTTACTGCTTCCGGAGGTGATATTTTTTATTGCCTTCCAGCCGGAATAACCAACCCAAAGACCACTGCCGACGATGGCAAGAAAGACGGCTAAAAGAATATATTTCCAAATAGGTTTTTTCTTTTTCGTTGATCCGAGATTGCCACTTATATCTAAAGCGGCAGAGCGTCTACCATTCCACGACATTTATTACTCCCTATTAATTAATCACGTGTATTTACTATATCATAAAATTTTATGTTATTTAAGCAGTATAATGTCAATACTACAGGTCGCGGGGATAATGCGGAACGATGGGCTTGTTGAAAAGTCTTTGCTTTTTTAGTTCGTTAATAATTTTATCGGCGATGTCAATATATTTTTCATTATGGAAACCAAAAATAGGGATGTTTAGCGATTTGGCTAAAGTGTTGGCAGTGGTGACGGTAATTCGTAAACTTGTATAGGAGCCGGGGCCGTGGTTGACGGCGATGGCTTTTAGATCTTTTAGAGATAGATTATTTTTTAGTAAAAAATCGTCAATGGCTGGCAATAATTCTTCTAACTGGCCCTTTTGGACGGGATAGTTGGATTCTTTGATATTTTTGTTTTGACTAAAGAGACAGAGATTGATCTTGTCAGTATTGGCAGCATCAATTATTAATATCATTGTGTTCCTTTATTTCTATTTGGCGGGAGTTTTCATCGATATGGGCGAAGGTGATCTTAATGGCATTCTGGGGAATTAAATCAAAAAGCTGGCTTGGCCATTCGATAATGGTAAGAATATCTTTTTTACCGATGTAATCTAGGATGCCGGTGGAAAGAGCGTCTTCTTTGGATTGGAATCTGTAAGCGTCGATGTGGCAGAGTTCTTTGATGGTGTTACACCTTGGGATCGGATAAAGCTGCATCACAACAAAAGTAGGACTGGTGATCGGCTGATCGATATTGAAATATTTAGCCAAGCCTTGGGTAAAAGTGGTCTTGCCGGTGCCTAGATCTCCTTCTAACAATAGAACATCTCCGCCCTTTAGATCGGCGGCGAAGCGGCAGGCGAAATTTTGAGTTTCTTCAGTACTATGGGTTATTTTTTTCATTAATTATTCTTTTATGCAAAGTATTGGCAATAAGTAATACAATACCAGAAATGAGGCTAATTTTCAAGGGTAAATTGGTTGATTGGCGGTCTTGTTTTATATTGTTGGCTGAGCTGATAGCGGTTTTTAGTTTGGCTTTAGGGAGGATGGTTGGCGCAGAGTGTCTGGGAGAAGAGATGACTTGAGGATCTTCTTTTTTTGATTCGGATATCTCTGGAGTTTTGACGGTTTTGACGGGAGGGGGAGTTTCATTTTTTGTTATGATCAGGTCAGCAGGAGAGACTGGTTTTATTCTTAAAGCGCCCTGATATAATTCGACCAGCCCTTTGGCTTTGACAACGTCGCCGGTTTTAAAGCTCAGAGGGAATTTATAGCGGTAGACGCGGATTTCGAATTGACCGTCAAAAAGGTAGATGTAGGCGGAATTGGGACGGCGAACGGTGCCTTTGATTTCAACAACACAGCCGAGATAATTTATGAGATCTTTGATATTGGGAGCAGTAGGACAAGAACGGGGTTCGGGCGGCGGGATGACTATTTGGGGAATATTTGCTTCCTGTTGAAGCGGTTTGGCAGGAGGTGATTGATTTGGTAAACCTGGGCTGGGGTCGAGCCAATACCATTTATCATCGACTTTGGCGTAAGTTTTCCCTTTTTGAACTTTACTAGACACGACCTCGCCGTATTTGACTTCATCTAGAATATTGCCGTTTAATTGGATTTGACAAAAGCCGTTGGTATTGGAAAGGCCGTTTCCGATGTAAAGATTTTTGTCGCTGTTTACGTATTCAGGGATTGAAATAATAGTACCGGAAAAATCTGGATAATTGCTGAGAAAAAGATCTTCTTGGTCGGCGATTATAAAATAGGAGTTTGACTGGAGGGTGAAAATTGGGATAGTTTCAAAGTAGGGTGTGGAGGTTTCGCCATTGCTATTTATGGTGATGTCGAATATTTGGAAATCAAAAATAACAACTGGAGTTTGTCCGGAATAAAATAATTCCAGCCATTCGCCATAGTGGCCATCTAGAGACGAATTGGTGGCGGGATAAGGCATAACTTCTGTGATTTTAAGAAGATGGGGCGCGGGATTAAGAAGGATTTCGGCTGGGAGAGGTTCAGAAGCGGTGATTGGGCCAGTTGCGATCTCACAGGGATTGTCGTCAATGGGGGCAGCGATCGGGCCGGAAGGGCAACCCCACCAGTTTTGAGGAGTATTAAAAGGAAGGTTTGAAAATATGGCGCCTACGGGATCGGTTGGGCTGATCTTTGATTTTTTATTGGCGGAAAAATTATTTCTGGTTATGAGAATGTTTGAATCTGTGTAAATAGCGAGACCATTATCGGTGATCTGGTTATATTTTATATGACCAGAGGAATTTACGATGTAAATAGCTGTGTCGCTTTCAGCGATATGATTATATTGGAGCGAAAATGAGTTAACGTTTTCCAAAAGGACAGCTTTATCTTTGGCAGTGATCGAATTGCCGACAAGAGAGAGGTCTTTCAGGTTGGCAAAAGAGAGAGCAATGTCATCTGATTCGATCTTAGTATTGGTGATAGAAATATTGGCGTTATCAGCGGCAAGGCTGCCTTTTATAAAACAGTGGGAGGCAGCTAAAGTTGAGCCAGATTGAAAATCGAAGAAAATATTATCAATGATTATTGGGTGGTCGGCGGTGCCATTGATTTCGATTTTACCTTTGACAGTTATAATTTTATTATCGGAAAAAAGGCTGGCTCCAGGAGAGACGGTCAAAATAATATTTTCATTTATAACTAGATCAGATTGAATTTGGTATTTTTTATCAGTTTGGGTGAGATTTTGGTTGGAGGAGAGATCATTTATCAGATAATATTGATCGGCTTTGGTGATTGGGGCAATAAGAAAAAGAGAGAATAAAAAGCTGAGGATTAAATTGGTCCCCCAATATCTCATAAGTCGATAATTTCACCTTCTTTTAGCTGACCCTCGTCGACCACCTCTTTTAAGACCGCGACCTCGTCATCGGAATAATGAGGCGGGGCGGCGACATGCTTGTTAGTTTCGGTTGGGGAATCTTCGTGCGGATGTATTTCCCCTTCTCCATGAGTGGCGGCGTGCGATTGGTCTCGCTGATGAACACAGGCTTTGTGCGTTTCCATAATGATCTGAGCGATTTTTTGAGGATTAGGAGCAGCTTCCATGGTAAAATCGCTGGACTCGATATGGGTTTCTTCGAGAGAATGTTCGCCGGCAGTTTGAACAATCATCGAACCATAGTTGAAGATGGTGGGAACTATTCCTTTGATATTTGACGAAACGTTTTGAATTCTTAATAAATCTAGCTCGGAAATGTGACGGTTAAAAAGACCATTTTGTTCAATATTGACTAATCGCTCATTGGTCACGATAAGAACATCGAAATAATAGTCAATCCAACCGACTAAATAAAAGGTGATGACCAAGAGGACATATCCGCTGTAGCCTAAAATTACTTCTTTTAGAACAAAGGGACTTAATTCGATCGAAAGAGTTTTAGTAATAGCGAAATAGGCAAAAATAGGGAGAATAATCATCATGGTGATAAGTAATAAAACGGGAATAAAACTAATCCAGTGTTTTCTGATAAACAGAACTACCTTCTCGTTTTCTCTTTGTCCGGGAAAGAAAGCGTAGTGCATTTTACCTCAAACTATACCAACTATTACTAAAGTTGAAATGATAATAAAAGCGACAACTAGTAAATAAGTGATTATGTTGAATTTGGTGGCGTCTCTTGGGAAGCTGTGTTTAATGAAATGGAATATAATAGCAGCGTTTATAGCAAGAAAGATTAATAAATATGCTATGTAAATGACAGCTGCTATACCCATTAGGCCTCCGAGATTATTGTAAATCAGTTTTTTAGTAATGGCAAATTATTGGATTTATTTTATTGGGTTTTGGAGATCCCCAAATGTTTGTAGGCGTGATGGGTGACCTTACGGCCGCGGCCGGTTCTTTCTAAAAGTCCCATTTGGATAAGATAAGGCTCATAAACGTCTTCTATTGTTTCGGTTTCTTCGGCGGTAGCGGCCGCGATGGTGTTTAAACCGACAGGGCCGCCATTGAATTTATGAATGATGATTTCGATAATTCGACGGTCAGTTTCGTCTAACCCTAATTCGTCCACACGCAGGCAGTCTAAGGATTTTTTAGCAGTAATACCATCAATATTGCCAGTGCCGTTAACTTGGGCATAATCTCGAACTCTTTTAAGAAGCCGATTGGCGATCCTGGGAGTTCGCCTAGCTCTAGTGGAAATAGTTTGCTTGCCTTGGGCATCAATCTCAATGCCCAAAATTTGAGCAGAACGGGCGATTATTTTTTCAATATCTTTTGCCTCATAAAAATCGAGACGGTAGATCATACCAAATCGATCGCGCAGAGGAGATGAGAGCGAGGCTATTCGGGTAGTGGCACCGATTAAAGTGAACTTAGGAAGATCGAGGCGAAGAGTGCGAGCAGAGGGACCTTTACCAATAACTAAATCAAGAGCAAAGTCTTCCATAGCTGAGTATAGTATTTCTTCGATTTGGCGGTTTAGCCTATGTATTTCATCTATAAAAATTATATCGCCCGACTCTAGACTGGTTAAGATGGCGGCAACATCGCCGGCCCGCTCGAGGGCGGGGCCGGAAGTGGTACGGATGCTGACGCCCATTTCATGAGAAATGACATTGGCCAGAGTAGTCTTGCCCAGTCCGGGCGGACCATAGATCAAAATGTGCTCAATTGGTTCTTGGCGTTTTTTAGCAGCGGCCATGGCGACATCGAGGTTGGATTTGACAGAATCCTGGCCGATATAATCGGCCAGTTTTTTTGGTCTTAGTGTAAGATCGAGGTTATTGTCTTCACTACTGTGAGACGAGGGTGAAATTATATTGTCTAAATTTTCATCAATCATAGTTTGCCTTTATTATAATCCGACTTGATTATACCAAAAAAGCGCTAAAGTCCAAATTATTCTTTATTTAGGATATAGGAGAAGGCTGCTCAAGAAATGTTTTTATTAAAACATAAAAAAACAAAACAATAAGACCGACAATAGCAATAATTGCCAGCAAATATTTCAGAAGCTTCTTATTCTTATTAATACCGATGAACTATCGATTTGATCTTGAATAGGGATATTGGCAAGTTAGTAAATATAGTAATGAGGGCCTTTGATGTATTCAGAAGGATTGACGCGAGGAGTGTAGCGGTAGACATGGTCGACTAAGTAATTGTAATCAGAGAGAGCAAGAGTGCCGTCTTCGTTAATGGCTTCGACGATGGCAACGTGACCATATGTTCCTGATGTCCAGGCGATAATGGCACCGACATGAGGTGTATCGGTGACAGAATAGCCTTGAATGCGGCCTAGCTCAGGCCATTTTTTGGCGTCTCCACCAGGTGGCTTAATGCGAACAAAAGGTTTGGAGGGATTGAGATTTTTATTCCAATACCAGGCGGTATAAGAGACGCATTCGCGAGTGTAAAAACCCCAAGGGTCTGGGACGTCGATAGCGTCATAAGGATAAGCGGAGCCTCCGATTTTAGCGGTGCTGGCATATTGGGCGGCCATTTTGCGACGATAATCAAGCTCTTGCTTGGAAAGCTTAGCTAGCTCAGATTGAGCTTCTTTATAGTCTGCTAAAAGTTTATTTTTCTCGGCGATTGATGCGCTTAAGAGCTGGTTTTGTTGCTGCTTTTGGGCATCAACACTGGATTTAAAAGCGACTAATTGATCTTTCTGGATGGCTAATTCTGTTTTTCTTTGGACAAGAGAATTTCTTTTAGCTTCTAATTCCGCTTTTAATTGCTTGATTTCTTTCATCATGGATTCGATTTTTTCAGATAAGGCTGTTAGATATTGTTGTCTAGCGACAACTTGAGAGAGAGAATCACTAGTAATAAGAGCTTCGATAGTGCTTTGGCGTCCCATGTAGTACATTGTCTGGATAGCGTCGGATTGTTTGCTCATATTTTCTTCAAGCTGGATCTGTTTTAACTGGATTTGATGTTCGGTATCGACGATGGCTGATTGGTTAGAATCGATGCTTTTTTGAGTAGAAGTGATTTTACTTTGATAATTTTTGATTTGGTCGGACAGTTGCTGAACGACTGAGGTTAGGTCGTTAACTTCATTTGCTTTGTTGTTTGTTTGTGCTTTGAGCTCATTAGCTTTTTGCTCGGCCTTGCGCTTTTGCTGTTGGATTTCATCTAAGGTAAGGGCTAGCACTTGACCTGGGTACAGAGACACAATAAAGAAAAGAGTCAATGAAACAATCGCACAGCGTTTTAAAAATATTTGCAGAGTAGCCCTTCCTTTTTGCATGACTGCGAGCTCCTTTGAATAATTTTCCATAGGTAATTTTATAGTAACACGCCAACGCGAGCTGTCAACAAGCTGATCTAATAAGAGCAGTTAGGTTTTTAAATGTTTTCTGATAGTGACAAAACTGCAGAAAACGGCGATGAGGAGGCTGATCAGTAACTCGAGTAAGATGATATATAAAAGGTTGCTTCTGAAGAAGTGCTCCATATCTAGGTTGACAAGTTTCAGATATTTGCCAATGTAGGGTGATGTGAATTTGACTGACAGGGAGATAAGAGTAAGGGAAACGATCGTTCCGATCACGCCGTAAAGGCCGGCTTCGATGACAAAAGGATAGCGGACAAAAGTATGATTGGCACCTACTAATTTCATGATCTCAATTTCATCTTTTCGAGTAAAAATGGTGAGGCGGATAGTATTTAAAATGATCAAGACGGAAACTAAAATAAACAAGGCCCCAACCGAGTAGCCGACTTTTTTGATAAATTTGGTCACACTGATTAATTTTTGAGTGGTGGCTTTATTGTCATTTGAGTTTGAGGTCATACACTTCATCTCTTTACAAACAATGTCAGAATATTTTTGCTGTTTAATGAAGACAGAGACAGAATCAATCTCTTCCGGGTTTGTGACTTGGACTTTCAGGCTCCGAGGAAGAGGGTTAAAATCGTCCGTGATTTGACTGATGATGGATGGGTCCAGCTCATAATTTTTGAAATTGTCTCTGGCTTCGGACTTGGAAACATAGTGGACATTAGTGATATTTGGTTGCTTTTTTAGATCTTGGGCGAGAGATAATATTTTGCTTTCGGAGATATGATCATCGTAGAAAAATACTTCTAAGTCAAGGCGAGAGCGAATGGAGTCTGAGACGGCATTGACTGATAGATTTAAAATAGCGAAAAAAGAGATAATGAGCAAAGTTACAGTCATCATTAAAGTAGCGGCGATAGATAGCCAGCGATTTCGCCAGAAATTAACCAAGCCTAAACGTAAAATGCGATAAATTGATCTTAAAGTCATTTATTTCCTTTATATGACATAGGTGCCAGAACGTTCATCTGAGACGACTTTACCACCTTTCATTAAGATAACTCTTTTTTTAAGACGGTCAACAACGGTTTTGTTGTGGGTAGTTAGAATGACGAGGGTGCCAGTACGGTTGATGCGATACAACAATTCCATGATTTCCCAGGTGTTAACGGGGTCGAGGTTGCCAGTCGGCTCGTCGGCGATCAAGATCTTAGGATTGTGGATAAGAGCGCGAGCGATAGCGACGCGCTGCCTCTCGCCTCCCGATAATTCATTAGGTAAATTATTAGCCCGATGAACGAGTCCAACAAGCTCTAAAACCTTGGGAACTCGTTTTTTAATGTCGCCGGTGGCGTAGTCACAGACTTCCAGGGCATAGGAAACATTTTCGTAAACTGTCTTTTGGGGCAAGAGTTTGAAATCCTGGAAGATGACTCCGATTTTACGGCGGTAATAAGGTAATTCAGCCGGCTTTAACTGAGTAATGTCGCGGCCGGCGACGATAATGCGGCCGATAGATGGGGTTTCTTCGCAAGTTAATAGTTTTATAATGGTAGATTTGCCAGCGCCGGAATGTCCAACTACAGAAACAAACTCACCTTTGTCGAAGACGAGATTGATATCATGTAAAACTTTGGTTTTATTGTATTCTTTGGAAACGTTTTGTAACTCAATAATTGGCATTAAGTCCTCAAATAGATATTATCGTATTTTTGGGCTTAATTCAAATAAGGGACTAATCTCTATGTTTGCGACTGGCGAACAGCATGTAGGCGCCGGCGATAATGAGCAAGGTCGGCCAAAGTCTAAAAGTGAAGCGAGAGAGAAAGATGAAAAAGAGGCTGATCAAAGCTAGGATATTGGCAGGGATTAAAATACTTTTTTCTTTTCGATGTGAAGCAAAATAATAGATATAGAAGGCTATGGCTACCGACAAGGGAAAAACAGGCCAAAGAAACACCATTTGTTGCCAGTTGGTTAGGATGTTGTAAAAGAAAAAGATGGCCAAAATAATGGTGATAGTTCCTGGAATGAGCAGTCCGGTGGATTTTTGGCGATCTTTCGATGAAAGATAGAGTACCCAGAAACCAATACCGGGAGCTAAAATCAATAAAGGCCATGTTTTATCGTAGGGGATAATTTTCAGTTGAGGCAAAAGAAAAGCGATGCCGACTATTACTAAGATTATTCCTGGCATGAGAGAGTCACGCGGATGATTGTTATTATTACAAGATGGCTCTTTTCCGATTTGTTCTTGTTCTTTGTCCATAATTTATTTCTCTTTTATTTACTTGTATAACTCCCACCTATAGTTGAGACGAGAAAAATCTTTTTATTGAAGCTTCCACGCTTTTTTCTAAGATTTAATCTTGTCTTTTCGACTTCAGATTCATCAATATTCAAGTTTTCCTGAAGTGTTTTTACAACTTCTGAAACATCTGCAAGCTCTTTTATTTGGTCTTCTTTCTCTTCAGCTTTTAAAAACTCTTGGGTTTCTTCAATCAATTTCTTTTTTAAGCAGTTTATATATTCTTTTTGCTCTAGGATTCTGGTTATACTTTCTGCACCGTCAACAGCAATAATTTTTGAGATATTATCTCTTACCAACTTATTGTATAGAACTATGTTTTTGGAATCCATATTAATCCTTATTTTCCATGGCACTTTTTGTATTTTTTGCCGGAGCCACAAGGACAGGGGTCGTTGCGACCGATTTTGTGCGGTTCGGAGGAATTTTGCTTGACAGACTGAGTTTTTTGCGACATTGGCTTGGCTGGATCATCGGTATTTTGGGTTTGAACCGCACCGCCGGACATTGATTCATCGGCGCCTTGCATCATCATCTGCCGTTTTGGTTGCGGAGCGGCGGCATGAGGACCCTGTTCGAGCTCTACTTTAAGTAAGAGGTCGATGGCTTCGTCGTCGATATATTCATTCAACTTCCTAAATAAATTGTAGGCTTCGTGTTTGTACTCGATCAATGGGTCGCGCTGGCCGTAACCGCGGAGATTTATGCCTTCGCGTAAATTGTCCATGGCGTTTAAGTGTTCAATCCAGAGAGAATCGATGGTTCGAAGATAGACGGCGCGCTCAACTTGATGCATTATCTCAATTTTATAGCGGTTGGTTTTTTCTTCATATGATTTTAGCTCTGGTGTGTCCGGACCAAGTTTTTCGAGAATATAGTCGTGGAGCCAGTCCTCGTCTATATCGTCGGAAATACCAGTTTGTAAAATGCGGAGGCGTTTTTCGTAGAGGAGCTCGCGATGTTTGTTCATAACGTCGTCGTACTCAACGAGGTGTTTTCTGATATCGAAATTATGCCCTTCGACTTTACGTTGGGCTTGCTCCAGAGATCGACTAATCATGGAATGTTCTATGGGCATGTCATCAGGGAGGCCAAGGCGTTCCATTATGCCTTTGATGCGATCGCCGCCAAAAATACGCATGAGGTCGTCTTCAAGAGAAACGTAAAATTGGCTGGAACCAGGATCGCCTTGGCGGCCGGAACGGCCGCGAAGCTGATTGTCGATGCGGCGCGATTCATGACGTTCTGTACCGATAACAGAAAGACCACCTAAGGATTTTACTTTTTCGTGTTCTTGGAGCCAAATTTTGAGCTTTTCAGAATCTTTATCTTCGGGCATGGTGCCGCCGAGGATAATATCAACGCCACGACCGGCCATGTTGGTGGCAACAGTGACAGCGCCGAGACGACCGGCTTCGGCAATGATTTTAGCTTCTTTTTCATGATGTTTGGCGTTCAAGACATTGTGCTTGACTCCGTCTCTTTTTAAAGCGCGAGAGAGTTTTTCTGACTTGGCGATGGAGATAGTGCCAATCAGAATGGGTTGGCCAGCTTCAGAGCGAGCCTTGACGTCTTTGACGACGGCGGCAAACTTGGCGTCTTCGCTTTTGTAGATCTGGTCTTGAAGATCTTGACGCTGAACAGTTTTGTTAGGCGGGATGATCACAACTTCGAGTTTGTATATTTTGTAAAATTCTTCGGCTTCGGTGGCGGCGGTTCCGGTCATGCCGGCTAATTTTTCATACATGCGGAAAAAATTTTGAAAAGAAATGGTGGCTAAAGTGTCTGATTCGCGTTTGACTTCGACTTTTTCTTTGGCTTCAATGGCTTGGTGGAGACCTTCGGAATAGCGACGGCCGGGCATAAGGCGGCCAGTGAATTCGTCGACAATGATGACTTCGCCATCTTTTACAACGTAGTCTTTGTCTTTTTTAAAGAGGGCTTTGGCTTTAAGAGCTTCTTCTAAATAATGGACGAGGTGGGCGTTATTTGGTTCGTAGATAGGAAAGCCAAGGATTTTTTCAACTTTTTCAATACCTTCGTCAGTTAAAGTGGCGGCGTGCATTTTTTCATCGACTTCAAAATCGACATCTTTTTTGAGGCGAGCGACTAACTCGGAAAATTGGGAATAGAGCGAGGCTGATTCTTCGGCCGGAGCGGAGATGATAAGTGGGGTTCTAGCTTCGTCGATGAGGATTGAGTCGACTTCATCGACGATGGCGTAATGAAGCTCACGCTGGACCATTTGATCGGGAGACTGAACCATGTTATCGCGAAGATAGTCGAAACCGAATTCGTTATTGGTACCGTAAAGAATGTCGGCAGCGTAGGCTTCTTGGCGAGTGACGGGGCGGAAATGGCGCATTCTTTCGTCGACTTCGTCGTTGGCGATCGAAGGATCATAAATGTAAGAAAATTCATGGCCAATGACGGCAGTGGAAACACCTAAGAGATGATAGATTTTTCCCATCCAGCCGGCGCCGACCTTGGAGAGATAGTCATTGACTGTGACTAGATGCGAACCTCGAGAAGAAAGAGAGTTAAGATATAATGGGAAGGCGGCGGTCAAGGTTTTACCTTCACCGGTTTTCATTTCGGCGATTTTTCCCTGATGTAAGACGATACTACCGATAAGCTGGACATCGAAAGCACGCTGTCCGATGGCGCGCCTTGTGGCTTCGCGAACTAGAGCAAAGGCTTCAGGAAGGATTTCGTCCAAAGCATTTAATTCGGCTTTTTTTAATTTTTCTTTTCTTTCTTCAGGCTGGAGTTCGTTTAAGTCGTCGAGATCATGATCGTTGGCGATGAAGTCTTGAATGCGTTTTTTGAATTCGGCGGTTTTTTTAGGGAAATCTTTGTCAGATAATTTTTCAAATTGTTCTTCTAGTGAGTTTATTTTATTGATAATTGGTTCGTATTTTTTGATTTCACGAGCATTGGAATCGCCGATAATTTTGTGTAAAAATTTCATTTTTTGGCCTTTCAACAAATACATGGATACGAGTTAATAGTAGCACAGTATATCTGGGGAAACAATATTATGGTTGGGGGGCTTTTGAAAAAATATGAAAAAGGCTCGCACATACGCGCGAGCCTTTTGTGGTCGATCTTTGTATCTTCTCGATGCTTTTTGTTACTCCAAGAAGAAGTGAGAGATCAAGAAACAAATCTGGACTATACCCAGAATTCCTAGGATTTTGAACCAAATCACTAGAGCTCCGGGAGTAAATGGGATAGGGGGAAGATCGTCGAGGAATTGCACGAGAGGCAAGCCCCTCAAGAAGAAACACACTCCCCAAACAGCTAAAGTGCACCAGCCTATACCGATCGGACTGAAGCTGGCCATTTCATCGACTACTTTAAAGGACGGTGCTTGGAAGCACCGCCCTTTGGTGTTGGTAGATCGACTGAACTAAACGGCTTGCTGTTCGAGGAGTTCCTCGATCCGGAAATCCATCTCTTTATCAGAGAGGATTGCCGGACCAGCCTCACAAAACATCTTAGCGGCTTGGGCCTGCGGGTTGTTGCCACCGTAGCCCTTGGCCAGGAGCGGTGCTACCTGTTCCCTGATGATGCGGTCATATTCATGTCTCAGGTTATTGAAACCATGCGACAGGTAGACCAACATATTTTTTATCAATTCATTGAAGTCGACATCGGTGAAACCGAGCTGGGTGACGGAAATCTCGAATGTCTTACATAGACCCTCTCCGTCCTGCATCGAGATGCGGTATTTACCGTCTCCATACCAATTGTTCGGCGTACCGTAGCCTTTCCAGGAGCTTTCATGATGCTTGCGAGTAATAAGCTCCATGGATTTGTCGAAGAAGTTCTGTTCGACGACAATCCAGTGAATTGGCTGGTCGTCGGCAGGCGCCGACTCTTGAAATTTCACGAAGGTTATAAAGTCCACTATCCTCAGCTCACTCGAAGGTGAAAGATAGTAAATCTGTGATTCCTCAGTGAACCCACCCTTAACGCCGGTCCACTTCTTGTAGATTCGTCGTCTTTGGCGGAGGTCAACACCAGCCTTGCGACCTTCTCTGCAAGTCTGCCAGTACCATACACAAAGAGGAACAAGCAAGAAGAGATAGAGACAGCTGACCGCGATACAGAGAGGAATGTATAGCCAGTCTTTGCGACGATCATTTTTCTTCGTCCTGGCTACTGCTCCACCTAGCATGAACATGGTAGGGGTAAGTGCAGCTCCGATCAGTACCAGAACGGTAAATGCCCACCAAGCGGCGATTGAGGAATAGTTGGCAGAAATCGACCCAAAGATCAGATTATAGGAGCCAACGAAAATTAACAATACTCCGCATCCTGCCAATGGATAGACAATGAAATCACACAGGAAGCTGAACGCTGGATAGAGAACTTTCTTCCACCTAACATCCTTTTTTACAAATTCAAGCTTGGTAGCTCCATAGGAGCCGGGGAATCCAAGCCCAACGAGGAGGAGAGCGAAGAGGACTACATAAAACCATTCCGTCTGCTGATTCATAGCGTCTCGACTTCTAAACTGCTTCGGCGGCAACGTAGCTCTATTCCAAACAGGTTGCCCCTAGTAGAATAAAAGTCTCAGACCTCCATAAAGGCATTTAGCCCGTTAGTACCCTTAGTGATGAGCTAAGGGCCTGCTGCTGACTAAAAAATTCAATCAATAGCAGACCCTCAACTATTTGTTAAGTTTACAGAAAATTATAGCATTTTTTATCTGTTTTGTCAAGGGGTATATGGAATT
>CAYZYR010000013.1:0-32093 GCA_964482785.1 uncultured Candidatus Saccharibacteria bacterium | reverse complement strand
AAAGAGTTGACAGACTATTGTCCTTGCAAAAGTCATCCAAAAGAGGCTTGATCTTGTCTTTGGAAAGTGTCGGATATTTCTGTCTTAAATCGCGGATGAATTCATAGATTTTAGTTTCCACATACATACGTCTGACTTCCTTTGGTTTACGAGAGTCATTGGCTAAACTATGCAAGCTGCCATTGACATCTCTTAACTTTTTCTTCCGCGAATATATCGTAGAACGGGAAATATGGAAAGCATCGTGAGTGGGAGAGAGACCATATTTGTCGAAGAAAACAATGGTCTTAATCCGATCCTTGATCTCCGGATGGTCTTTACACAGCTTGGAGTTGGTTAGTATTTTCATGAATCTTTTATACCCTGCAATACCCTTGTAAAGGAAGTAGGCATTAGAGCGCAGATGACTCATTCGGACCCCTTTCTTACTTTGTAGGAGTCCAATATGTATCGCAACTTATGCATTCCCCGCGATATTTCCTTATAAAAAAGCGTCTGCTATAATAAAATCAAAAGCCTTCTCTAAAGGAGGGAAAATGGCTAAACATCTATATAAATTTATTTTTTTAGTTATCTTAACTTTTGTTTTAGCTCAATTCCTCAATTTTTATAAATTCGCCAATTCTCCAGAGATCTTGCTCAGCCCATCAACAGACCAGGGGTCAAATTATATTAAAATTCAATCTCCTCAAGACGGGTCTACTATTTGTCCTCCTTATAACTTTGAAGTAGTTGCCGAAAAAGCTACTCAAGTCAAAATGATGCTAAACAATATCTACTATCCTCTCCAAAAAAATAACTCCGGGACTTGGACTAAGACTTTAGATCAAATTTCATCTGATGCCACTGGTCTCAATAATCGGTCTGTCACAGTAAATTTTATTGCTTCGTTTGGAACTTATTCTTCTCCAATTAGTGCTAGTACTACTTTTATCGCCAACCAAGTCTGTTCTAGTACAAATCCGCCAACCTCAGATATTATCCAAACCCCATCGTCTAACACTACGCCGATTTCTGAAACCACTAACCAAAAACCAAAAACAACTACCCCCTCCAAGCCAACCACTCAGCAGTCAACAGCGTCTAACCCGGACATTACAAAACCCGATACCACAAAAAACGAACCAATTATCACTAGGCCAGAAAGTATGAAAACCGAAGGTCAACTAAACACTATAAAAATTGCTTCTTCTGTCGAGCAACCTGTAAAGATAGAAGAAGTTAAAAATGTCGACGGTCATCCTACCTCCGAAGGAACCACAAGCAAGCATATCTTATTTAAAGGCAAAGCCAAGCCAAACAGCATCGTGACCCTTTATATATTTAGCGATCCAATTGTCGTTACCATTAAAGCTGATAAAAATGGAGACTGGCAATATACCTTAGACAAGCCTCTCGAGAGAGGCGATCATAAAGCTTATATCGTCATCCAGGATGAAAAAACTCAAGAACTTATTCGTTCCGAAGTCAAAAGTTTTACCATTTCAAAAGCAAGAGCCTTTAGCAATCTAAATGATATCGAAGGTTCTAAAAGCCTTATCTTGGCTGATCCCTTTGAATCGCTCTTCATGAGATATATCTATTATGTCCTTTTCTTGGTTGCCCTGGCTATAATATTTATCTTCGTCTTTAACGCTATTAAGCACAAAAAAACTGCTCATGAATAAAAAGTCAAAAATATCTATTCAGCTTATATATTCAATAGCGCTGGTCGTTCTTATCCCGACTCTTGTTGTTTTAAATAATTACATTACTTTAAAAGAATCTCTCAAAACCATTGAGGAACAATCAAAACAACAAGCCCTGGCTGTCAATCAAATCGTTCTTTCTGGTATGAATGCCCAGTTTTTAAACTCACCTCAAAATGTCCAAAATCGTCTAACCGATATAAAGAAAAATACCCAAAATTTTGAAGAAATTTCCATCATCATCCCCGAAGGCGATCAATATGTCATAATTTCAAGCACCAATCCCAAAAAGATCAACACTCAAATAGGAGATTTTTCAATCTCTCTCGCCCAAAACCAAAACCGCCCGGTCGCTCATATCACCACCTACCAATCAATAAAAACCGGCTCACAAACCAGAGTTTTTGATGTTATCAGTCCGATAGTTGAAGATAACAAGCCGATAGGTTTCGTCGATACCAAAATCTCTCTCGCCCAAATCGACACTCTCACTCGGAATTCACTCAATAAAGCCTTGATTATGGTTATCTGTACTGTTCTAATAATTCTCCTTATGCTTGTAAATTATTTCCGTCTTTTTGAAATAGCAATACTCGCTAAAAAACTTCAAGAGATCGACAAAATGAAAGACGATTTTATTTCTGTTGCTTCTCACGAACTCAAAACGCCGATCGCCGTCATTCGAGGTTATCTAGCCGGTCTAGATGATGGCACTGCCGGATCAATTAACGAGCAAGCCAAAAAAACAGTCTCAATAATTACTGGTCAAGCTGAAAGACTAAATGAACTAATTAATGATCTTTTAAATGTCTCGCGCTTAGAGCAAGGCAGGGTCCAATTTAATTTCGAAAAAACTGATCTCGGCTCTTTAACGCTTAATGTTGCTCAAACTTTCGCCGAACAACTCCAATCCAAATCACTTTATCTAAGATTTTTAAAACCCGAAAAAGAACTTATAGCCAACATAGACCAGGCCAAATACAAAGAAGTTTTAGTTAATATTATCGGTAATGCCATCAAGTACACCCCATCCGGTGGCATTGAAATATCCTTTAAATCAGAAAAAGACAATATTAAAACAATTATTAAGGATACCGGTATAGGTATGAGTCCTGAAGAAAGGACTAAACTTTTCGAAAAATTTTATAGAATTAAAAACGATAAGACCCAGTCAATTCCTGGTACCGGGCTAGGTCTTTGGATCACCAAAGAATTAGTCGAAAAAATGAAGGGTCAGATCTTTGTTGACAGCATAGATGGTCAGGGGACTCAATTTGTCTTGATTCTACCCCAATCTCATTAAATCGATTTCTTTAAAATTTCGTCGATTTTTTTAATCACATCTGATGGCAGTGTGTCGGATTTAACTATATATTCACTTGCTCCCATCGCTTTTGCTTTTTTAAAAACTTCAGAATCAGTTAAAACAGTGGACACCACTATCGGTATTCCGCTTGTCATAGGGTTCTCTTTTAAATATTTAAGCACGTCAAAACTGTTGAGCTCAGGCATCATTATATCCAGTAATATTAAGACTGGATTTTCTGTCTCAGCAATTGCTATCGCCTCTTTGCCAGTCCGAGCGTTTTTAACCATTGCTCCTTGACTCTCAAGTTGTTGCCGATAAAGATTTGACAAATCCATATCGTCTTCTGCGATCAAAATTAATTTATCTTCAAGCATCATATCTCCTCTAATAGAATGTACTATAAATTATCAATCCAAACAATATCACAACAATACACGGCTTTCACCATGTATTGTTATTCTACTCTATAACCAGGATCAACTACCAAGCGAAAATATTGTTGACAGCAATTAACTTTGCCAGATCATTTGTACTTGATGTTGTAACCCCGTTGTTGAATAGACCGTCTAGCACGATGAGATCGCCCAGACCAGAATAACCAGGGTAGCCATACCCGGTGCCTAAATCAACTCCTGTACCATAGTATCCATGTCCGGTTACGTTATTAACCGCAATTAATTCCGCCAGATTGCTGGTGCTGCTGGATATTGTGCCGAATAAATTATCCAGGATAATTAAGTTAGCCAGATCATTGTTAGGCCATACTGTTGTTGCTGGAATAACAACATTGGTTTGTGATCTTGGAATAATTATATTTCCATTTGCGTCTCTTTTTGCGTCTCTTTGTGTAGCGTCGTCAGTTGTTGTTGTGGTGGTGGTTGTAGCTTTGTGGTCGACTGCCTTTGTCACAAATGCCCAACCGGAAGTCTACAGCCAAAGCGACCATTGCTCCAACCATTGCCTTTTTTACTAAACTTGACATTTTCCTCACCTCCTCCCCATCTGACCAATCTCAGTTTAGCGAATAGGAGGACGTAGACTATGTCTTAAAATACAATTATGCAAGTATTTTGTTTTACATTTCTATAATAATACCAAACTCAGATATTAGACTGGTTGGATATCAACTCTTGACAAAACTCATCATTATAATAGTATATACCACAAAAATAACTCAGCAAGAGCTATTTTTAGGAGAAAAATATGTAGTATATACTTCACTTCAGAAATTATCAACCAAACTTATAAGGTGAAAAACAATGAAATTAAAGAAAATATTATTACCCTTGATAGGACTCGTGGTAACCTTATCGCTCATCGTCCTTATCCCTCCGATAAAAAACTACCGATAGACAATAATACCATCAAAAACAAAGTATCTTCATTATTATCTGGGACAATAATGCCAGCCTCTATCAAAACCCTGTCAGAAGATGACTTCCCTGAATCACAGATAGAAAAACATTTGGTCGACGGCGCCATTAAAACAGTGGTGCATATTCCTCAGATCCACAAAGAACCAACCACTGACATGTCCGACTCCAAAAACAATACTGCCGTAATTATTCAAGGAGATATACAGAAAAGTTTGGATGAACTGGTTAATAAATACGACGTTGATTGCATTATGGATGAAACAGATGTCTACTGGCCCATGCCATCCGAAAAAGTAGAAAAAGTCAAAAATGCTCTCAATGATATTGATCAGTTTAAAAAATCCTTTGATCGCACTTTAAAAGAGTACCTAAATAGTGGTGGTTCAAAGGAATATGCGAATACTCTAAAGCAAGAAGCAGATGAACAAATAGTTGCCTCAGAAAGACAAATCAAATTAACTGGTGGAGCTGCGATGGAAGCCGCTCTCAACAATAAAGCCCATGTCTGGGGCTCACAAAATCCAGATACGCTCCAAAAAGCTAAAGATGGTTTAACAGATGTAGTACATCTGCAGCAGCGCATTGCCCAACTTGAAAAAGGGCAGCACGCAACTGCTACTGCCTCACAATCATCATCAGCTTCAAGTTTCAGTTCTATCTTGAAAATGCTGTCTGGTAACAGAACTTCCGGTGGTGACATTCTTGGCTACTTGAGATCATTTGCCCTTGATAAAGACAACGAAAAATTATTAAACAGTATCCAAGATACTCAGTCAAAATTAACCAAAATGACGGCTAAAAAAGATCTTGAAGCTACTCCAAAACTATCACAAAGCAACATGAAGCCAAGCAAATATTCAAGCAGAACAGATTTAGCTAATCTAAAAAATGAATATAAGCTTGCCCAAGACCAGTTTATGAAAATAGCTAAAGATATCCGCAACGTCGAAGTGATCGAAAATGTTGTCAAAATGATGGACAAAAACAATGTCAACAATGCCACTCTTATATACGGTTCTGGCCATAAAGAAGATATTGTTCCAGGTTTAAACACAAAAGGCATAAGTGTTATTGTCGTTCAGCCAAAATCTTCAATCAAGGCCTCGTAGATCTACCAACAATAAATAGCAATTAGTATATACTTATAATTATCACCTAAAATAATATATACTAAGCCTCCCATCACTAATCCTAAGAGTGCAAAAAATCAGACAAAACCTATACTGAAATTAGTAAATACGCCACGAGCAATCTCGTGGCGTATTTGTCTACTATAATATTCTCATAAAAAACAACCCGGCAAAAGTTTTAATAATAGGAGGTGGTATAACCGGTTTGACCATTGGATATTTCCTATCTAAAAGCAGGATAAAAATCATAATTTTAGAAAAAGAATCATCTCCAGGCGGTCTTATTAATACCTTTAATTACAAGAACTCAAAAATCGAGAAATTTTATCACTATATATTTACCTCCGACCGTGAGATCCAATCATTATTAAATGAACTAGATCTCACCAAAAAACTAACTTTTATCAAAAGTAAAAACGCCATCTATGTAAAAAACGGACTTTATCCTTGCAACAGCTTTAAAGATTTTCTAAATTTTCCTTTAATAGATTTTCCAAGCAAGATAAGATCTCTTTTCGGTCTGGCTCTGGTTTATCTTCTCCCCTGGTCTTTTTTTAAAAACAAGACAATTGAAAAAACTCTTCCAAAGTTAATCGGGCAAAATACATACAATATTATATGGCACCCTTTACTAAAAAAGAAATTTCATCAAAAAGGCCAAAATATTTCTCTTACCTGGTTCTGGTCTAGACTAAGAGCGCGAACCGCTAAACTAGGTTACATAATCGGCAGTTTTAACTTACTGACTAAAAAACTCTGCCAAGAAATAGAAAAAAATGGCGGGCAAATTCTCACTAATGAAAAAGTAGTTGAAATTAAAAGAGAAAATTCTCACTTTTTCATCCAAACAAATGAATGTCAATATCAGTCAAAATGTCTAATTTCTACTTTAGCCCCTGCCTAACTTTCCGTCATTATTGAATGTCAAAAGTCAACAGAAAATCTTATCGGCGCTATCTGTCTCGCCGTATTTTTAAATAAACCGCTGACCAAATGCTATTGGATTAACCTTGATGATTTAGATACCCCCTTTGTGGTTCTGGTTGAACATATCAATTTAATTTCCCCTAAATTTTACAACAACAACTATATAGTATATTTAAGTATATACTCTGAAAAAATAAATCTTAAAGAACACGATCTAGTCTTATCCTTCAAAAAAATCTTCAAAAAAATCAACCCTGATTTCAAAGATGATTGGATCGTAAAATATAAAATCTCAAGGTCGCAATATGCCCAACCTGTACACGATATCAAGTTCTACCGCCATCCCCCTACCATCACCACTACAATCCCCGGTCTATATTCAGCCTCCATGGGCAATATTTATCCACAAGATAGAGGTATCAACTACCATATTAAACTAGCCCAAAAAACCGCCAAATTAATAACTAGAAAATTTAATTTGCTATGATAAAATATAAACACTGAGAACGGAGGGGCATGTCCGAAAATCTGTCGGGAGTCACTCAAAAAAAGAGAGAATATTCGATCGATATCATTCGCGGTATCGCCGTCTTTCTAATGATCTTGGCCCATGCCATAGATTTTTATCATGATGGCTCAAATACTTTCCTTAGATTTATCGTTATGTGCGTTAATGTCATCGTTTTTACTGTATTTTTATTTCTCTCCGGTGCCATTACCTCTCTGGTCTATTTGCACCGTCCTAAAACAAAAAAACTAACCAGAAGTATTTTAAAAAGAGTGATCGTCCTTCTAATCTCTTATTATATTTTGGCCTTTATTTCACAATTGGATAAATTTTATATCGGCAGTCTTTCTGATAAACTAAATCTTATCTTCAATACTTTTACCCTAAAAATAGTCCCCTCTTATACCGAATTCCTTATCCCATTTATAATTTTCTCTCTGACAGTAATCCCATTTAGCAAAATTTTAGATAAAACATCAAAGCATCTATCCATTACAATTATCGCAAGCGTCTTATTTTATGTCGCAGGTTATACTCTTTATCAACTTAATCTGCCAGAATATCTCAGCCCTTGGAAAGCAATTTTATCCGGCCATGACAATGTCTATCGTTTTCCAATATTACAATATTCGCCCATTTTTTTCCTGGGATTACGTTTCGGTAAATGGCTAATCGACAACCCCAATCCCAAAGAAAGAAGATTTTTCTTTGGGATTTCTACTTTGTCTCTTTTCTCAGTTTTTTGTTTCATCTTAATTATTTATCTATCCCTCTCTCTTGATAAAACAGAAATCCTGCGAAGGTGGCCTCCAAGTTTAATATTTTTATTAATCGGTCTCGTCTCAACCACTGCCATATTTTATCTTCTTTTCAAAAAACGTGAGCTTAAAAAGCAACCTTTCATCAGAGATTTCCTTCTTCTTTTAGGTCAAAATGCTTTTGCTCTCTATTGTGCCCACATCGCTATATTAAAACTTTATCGGTTGAGTGGAGGCACTGTAGTCAGTTCGCCTGTCATCGTCTTTTTCCTTTTTATCATACTTTTAGTCACCTCCTTGACCTTAGTCACATTTATCCCTTTTAATTTTTCTTTTCATCTTACATTCATTAGAGACAATAGTGGCAAGCCATTTCTTTCTTATTCGACCCAGGCTATCCCTACCATATTTCAGCTTAGTGAAGATATCCAGCACAAGCCAAAACTCCGATACCGCATTCTCTATGTCATTTTAGGTATTCTTCTTTGCCTTGGCACATTTTCATCCTTTGATATTGTCAAAGAAAAAATTTCTGCCAAGCCAACAAAAATTAACCAATGGTGGGATCTCAATTATCCCTACCGTAAGGGAATTACCATCACAAACGATGAAAAATTTAGAGATGCAATCGCTGTCTCTAAGGTAACACTTACCTTAAACCATCGCCAGCTCGTCTCTCTCAAAAAATCCCGTCCCGATGGTAAAGATATCTCTATTATATATAACGACGGCAACCGTTTCGTCGAGCTCCCCTACGCCGCCAGAACTCCCTGGAACAATGACGCCACTATCTTAAACTTTTCTCTCCAAAAAAACATTTCTTCAGGTAGTAAATCCCAAAATTACCAACTTTATTATGGAGATCTTTTAGATGAAAAATCTCCTGAAATTCCAAGTTTCACAAATGATCTAGAAATACAGTCGACCCTAGGAGAAGAAAAAACCTATCAATATTTTTCCACCATAGACAAAGTTTGGAACTTGAAAGATGAGCCTTGCAATATCACCGAACCACTCACATTTAATTTAGAAGTATTAGATAGAAAATTAGACAATCCCTCCGTCCATTACGAAATAATAGGCACCAAAGTCTCAGGTCAAATGGAACAAATCCCTGGCGGGATTTGGCAAGCCAGTATTAATATCGGCAACCTCGACCCCGGCAGTTACCGCATAAAAGCCAAAATAACCGAGAAAAACAAGAGTTCTTATAGTTCTTCGTCAGTTTTCAAAGTTTCCTATCCATTATATATCGCCTGGACTTGGGATTGGGAGGGATACGATGTTTCTGATTCGCATCTCCAGTCTATGGAATACCTCTCGGCCAAACACAACATTCCCCTGACTCACTTTTTCAATCCCAGGCTTTTCATCACCAATACCATTTCTCAATCTCGCAAAGATCGGCTGGTCGATTGGATCAAGAATCGCCGCGACAACAAATCAGAAGAAATAGATCTTCACCTTCATATGTTTAATGATTGGATTGAATATTGTGGTATAACACCCGACAATTCCAAACGATGGGGTAGCTATGACGATGGTTATGATATCCTAACTACAAATTACAACTACGATCAAATGTTAACAATGCTCAATCATTCCATTAAACTCTTCCAAGAAAATGGCTTTGGTATGCCCTTAGCCTATCGAGCCGGCGGATGGTATGCCAACATGAACACACTCAGAGCAGTCCAGGACTCCGGCATAAAAGTAGACAGCTCAGCCAGAACTCTTTATCAGTTTGGCGCCAAAAAACAACCAGGCTTCTGGGACATCAAATCCACTACCAAGCCATATTACCCCTCTCTCAACGACCAAAATAGTTCTAAAGCCCCAAATCTTTCCTTACTCGAAATCCCAAATAACGGTGCTGACTCATTTAAATTCTCTTCTTCTCAAATGATAAAACGCTTCACCGATAACTATAACGGATCGCCCTTGCTCGAAAGGCAGCAGATCGCTTATCTATCCCATCCCCATTGGTTCAATCGTAAAGAACAGCAAACTGTAGATGAGCTATTTACTCATATCGATCAATACCTAAATAGGCTCGATCAGGGACCCGTCGTTTATGTCCTAACCAGAGATATTTACAATGTTTGGACCAAATCAAAATGATTGGAAAAGAAACTATATTTACACAATTGATGCAATGAGATCTTCTTCTGGCAATCGACAAAATAATCTTTATAATCGTAATAATTGTCTGTGCTAGTATCGCACTTGCTAAAATATTTCACCCTCTTGACCCTAAAATTATTTTCGCCCAGCCCAAATCTTTAAAAATCTTCTATAAAACAATAAAATTTCTCAATAAAGATAAATACATCATTCTTACTGCTTGTATTCTAATTTTTATCAGCACAATGTTCGCTATTATTCTTCCTCAGCCAAGAGTTATCTATCCAGTCTCGCCATCATTTGACAAACAAGATTTCAACGAAAAGAAACCGATCGTAATAGAATTCGATCGTCCAATTATCCAATCCGTAAAAATTTCAGTTAGCCCCGAGAAAAATTTTAACTGTATCTATGATTCCCATGGCTATATTTGGTTTAAAAACAGAATAAAATGTTATCCCGATAGCACTCTTCAATTTGATGCAGAATATTCAGTGGCGCTAACCAACATACAAAACATTATCAAAACCAGAGTCTCAAATCCGTTTCTTTTTAACTTCGCCACTCCGCCTCCCCTCCAAAATTACCACTCTTGTACCAAAAGAAAATCAACAAAATTTTGACATAAACGGTCAATTTATTCTCAAATTAAATTGCGCCGACCCATATCGAACCAAATGGGAATTTTCTCTTCAGCCTGAAGCGCCCATCATAACCAAAAATATTGACGACACAACCACCTCAGCCAGAACTCTCAGTCCCTTACTTAAAAGCACCGATTACACCCTAAAAATCTCAAGAGTTCCCATTTCTTATAACTTTAAACAAAAAAAATTATTTCCGAAGGCGAAAAAATACTAGTTGCTAGTACAAAATTTCAAACCGTCCCGTCGCCTGCTATTAAATCGATCATCCCAATCGGATCAGGTGTTTTAGCCAATTCACCGATCGAGATTGAGTTCAGGCAAGAAATGAACAAAGAAACGGTCGACAAAGCCCTGGAAATTACCCCTAAATTAAAGGCGCGAATTGACTGGGAGGGAAATAAATTAAACATTAAGCCAACCGACCCTCTTATCAAAAACACCAAATATCAAATTCTCATTAAAAAAGAAGCTCAAACAATATATGGAATCAGTTTTGACACCGACTATGTCCATTATTTCACCACTATCGGCCATGTCTCGCCCTCCTTCACTCCTGGCAACAAAGCTTCCGGTGTCCCGATAAATAGGAATATCGTTATTAATTTCAATCAGCCGGTCGACCATACCTCAGCCGAATCTCTTTTCAATATCTCTCCCTTTGCTCCCGGTTCGTTCAGCTGGGCTGATAGCGCTATGACCTTTAGTCCGTCTTAAAATTATTCCTACAGCACCACCTATAAAGTAAATCTTAAAAGTGGCATCAAATCCATCAACGGCCTTGACTCTAACCAAGAATATACTTCATCTTTCACAACCGCCGATCAAGTAGTCTTACTTGAAATCTCTTTTTATAAACAAGAGCATAATTTCACTTGCGGCATTGCCGCCATGAGAATAGCTTTAGTTTACAAGAGAGTTAATATCTCAGAGTCTTCTCTTTTAGATCAAGTCGGCTACGATTCTACCCCTCTGGACGTAAATAATAATATTTGGGGAAACCCGAATAGAGGTTTTGTCGGCACACTTTCTGGACAACCTAAAGGAAATGGTTGCGGTGCCCATTGGGACCCCGTCGCCAAAGCAGCTGCAAACCATCGCCCAGTCGAAGTAAAAACAGGATGGAATACTCAAGGTATAGCTCAAGAGTTGGCTAAGGGTAATCCTATTGTCGTCTGGTGGGTCAATGGCATCTGGCCTTCATATGAAAGATTTTGGAAAACCACGGATGGAGAAACTATTAGGGCGGTCAACGCAATGCATACTGTCGATAATCCCAAAACCTTTATTGTGCAGGACCCTTGGTGGTCAAGAAAAGAGTACCCCTCCAGTTTATTTAGCTCCTACTGGAAATGGTTTAACAACACCGCCATCATTGTCCGCTCCCACCCCAACCGCCAAATCCAAATTTTTATAAAGGACTGTCGGCTAGTAGTTCTTTTTAATATATTGATCAATTTCAAAACAGTATGGATCCTTATAAATATCTCCATCCTCGTACCACACCACCAATCTCACACCTTCCAGATCGCCAATTATTTGCTTCACCGTTCCCCATCCTCTGTTCAGTTCATTTACATAGAGATATTTGCTCGCTGGCATCCGATTTGATAAATAATATATCCCGCCAGCAAACCTGCTTGCATAAATTCTCTCGTTTTTATCGATAGTTTGCTCAATATATTTTACTAAAAATCTTTACTCTCCAAATTTTTTATAATCGCTAATAGAATCCTTTAAATTCCAAACAATAGTCCAAACAGCAACCCATCCGATCAAAAATTTATTCCAACTATATTTCCCGCTTACAAATAAAATCACCAAAAAAGGCATTACTTGGATCCAATAATGCAAATATCCTCGAGCCAATAAAAATGGTATTGGTGCTACCGCCATTGAGAAAAAAACAATTTTTTCATTTCTGTGTTCTCGGTAATTTTTAAAAACCATCCAAAAGACCGGCAAAAAAATAACAAGCAGCCATAACAATTTCCTTGCCGTGTCTATAATCGGCAAGGGTGCATAATTAAAAACATTCAGTATAAGCGTTTGATACCAAAAATCATCTAATATTTTCCAATCCAAAAACAACCATAAAATCGGTATCCAAGCCAAGAAAAACCCCGCCATTATCAATAAAATCTTAGCCCCTTTTAAATAGTATAGCTAAACAAAGCTAGCCAGACTATCGAAACAACCACATTGATAATAGCTGTTTGCTTAAATAGTGCGGCTAGTCCCAAGAAAAATCCTGCTGCAAAAATATTCTTCGAACTTTTCCTATGTAAAAATATACTGGCAAGAAGTAAAAACAAAGTCATCGGCTGTTCTGTAAAAATATGTCCGCCCTCAAAAATTACCAATCCGCAAAACATCAAAAATATCGCTGGTCCAAACGATCCTTTTTTTATTTTTTCGCTTATATTAGCAACCAGTATTACAATCATCGTATTGCACAAATATATCAATAACTTTGCCAGAAAATAAGTACCGCCCAAAGAAAGCATATAGTATATACCAGGCGTTTTATGATCAAAAATATCTACGTATGGTAGTAGGCCCGAACTAATTAATTTAGAAATCGTTAAGAAAATTCCTTCATCTTGCAGTAGAGGTTTAGGTGTCACCATTTCAATCATCCAAAATAGACCAAAAATCCTGCTAATAGTAGGAAATTTTTTTGATGAAATATTGCCCTTTGCAAATTATTATTCATATATGTTTACTAAACTATTTATCAAAATTAATTATCTATTAGTTTTTTATTATCAGTTGTTAATTTTACTTTTTCCTTCTTTACTGGCGGCTTAGCTGTCAGCCTAATAGCTATTATCCTAATCTTCAGCACTCTCGCTTATTGTTTAACGTATATCATTACTTATTAATCGAGTAAAGAAGAAGTAGATTTATCCACAGTTTTTTTTGCATAAGTCTTTATTTATGTTATTTTTACCTTGGACTTAGGTAACCCTAGTCTAGAACTTTGACAAGGTGATCTAGAATGTGCGGAGTAGCCGGTATAGTCGGGAAATGTACAAATCCCTACATCATGTCGAATTATATCGGCCTGATGTCAGACAAACAACAAACAAGAGGTCAAGATGGTGCTGGTCTTGGAGTCGTGTATAAAGGTGAGCTTCTTGCCCCCTTGAAGGAGTCCGGGCAAGTAGTCCAGATCTTCACCGAAGCGGCCATAAAGAGTAATCCCTCTGATTTTGGCGCCATAGGCCATGTTCAGTACAAGACAAAAGGCGGATTGGGAAAAGTCAATGCACATCCATTTCGCAAAACCGGTCGCTATGATATACTTTTATGTCATAATGGTCAGGTTGAAGATACCGATCTGCGGAGACTAATCGAAGAGGCTGGTGGTGTTCTTGAAGGGACAAGCGACAGTGAGGCTATAGCCTACATGATCGCAAATTCACAAGCACCGACTATTGAAGATGCTATAGCAGAGATTTGTTCCAATCTTACTGGCGCCTACTCTCTTCTAGTTCTGACAAATGACAAGCTGATCGCCGTTAGAGATCCTTATGGTATAAGGCCTCTTTCCTTCGCTAAGGTTGTCAACTGCGATGGTCGGTTCCATTTGGTCGCGTCTGAAACTTGCTCCTTCACTTTTCTTGGTGATCAAAACTCTCAAGAGGTCCAACCGGGTACTATGGTTATCTTTGATCAGGAAGGATGGCGCGTAAGGAGGTTTGCCGAAGGCAATCTCAGACTTTGCATCTTTGAGCTCTTCTATCTTCTACGACCTGACAGTGTTGTGCATGGTATTACCGTCCGTGCTCTACGAAGAGCCTTGGGTACTGAGCTGGCTCGGTACTGCCAAGAGTTAGATCTGGATAAAGGTGTCGACATTGTCTTTGGTACACCAGAATCAGGCGTACCCGGAGCTGAGGGTTATCATCAAGCCTCTGGCATATCCTATGACCCTGGCCTCATCGCCAATAGAAACGCCCGACGCGGTTTTATGGTTCCAGATAGCAAGTTCCGGCAATCCGGCGTCCCTGTAAAGCTCAGCGTCATTAAGTCTGTAGTCGACGGCAAGAAGATTATTCTAACAGACGATACCGTCGTCCGCGGCGATACTAGCCGTCAGGCTTGTCTTTACCTTAAGCATGTCGGCAATGCCTCGGAGGTCCACATGAGAATTCTCTCTCCTCCGATCAAGCATCCTTGTTACTATGGTATTGACATGGCCACATACGATGAGCTCATAGCCTCAAAAGTCTCCAAGGAGAAGATCGCCGAAGACATTAAGGCTGAGTCTTGCGTATATCTTCCTTTCGAAAGAACTCTTGATGTAATAGAGCGTTTCGGACTTCCTAGATACAACCTTTGCCATCATTGCATTTCTGGATGCAAACCAAACCTTTAAGACTGCTGAGACAGTCAGACCTTGTTTACTAGTTTATAAGCCGCGGCTTCTACGCCGCGGCTTTTTGCACTCATTTAATCCTCACATAAAAACAAAACCCCCATTTCAAAAAATCATCCCCAGCATTCCAACCAAACAAAAATCCAATCTTAAATAAATCTACCCGAGAAATTAAAAAAGCACAAACACCTCTATAAATAAATTCCTCCAAAATAACTCTCTGACATTAACATCAAAAAGAGACATAGTTAAATTAAGACCCTTCTTACAAAAAATCCAAAAATACCCATTTTAAAATCCCTTATTTGCTACGGCCTTGACAACCTCAAGCTCATCGCCTAAGTTATAAAATAGAGGTAGAAATGTCTTCTCCTATTAAATATTTTTTTATCATAATCATTTTAGTTGGCTTTGTGGCATTAGCCTATTTTTATCAATTAGGAGCTGATACCAAAACACCCACCAATGTCACTGTCGTTCATAGGTATGTCTCAGCGAAGAAATCTACTGTCGACGAAAAGATCAAATTTATCGATGATTCAATCAATAACCTTGGCAACGACATTTCCAAAATAAAATCCGCCGCTTCAACTGAGCCTCTCAAAGAAATATTAACTGACTTGAGCACTTATTAAAATGTTTAAAAAAATTCTTTTCAATTTTATCTTAATATCAACTATTCTTCTCAATTTTAACTATGCTCTAGCCGAGGAACTAACACTTACCAAGTCATTATCTCAATACAAAAACGACAAAAAAACATCCGCCAAGATCGCTGTCCAAGATTTTTCAAATCCTGATTTTGTAAATGCCAAAAAAAAGGAACTATCTTCTCTCATCACAGTTCTCCAATCGTATCTTTCCGGCCAAAAAACTCAACTCGACCAGCTCCAAAGCTATTCAGTCTCAGAAAAAGAAATCCTCAACCGGATACTAGAAGATGGCAAAAATGTTCTATCTGCCCAAAATTTAAAAATCCAAACCGCCCAAGAAAATAAAGATCTCTCCAATATCGCAAAAGACATTAACAAAGCCTGGCTCAAAACCCTTTCGTCATATAGAAAAATATCTGGTGAACTTATCAGTGATAAATTTTCTACCGCTTTGGAAAACATCAAACTCCAAATAACCGAACTAAACAACAATATTTACACCCTAAAGCAAAAAAATAAAGACACTACCAGACTTGATAGCCTTCTTTCCGATATTAATAGCAAAATAACAGAATTTCAGTCTTCAAATGAGCAAGCAAAAAAAATATTTAGTTCCATCACTGAAAAAACTCCCATCGATCAAAATTTCAATGACGGATTATCCATCCAAGAACAATGTCAAAGAAACCTTATCGATATTTGGCAAACTTTAGGTACTATAAATAGCGAGCTGGAAAAATCAAGCTCGTAAAGAGGTAATATGAAAAAAAACCTTAATTTTACACTAACAGACCTAATTTTTATAATAATTATCTTTTCAATCTTAGCTTTGATTAGTTATCATTCTATCAATTATCTAAAAATTCGCTCCAGAGATGCAAAACGAGTCAGTGACCTTCAACTGGTCAGCTCCGTTATTAATCAGCAAAGTGAAAACACAAAAGTCTATCCCCAATCAAATTATAACGATCTGAAAAACAGACTCGGTTTTCTTCTCAAAGAGCTGCCCAAAGACCCAATAAATAACAACCACTTCAACTATAAATATTATTCTAATGGCACCTCTTATGTCCTTGTCTCTAAATTAGAAGGTAAAAATAATTCCGCCATAAACGATGGCGGAAAATACAATTCCAAACCCCTGTACTACGAGATTGGATCGGGTCCAAATTGGACAAGCCTAATCCCTAAAAATCTTAAATAATTTATCGATACTGTCCGCGTCTTGTCCTTCTCTCAACGTCTCTCTCTTTTACTTTTTCTCTTTTATCATACTTCTTCAAACCTCGTCCTACTCCAATCTCCAACTTAGCGTATCCTCTATTAAAATATAATCTAAGTGGAATCAAGGACAGTCCCTTCTCCTGAACCTTTCCGATCAATTTAGCTATTTGATCTTTATGAAGCAGTAATTTCCGACTTCTACTTTGATCACCTTCAATCGACACAATCGACGCCCCAACCAACCAAACTTCCGGTTTTTGGTCCTTAAAAAAAATCTTACCATAGCTTCCCGAAATATTAACTTTTCCCGCTCGGATTGCCTTAATTTCCTGCCCATTCAAAACAATGCCTGCTTCCAGGCTCTCGATAATCTCATAATCATATCGCGCTCTTCTATTTTCACATATTGCTTTGCCCATAATCCAATTATAACATATCAGGTTAAATATGTTTAGTCTTTGGTTGCATATACTATCAAAACAAAGTATATTTATTGATGTTAGGGCTCAAATGAAAATTAAGATCAAAAAATTAAATCCCGACACCATACTTCCCAGTCAAGCCCATCCTGGCGATGCTGGTTTTGACGTCTATTCTCAGGAAGAAAAAATACTCGTACCGTAAGAGCGATATGGTTTTAAATTAGGCTTTGCATTAGAACTGCCTCAAGGCTATGTTGCTAGGGTTTTAGACAAAAGTGGCCTTGCCCTCAAGGCTGGCATCCGCTGTCTGGCCGGTGTTATAGATTGTGGCTATCGCGGAGAATGTATCGCCTTAATAATAAATCTAGGTCAATCCGATTATAAAATAGAAAAAGGCGACAAAATCGCCCAGATCTTAATTCAACCAGTCGAATATCCTGAAATCGAAGAAGTCAAAACTCTAAATCAAAGTAGTCGCGGTGGCGGATCTTTTGGCTCAACCGGAAGGAAATAAAAAATAATGGAAAAAGACATATGCAAACTAATAAAAAAAGAATCAGCCCGTCAACTTGAAGGTCTAGAACTCATTCCCTCAGAAAACTATGCATCGGAAAATGTGCTCAGAGCCTTAGGAAGTATCTTAACCAATAAGTATTCAGAAGGCTATCCCAAAAAACGCTATTACGGCGGCAATAAATATGTCGATGAAATAGAAATAATCACTCAAAACTTAGCCAAAAAATTATTTTCCGTTCCTCATGCAAATGTCCAGCCTTATTCTGGTTCTCCTGCTAATTTTGCCGTCTATCTTGCATGTTGCCAGCCGGGTGACTCCATTATGGGTTTAAATCTTCCAGACGGTGGGCATTTAACTCATGGTTGGAAAGCTTCCGCCACCGCCCAATTTTATAAATCAATTTCATATCATGTTCTTCCTAGCGGTGAAATAGATTACGATGAATTATATAAATTAGCCAGACAACACCGTCCCAAAATCATTTGGTCCGGCGCCACCGCCTACCCCTTAAAATACAACTTCGCTAAATTTTACCAAATCGCCAATGAAGTCGGGGCCTATCACGTGGCCGATATCGCTCATATCGCCGGTCTTGTCGTCGCCGGTTTACACCCTTCTCCTAAAGATTTTGCTCACATTATTACCACCACCATTCATAAAACTTTAAGGGGTCCTAGAGGTGGTATGATTATGGTTACCGATCTCGGCTTAGCCAAAGATAATAAACTATCCGAGAAGATCGACAAAGCCGTTTTCCCTGGTCTACAAGGCGGTCCCCATGACAATCAAATTGCCGCTATCGCTCTTGCTCTTGAAGAAGCTTCTAAGCCAGAATTTAAGGAGTATGTTGCCCAAATCATCGAAAATGCCAAAGTTCTGGCAGACCAATTAAAAGATTTTGGCCTAAAACTTGTCGCCGACAAAACTGAAAACCATCTCATTCTAATCGACCTAACTCCAATTCTCGGTCCGGGTAGTGGTATATTAGCCCAAGAAGCTCTCGAATTTGTCGGCATAACCGCCAATAAAAATACTATTCCCCGCGACCAATTCAACCCCATGTATCCAAGCGGTCTAAGAATAGGCACTCCCGCTATCACAACTAGAGGAATGAAGCAGGACGACATGATTCAAATAGCCAATTGGATTAGTCTAGTCATAAACGAAATAAAGTCATTCCAAATGCCTGAGCAAAGTGAATCCCGCTCAAAAACTCTTCAAGTTCTCGCCACTTTCTTGCAAAAAAACCGATTATTATCTAATGTAAAAGAAGAAATAAAGAACCATTGTCTTAAATTTCCTATCCCAGGAATAAACAAGGAGGTTCTATGAAAGTTCGCGATATTATGACCAAAGAATTGTCTATCCTCAAAGAAGATGATTCCTTTGTCAACGCCGCCTCTCTCATAGTTGACAAGCGTATCAGCGGTATCCCTATAGTCAACGATAAATATGAGTGTATTGGCATGATTTCTGAAAAAGATCTGCTCAAAGGACTCTTTCCTACCTACAAGGAACTCTTTGAGATGAATACCGATACTCATCTCTATGATCTCGATTTAGAAAATCTCGAACACCATGCTCAAGAAGTAAAGAATTTGAAAATAAAAGATATGATGAATTCAGAATTAATCTTTGTTGATCCAGACTTACCTATTATGGAGGCCGCTTCTATGATGATTATTTATAAAGTCCGGCACTTGCCGGTCGTAGAAGAGGGCAATAAATTAATCGGAATTATTTCCCAAGGCGATGTTTTTCGCGCTATTATTAAAAACGAGCTCTCTCCCTCCGTCTCCAAATAAGTTTTTATATTTTCATATCAGTTCTAATCTGTTATTATGTTTACATACAGTTTATTTTTTGAAAAACAAAACAATTTTTAGTTTTAGATTGAAATAAAGGAGTCTCTATGGAAGATTTAGAAAAACTGCGCCACAGCGCGTCTCACGTACTAGCCTCAGCCGTTAAAATAATTTTTCCTGATACAAAATTTGCCATCGGTCCCTCGATTGAAGATGGCTTTTATTATGATTTTGAATTTGCCAAACCCATAACCACGGATGATCTGGCAAAGCTCGAACAGGAAGCCAATAAAACCATCAAACAAGACATTGAAATAAAACATTCCCAAATGTCCAAATCCGAAGCCAAGAAATTCTTCAAAGATCAACCTTATAAATTAGAGTTAATAGACGGAATCGATTCAGATGAAGTTAGTATTTACACTCTAGGCGATTTCACCGATTTATGCTCCGGTCCTCACCTCAAAACAACCGGCCAAATTACCTCCTTTAAGCTTCTTAGTCTGGCCGGAGCCTACTGGCGCGGCGATGAAAAAAACAAAATGCTCACTCGCATCTATGGCGCCGCTTTTGATTCAAAAGAAAAAATGGATCAATATCTAAATATGCTAGAAGAAGCCCAAAGACGAGATCACCGAAAATTAGGCAAAGAATTAGACCTTTTTGTTTTTTCAGATCTAGTCGGACCTGGCTTGCCTCTCTTTACCCCCAAAGGTACCATGATCAAAGAACTTCTCCAATCAAGAGTTGAACAGATTTGCCGTTCTTATGGCTTCGAAAAAGTTTCAACTCCCCATTTGGCTAAAATTGATCTTTATAAAATTTCTGGACACGCCGATAAATTTGGCGACGAACTTTTTCATGTATCCTCAGGCAAAGACCATAACTTTGTCATGAAACCAGTCCAGTGTCCTCATCAAACCCAAATATACGCCTCAAAAATGCGCTCTTATAAAGATTTACCTATAAGATACATGGAATCAGAAAAACAATATCGAGCCGAAAAAAGTGGTGAAGTTGGAGGTTTAAACCGTGTTTATGCCATTACCGTTGAAGACGGCCACACTTTCTGCCGCGTCGATCAAGTCAAGCAAGAGATTAAAAATATGGTCACCATTATCAAAGATTTTTACACCGACCTCGGCATGTGGCAAAATCATTCCGTATCTTTATCAGTTAGAGATTACTCCCATCCCGAGAAATACATCGGCGATCCCAAAGACTGGGATCTTTGCGAACAAATTCTCCAAGAAGTATCTGACGAAATGGATTTAGGAGCCGTAAAATTTGAAGGCGAGGCTGCCCTTTATGGTCCAAAACTAGACTTCATGTTCAAAGATGCAACTGGCCGCAAAATCCAAATCCCCACCGTCCAGATAGACTTTGCCACCCCCAAAAGATTTAAACTAACTTATATAAATGATCAAGGACAAGAAGAAAATCCAGTCATGGTTCATCGTGCCATACTTGGATCTTATGAAAGATTTATGGCATTACTAATCGAACATTTTGCCGGCGCTTTCCCATATTGGCTTGCTCCTATTCAAATGCAAATAATTCCTGTCTCCGAAAAAGTCTTTGATTATTCATGTAAAATTTACGAGGAACTTAAAATCAAAGGTATCCGCATTGACGTCGATATGTCAGACGAAACCTTGGGCAAAAAAATCAGAAAAGCCGAAACCCAAAAAATCCCTTATCTTTTAATTGTCGGGCAAAAGGAAATAGAGGAATCAAAAACTAAAAAAGAGCTCATTGTCTCTGTCAGAAAAAGAGGGGAAGGCGACCTCGGCCAAATCCCCATAGAAGATTTATTATCAAAAATCGATAAATAACCCCACTCTTTAATACCTAGCTAACTCTTGGGCCGCTTTTGCCGTATTGTTTAAAAGTCTAGCCACTGTAATCGGTCCAACCCCGCCTATTTTTGGCGTAATCGCTTCTACAATATCCTTCAATCGATCAAAATTAGCCTCTCTGCCTAGCGAAATAATAACCGAATTTTTTTTTACAATATCTTCCGTAATAATATTTGGTGTCCCTGTTGCCGCCACTACTATATCCGCCTCTTTTACTTTTCTCAATAGATCTTTTGTTTCGATGTCGCACGACTCAACATTCCATCCTTGCCTCTTCATTATAGCTTCCAATGGTTGCCCTACCAATCTTCCTTTGCCCAAAATAACAATCTTTTTATCCTCAGTTTGTATATCGTATTGTTCAAACAAATCCATTACCGCGTTCGGTGTCGGTGATTGAAATTTCTCCACCCCCTTTAAATTATCAACATCTTTATTGTTGCCAATCGTCTCAATAATTTTCTCACTATCAAATTGCTCTGGCAGCGGCAATTGAACAATAATACCATGTATTTCCTTATCATTATTTAAATGATTGATCGTATCGATGATTTCCTGCTGACTCTCTATCTCAGAAAACCTATAAAGCGAAAAATCCATCCCTAACTCTTTTGCCTCTTTTGATTTAATCGAAACATATAACTTGCTATCATCTCTTTCACCAACCATGATAACCGCTAAATGTGGCACAAAATTTATCTTTCTTAAATTATGCACAATGCTAAGCGTTTCGCTATCAATTCTCTCTTTTATTGGCTTTCCTTCTAGTAATATCATAATAATCTCCTAGTTTATCTAGTATTATATCGCAATCTGAAGATACAATCAACCAGTTAATATTTAGAGTCTATCAGTTTAAAAACCTGAATATTAGATTTTTTATAAATTCGACTATAGCTCGGATTATTTTCCAACTTACGCAATTCCTGGCTCAAGTATTCGCTTGATCTCAATTCAAACGGCCAGCCTTCTTCTACTATAATATAATCTGCCTGGCCGACGCCATTTGGAAAAAGATAGCTGATCTCGCGATGAGTGAAATGCGGTGACATGCGATTTGACGCCGAGACTCTGGCCTCTTGCGGAATTGATTTTGCTAAATTGTCTAAATATCTTTTTGAAACATTAGTCTTAAATGGCTCCATCTCGCCCCTTATCGCAAATGGCAGCGGTCCCATTATCCAAGCAGATACTATAGTAAACACTAGAAGATATGCGACAACTAGCCTCTCAACTATCTTATCAGATATCATCTTCCCTCGTTTTTTAACAGCACTTTTTAACCATCTCGAAACATTTACAATCGCAAATATTAAAGCAATATAAAGAAATGGCGTAATATCGCTCGTATAATGATAACCAATCATCCGCATTTGATCTTGGCTACTGAGCATCGTTACTGCCAACGCCGGCAAAGCCAACAATATCCCCAGTGATGCTATCGGTAAAAAGCCCAGCGGAACCAATATTATCCCAAGATAGCGAAAACTATTATTCTCAAACAATGTTTGAAATACAACACTAGGTTTCAAAAAGATATTTTTAATGATCTCGCCCGGCGAGCTCCCCAAGTTTTGATAATAATTCAAGGCAAAATGCTCATTTGAAAAATTGCGCGCCGTTGGCATAATCCACCACAGCAAAGCTCCAAACCAGAGGACAGCTATAGCTCCGGTTAAAGCACTCCATTTGTACTCTTTTTTAAAAACCATCAAGTAAACACTGATCATCACGATTGAAAAGGCGATAGTTTCCTTCGTTGCCAATGCTAACAAAGAAAATATTAAATATTTCAAATATTTCCCTTTATATGCATAATAAAATGCAAATATCAACAAACTGTTAGCTAACGTCACTGCATGAAAATCAAATATATTTGCCCGTTGCGTTGCCGGATAAAGTAAATAAGATACCGCTAACATTAGCGATATATTTTTATTTTTTATCACTTCATTAGAAAGCCGCCATACCGCCAGAGCTCCTAAGGCCACAACGATTGTTTGTATTCCCAACAATGCGTAAGCAGATGGCCAAAGCCAATATATTGGCGCCAAAAACGCCAAGGCGATATCGCCATGTATAGAAAAACGGGAAACTTGTTCACCCTTTTCCGGGCTAGTCAGTTGAAAAAAATTTCCCCTCGAAGTATTCCAAACAGTTTGATCCATATTCCCTAGATCATATCTCGAGCTCTGATAATTAGAATGTCTTAAAAAAGTTAAAGTCATAAAATAAGCGACGTACAATATTATCGCCCCTATCAGCAACGCTTTATGTTTGTTGTTTTTACAATAAGCAATCACTCGTTTCGCATTTTTTCTAAGTTTGATCCTGTCCAAACCAACCACCAGTCCCAACGTTATTAATTCACTTATTATTAAAAAAACTCTTGTAACCAGCGCGATCAAACTAGCAAGCGGCGCCGATATCATCGTTTTTAATATTGCTACAACAGCCCCTTCTCTTACTCCCAAACCCATCGGCGTGATAAAGCTCAAATATCCGATCGCCCAAACCAAAACAAACGTTGACATCAGCCAAATTACCGGCACTCCGGAGAGGTCTACAAATGCTTTAGCTGTCAGATACGACCCCAGTCCATACAAAGCCCAAGCGAGCAAAAAAACCAAAAACAATATCCATGATTGCCCGAAAGAAATATTCAATTTGACTACCTCTTTTTTAAGTTTTTTCAAAACTATTTTTAACAATTTATTTAAAACATTCGGATTAATAATTAACAATATCATAGGAATGAACACCACCAACCACCAGTACGAAAATTCCAAATTATCAATCGGCGATACCAGAAAAAATACCAGACCAATCAACAAACTCGTTCCTAACAAATACAACATTTCCAAAACCAAGCTTACACTAGTTATACTTTTTAAAACCCCTTCTTTATTACTTAAATATACTCTTCCTAAAAAAGACCATACATTACCTGGCACATATCTGCTAAATTCCGATATGAACCAAATATATCCCGCTTTTTTAAGTCTCAGTTCCGCCCCCAATATTTTCATTATCAAAAACCAGCCCAAAGATCTCAAAATAAAATATCCAAAAAAACAGCCCAACGACAACAAAACCAACCAGACATTCATATCCCCCAGTCTATCCGATATCTGGTCCCATCCTGAAAATAAAAATTTTCCTATATAAATTATCGCTACCGCCAGAACACCAATCTCTAAAATTTTTCTGGCTATACTAATAATTTTTTTATTTTTCAACAATTTTTTCATTAGACAATATTAACTAATTTTTCTTTGTTTGAGCATAATAAGTGATCAATTCAGCAATCAGTCCAGTAAATAATAATTGAAGCCCTGCTATCGCAAACATCACCCCAAAGATTAAAAGAGGCCGATTTCCAATACTCTCGTCTAATGCAAAGTGTAAATAACTCAAATAAACTAACATAATTATGCCAGCCATCGTAAAAAACAAACCAATAGGACCGAACATATGTAGAGGTCTTTTTAAAAATTTAGTCAGCATAAAGACAGTAAATATATCCAAAAAGCCTCTCAGCATCCGCGAAGCGCCGTATTTCGATTTGTCAAACTTTCTCTCTCTGTGTTTTACAGGTATTTCGCTGACCTTAAAACCTTTATTTGCTGCTAAAATTGGGATAAATCTATACAGCTCGCCATAAACAGAAACTGTTTTGACCACTTCATTTTTATATATCTTGAGCCCGCAATTTATATCGTGGATCTTTAATCCTCCGATCGCTCTTAACAATAAATTATTAAATATAAAAGACGGAATAGTTTTGTGCCACGGGTCATGCCTGTCTTTTTTCCATCCAGACACTAGATCATAGCCTTCCCCGATCTTTTTTAAAAGCGCCGGAATTTCTTTCGGATCATCCTGTAAGTCAGCATCCATTGTCACCACATATTGCCCCTTCGCTTCGTTAAAACCCACCTGCAAAACCGCCGCCTTACCTTGATTTCTACCGTGGTGAATTAAGCGAGCTCCTTTGCCTTCATTTTCAATTTCTCGTCCTATTTTTTCTGATTTGTCAGTACTTCCATCATTTATAAAAAGTACTTCATAATTCTTATTTAACTTTTTCAAAACCGGTAAAAGTTCCCCCCACAATTTTTTTAACGAGCCTTCTTCATTAAAAAAAGGAATGATAACTGTTAAATATATATCTTTCATCGCGCTCCCTAATCCCCTCATTAAACTTTTTCACTCAAATAATATACCAGTTAACCAGTAAAAGCAAGCTATTTTTTTATATTTAAAAATACGCTATAATAAAATAAATAAAATAATATTGAAAGACGCGAATGAAAAAATTGTTTCTTTGTCTAATTAGTTTATTGTTGTGTGGGATTAATATTAAGCCAGTCTTAGCATTTCCTCCCGCTTCTTCTATGATGCTTCTGCTTATGTCTAGCAACAGTGTTGCCGTCGAAATCGCCGCCGGTCTCGAGCCAAGTGAAATAAAATTCTCTGACAGTCAAACAGCCTGCACAATAAACGTCTCCGCTCCCACTATCGGTTCATGCTATGGAAAAACAGTAGCAGTTACTCGAACGACAGTCTCAACAGTCGCAACTCCGCCTAATGATACCTATATCTATACCGTCACTTGGCGAAATCCTGTGTCACATACTTATTTCGATGTTACCATTAAACCAATAACTCAGACATGGCTTGATTACTGGAGTGATTTATATGTTTCAGAAACAAACACTCTTGCCACAGCAGGTACCAATACAATCAAAAGAGAACTCCTAGACCTTAACCACATTCAATTTAGAACACAAGTTACCCGACAATTCGGTCTCGATAGCGAAACTAAATCAATATGGTCCAAAGTCCCTAGCCCTAATCCCGGTCGCATTAGCGGAGATGTTTATGCAAGATCAAATACTATCAACGTAGGACGCTTTACTCTTGACCCAAGAAGCGTGGTTGCCGGAAATGATTTAGGCGTAGGAACTCAAACTGCTGCCAAGCAGCTCAAACCTTATTCAATCAATTGGGATTTGATGAGTAAAAAACTGGATAGAGATTTTGAGAAATTCTCTAAAGAAAAGGCAATCGATTTGCCCGCCTCCACTATTTATGGAACATATTATCTAAACACTCGTGCCCAAGATCCTACTTCCGATCAAGAGAAAAAGTATCCCGAAGGCGGTCTATGGAAATATAAAAATACCTCGATTAATATTGGCGACGACACTCGAACATTAACTTATCATGACCAAGGCACTTTTTTGCTTGAAGGCGATGTTATCATTGGTAACAACATAATTGCGGCTGATGAAACAACGGATTTTCTTTTCATTTTTGCCAAAGGCGATGTAGAAATCTCAGATAGCGTCCGTCAGTTAAAAGCAGTCATCTATTCAACCGGCAGCATAACTCTCAAGTCTAACTTTGGCGATAAAAGCGGCCCAATCGAAATAAAAGGAATGTTAATCGCAAAAAATAATATCATTCTTCCTTCCGGTGATCATAAAAAATCAAATATCATCTACGATAATAATATCCCGCGCAGCCTCCCATGCTTTTCCAGTTTACAAGAAATTATCAGATTTGAACTTCCCTAATATTGCTTTATCAAAATTTATGATATAGTGATCGAAGCGAAGGAGAAAATATGTCAAATACCAAGCCCTCATCCTTTTCAATCATCAGTGCCGCTATTTTTATCATTCTACTCGTTGTTTTAGCCTTATATATTGGGAAAGACAATAAAAAAGATCAAAACTACACTTCCTCAACAAAAGACGTTGCCTTTGGCAAGAAAGATGCCAAAGTAACCTTCGTTGAATACTTTGATTTTGAATGTCCTGCTTGTCAAATGCTAGCTAGTCAAATCCTGCCTCAACTCGAGCAAAAGTATCAAGATCGAGTTTTGTTTGTCTATAAACAATTTCCTCTCTCGTATCATCAAACCGCTATTCCGGTTGCTACTGCCTCCAACTGTGCCAATGACCAAGGCAAATACAGAGAATATAGAGACTTGCTGATTAAAAATTATGAAGTATGGACACAGGACGTTAACCAACTCTCCACTTATGCCCAAGATATTGATCTAGACCTTGATGAATTCAACTCATGTCGTGAATCAGATTCCATCCAAGACAAGATCGAGGCTGATTTTCAAGAGGGCCAAAAAAAAGGTGTCCAAGCCACTCCGACCGTATTTATTAATGGTGAAAAGATTGAAGGCGTTGCCAATCTCTCAGATTACGAGCAAAAAATCGACCAAGCCCTTAATAAATAAGATTAGTTTATAATATAAAATCCGCTATATAGCGGATTTTATATTATACTGATGTTCTTATTGTAGCAAGTCAGAATCTATTTTCAAAACCGACAAAATCTCCCGCGCGCTTAGCGCGCCTGAATCAATCTGCAAAATTTCTGAAAGTTTAATGTTAGTACGTTTGTTTGACGAAATCCGAACTCATTTTGAACGAAACCGACAGCATGCTTCGCATGCAAAACTGAACGCTCTGAAGAGGCGGAAAGGAAAGAGGGTTGAGGGAAAAAATCCTCGCCTGCCCTCTTTTTCGCTTCCGAATTGCGTGCCAGTTGAAAACTGGCACGTCGCCTATAATAAATTGATAATATCAAAAATTAAGCTATTGACAATGAAATATAATGGGTGTATATTCATAATAGATAGCAGGTAAAGGTCGAACTATCTATTAAAATTAAGAAAGGAGGTGAAAATATTATGCCAAGATTTGACGGGACTGGTCCAATGGGACAAGGTGCAGGAACTGGCCGAGGCCTCGGCCCTTGCGGGGGCGGAATGAGGCGAGGTTGGGGTTGCCGCGGCAGTTATGGTTTCGGTTTCAGGAGATTTATCTCTCCCAAAAACGAATTGGCCGCTTTAGAAGACGAAGAAAAAATGCTTGAAGAAGAATTAGCGGCAATCAAAGAAGAAAAAGCAGCTCTAAAAGATCAACAAAAATAAAAGAAGGCACGGAAACCAGCCTCTTTGTAAAAAGGGGCCGGGGGCCTTCTTCCAAGAATAAATTTATCATAAAATATAGGAATAATCAATCTTATGCCAAGACCAAGACTTTGTAGAAAAATCGAATTTAATCCGAATATAACTTATTTCAAACCTCAGGGCGTGTCGATGAGGGAACTTGAAATTGTAGAACTTACCGCCGAAGAAATAGAGGCGTATCGGTTGCGGCACATCAACGATTTGGAACAGCAAGAAGCGGCGGACAGAATGCACACTTCACAAAGCACTTATCAAAGGATTTTATATTCTGCTTATAAAAAAATTGCCGACGCCTTAATTAATGGCAAAGCGATTAAAATTATTAAACAATGAACGTTGTGAAAATCATTAAATTATTCAATATTTTGTTCAAAAATAGTTCGAGCGAGGCGCTACAATTAAACAAAATACGATATGGTGGGTGGTACAGGACTCGAACCTGTGGCCTTTTCCACGTCAAGGAAACGCTCTAGCCAACTGAGCTAACCACCCGGTATAATAAATTTTACCAAAAATAGATAACAATTTCAAGCTATACTTAGAACTTCTCTACCTCAACAGTCCACTTTGCCACTTGCATCGATGACTGGCTGGACCACATAGTATCCATTCCCCAGTCGCTATTATAACAAGAGCCAGGCATACTTCCATAAGTCAACCATTGAGAATACATATTACTATTATTTTTGTTAGGATTACACCAGTCTGCTTCGTTATTATATAGAACGTGCCATTTTAATATGTTATTTTGCGGATTATCAAAATCATAAACAGTTTGATTGGAGGGTGGGAAAAGTTTAGCACCACCATCTTGCCAGCTTGCATACTTCGCCGTGTAGTCTGCTTTCGAAATATATTTCCATTTACCATCTGATGTCGTGCTTAGATCGGAAGAATCATTATCTAAATTTTTGCCGCTAAAAATCCATGTTGTATGGTCTCTTCCACTAGTAGGCCCTTGATCAGATATCTTAAAAGCATAAAAATCCGTTGCCAACCATTTCTCTTTAAACTTTAACTGGCCAGCCGAATTCGTAATATCAACTCTCCATGCAAAAGCCTCCTCAGTGACTGGGTGTTTATATCGCGTATCCTTAACCCATGTTTCTGTATAAGTCTCCCCATCGATGTTGTAACTAACCACAAATTCACTCTGTTTAATCGAGTATAAATTAGTATGAGCATCATTAGTGTTACATTTTTCTACTGGAGGGTTCGAGCCGCTTTGTCTTAAAATACAGTATTTAGCTCCGCCTACCGAATGCGCTGGCCGATAGTCTTTCCAAATTGTATCTACGGGTGAAACATATTCTTTAGTCATCATATAATCAGCTCTGGAAAAATTATAATTTGAAACTGCAAGAATAATCCCGCCAGCCAGGAAAAATACCCCAACCACTATAGAAATTATAAATTTTTTCACTTCGCCCTCCTATTTGCCCATAATTGGCAATGGTCCTTTACCGCTATTATTGTTTTCTGCTTTATAAATACCCTCTTCTCCCCTAATATTTCGCGACAATCTTTCCAGCGTAGTCCTTCCTTCTGATCCTTCTGGCAATCTTTTTGCTCGAACATCTAATTGCCATGCATAAATCACCTCGCCCCAGTAGGGTATCTTTCTAATCACAGGATTTAAAACTAATTGAGAAATAAAGAAAATCACCATCAATACAAGAAATCCATATGATAAGTGTATTTTTTTCACATCTATTTTATACATACTAATAATAGTATAAAGCAAAAATTTTCGTTAGTCAAAACAAAAAATGCCCTACAAGAGGGCATTTTTTGTTATTTTTTCTTTATCTCAATCTTCTTACCTTTTGGAACCTTTTCCTCGTATTTCGGGAAAGTGATTTTTAATACACCGTTCTTCAACTCAGCCTCCGCTTTATCAGATTCCACTGATTTCGGTAATACAATGGTCCTAGTAAATGATCCATAAACAAACTCTCTTCGGTAGTAGTCTTTCTCCTTTACTTCCTCTTCAGTCTTTTTCTGTCCCCGAATTGTCAAATTATCATCATTCAGCTCTAGATCAACATCTTCTTCGCGCACACCAGGAAGCTCGGCCTCAACTATCACGTTCTTATCAGTTTCTCTCACGTTAACACCGGGCATGTTAACTGATGGGATTGATGGCCACCTTACTATTGGCTCGTCAAAGAATCGATCAATATCCCCAAAAGGGGAAAATGGTATAATTTCTCTTGGCATATCTTTCTCACCTCCTTTCAAATTATTTAAATTAACATGTTCGCAGTAGATTATATCTTCAAGAGGCACTTCAAAAAAGCTCAAAATATCCAAAACCAGTGGCAGAGAAGGAAGGTATTCTCCGCGTTCAATAGAAATGATTGATTGACGGGAAACCCCAAGCCTGTTTGCTAACTCTTCTTGGCTTAAATTTCTGGTTTTCCTCAATTCCTTTAATTTTAACTCCACCTCTTTCTCTTTCATTAATACCTCTTTTCAGTCTACACAAAAATTGTAAAGTTTCCTTTACAATTTGTCAATATGTAAATAGTTTTGTTTCTATTTTTTAAATTTTTCTTCGAACCATACTTTTGCCGGCGACGGATTTTTATGATTGTTAAAACTAATAAAACTAACTATCAATATAGTCAAAGCAATAAGAGCTAGATATAAAAAATTGTGCTTATGTTTCTTCACAATCCAACCCATCCCTTTCTTCCGAATCACTATATCCGTAGTCTAATCCATCATCATCATCATCATCATTCAAATCTCCCAAATCAATATTAGCTAGATATTTCTCTTGATTATAACTAAACTCTTCTTTGCATACCTCAGAACAAAAAAAATACTCTTTTTCATTAAATTTACCACGAACAAGCGCTACATCTTCCTCAATCGGTATTTCACAAACTGGACACTTTGTCATATTTTCTCCTTAAAATGTTTCCCAATTTAATCTTTATTTCCTCGGATACTGTCTCAATACTTCTACTCCCATCTATCCGTACAATATTGTATTTATTATTTTCCGATAACTCTATGTACTTCATCCTCGTCTTCTCTAGTTTATCTATTTTTTCAAATAATTCAAACCCGTCCCTAGACTGACTGATTCGCTCGACACAATTCTTAGGCTCCGTGTCAATAAAAAAAGTAATATCTGGTAAAATAAATTTCTCATTTATATCTAGCAACCACTTCTCATCGCAATCTATCGATCCAAAAGCCGCACTCGAAAAAATATATCTGTCACAAACAACCGTCTGCCCCCTTTTTAAAATCGGTAAGATTTTATTTTCCAAATGATGACATCTGTCTCCGGCGTACAACAGTTGTAATCCGATATTGGAAATTTTCCACTGATAAGTCAACACTCCACGGATCAGTCCCCCTACCAAATTATCTGTCGGCTCTTTAGTTTTAAAAGTTTTAATACCGATCCCGTTTAAATATTTCGTTGTCAGCTCTGCTTGCGTCGACGAGCCAGCTCCGTCAAGTCCTTCAAAAACAATAAAAACACCAGGTAAATCATGCTTTTTCATACACCTCTCCTTGTATATACATTTAACATATCCACACTTTGTTGACAAACAATTATTGTGTTAATATCTAACGTTAGAAACATAAAAAAGAGGGCTAATATGAGCAATTTAATAAAATTTTTCCTCTCACCGGCCTCCCTAAATCATGATTTAAAACATAATTTTTCCTCTTATCCCATTGATTACATTAGCGTCCTAAAAAAAGGTTGCTTTTTAGATCAAGATAGTTTAGACCATTAAT
>CAYZYR010000012.1:16598-34851 GCA_964482785.1 uncultured Candidatus Saccharibacteria bacterium | reverse complement strand
CAAGAATACTCTTGACAAAGACGTATAGTTATGTTACAATTATGCGTTAACAATAGAAAAGAGGGCCTGGGAAGGGTCCTTCTTTATTGCTTTAAAATCTGCGACTTTGTATCTAAATACTTAGTGATTTGGCGATCAGAGTCTTGGCTGGGAATTGTGGGGCTTGATTTCTTTTAAATTTATTTTGGAGATCGCTTTGCCTTCCTTTGTCCTTACGGGATGCTCGCTTTCGGGTGGAGATCCCGGCCAAGACCTTGCTCATCAATACAAAAGGTGGCAAGGCTTACGTGAAGAACCAAAATATTTAATAGGAGGTGGCCGTTAATGGTCTCACGTTTGGTTCGTACCTTTACATTGTTGTTGGTGTTAACGGCCGTGATGACCACGGCCACGCACTCCGTGTCGCTCTTCGGAGGGTTTAAGGAGTGGATGTTCTACGGAATATCCGGAACTTTTGCCCTCAGAGAGGATTGCAATGGGCAACCAGGCGATGTTTTCGGCTTTGCCGAAATAGTTGTTTGCAATGGTTGTCCGACGGCTTATATCCCGCAGTGCGCCTGGGTGGAGGCGAAAGCCTACCAAGTTAACCAGGACGTGCCAAACCCTGGACGTTGGATGAAGATGATGGTCGAAGACTTCGATCGTCCTTTGACTGACGCTCAGAGGAAAGCTGGCGAGCCTGAAGGGGCTCGCATGATAGCCGAGTCAAAGAACGGCATGGCTCTAAGGGGTATGGTGAAAGCTGACAAAGTTGGTTCTATAGCGTTCTGGCTTGGTACTCGGGCAAAAATCAGGGGTGAGCGGGATAAGTGGATTATGATTCCGCTTTATGTCGTTCCAATCTCGATTGAGGAGTGGATAGCTAATGGCGGTGGTCGTACTGCTAGTACGCCTTCTGCTGGCGCGGCTACTACTCAGGCTGGCGTTCCTACTACTGAAAGTGGTGTACTCGATTTGGAAAACATCGCCCAAGTGGGTGTGGATACACCTTCGCCTGCTTCGCCTATTCCGCCTGTATCTTCATTGGTGCAGACTGAAGTGAATGTTGACGGGCAGACCTTGACCATCAAGGTTTTGGACGGTAACGATACTGCCTTTACTGGTAGTGGCTGTGTGATGATTTTCTGCGGTGAGCGAATGCTCGGACAGACGGTGATCGACGCAGGCAGGCTGGTGAAGCATGGGACTGTCAGTGACAAAGGCTTCAGCGGTACCATTCGAGTTCCGGTAGGTAACTACAGGGACTTGACGGTGAAGGCTATCGGTTTCTGTACAATCCAGTGCAGTGCTGATTGCGTGACGATTAAAGGGAGGTGATTCTGATGCGGAAGTTATGGATGATTCTGACACTGGTGATGGTTGTCGCTATCCCTGCACTGGCGCAGGATGTTGAAGATGACGTGATTGACCTGACAGAGCCAACGACGCAACAGACAACACCTTCCATTTCTGGAAATGTTGGTACTGCGCCGTCGCTAGCGACTTCCTCAGGCTACGAGAACATGGGATCGTATGACTCCGGGCTTAAGACTACAGACAAGCAAACACAGTATCAAAACTTTAATTTTGATACTGCCCGGATGATCGATCCGATCAGTCTGGTGGAACAGGGGAAGTATAAGGAGATGAAGGGCAAAGTCGTGATGGCTTTGTCGCTCCGCCGGAGCAAGATGTCTAAGGGTCATGCGAATGACCTACAGGTAGATTGGTTCTGGGGAGACTTTCTTGATAGGACGCACTTACGCAATGGGAGAATTATCTACAACTGGTGTGATAACCCGATTGTAGCTCTGATCATCAATACTCCGATCAACTTACAGGTGAAGTCAGAGTTTGTAACTCAGGTGCGTGAGATCTGCAGGACCTATTTGCAGGAATGTCAGCAGCAGGTTGTTGCTGAGGCGCCTTGTCCGCCGAAGAGGAGATTTCTCTTGCCGGGCAGTGCACCGATGTCGGCCGAGTCGATTCGAGATGTACGGTACGAGGAGGGTATCCTCAAGCTGGCTTTAGGGTTTGGCTGGCTGAGCGGCGGCGACACTAACATTAGCAATAAGGTTAGTGGCGGAAAGAATGTCAACAACAATAATAATGGCAACGTTAACAATAATGTTGTTGACAACGCCATTGCTATCGCCAATGACGGCGGTGGAACAGGTTACAAATGATCCGCGCCCTTTGGGCGCAAGGAGGCGGCAATTCCTATTGCCGCCTCCTACAACCTTTTCTGCTAATAAATAAGTTTGTTGGTAGAAATAGGAAGTTATTAAAAATTAAAAGGTCGATATTATTACTTACAAATTACAAAAACGAAAGGAATTTGTATGACGAAAAAGATGATTATAATTGCTGTGGTAGTATTTTTTGCTATTTTTGCTGGTATGGGTATCGTAGAAGCCGGTGATAGTAAAAACTGCGAAACCAACCATTGTTCGGGTAATGTTAATGTGAATAATAACAATAACGGCAATGTGAACAATAATATTGTTAATAACAGTATAAGCATCGCGAATAATACTGGTTCTGGTAAATCTAAAGATGGGGGAGCGTCTGCTTCTGCAACTACTAGCGGTTCTGCAAGCGGTAGTGTCGATTTTCCGAAAGATAAGGACGGAAATCCTGGCTTGTCAGTAAATGGTGATGTTGCTGGTGCGGCCGGAGCTGCTGCAGCAGTTGGCAAAGATGCTTCAACTTCTACTAGTTCAAATACTTCTACATCGACTGGTAGCAAAACTAATAATAGCAATGTTGGCGGTTCTGCTAGTGGCGCGGCTAGTGCAGCAGCGGCAACTGGCAGCGGGGCTAGTACTTCTACTTCTGCCTCTACTTCAACTTCAGGTGGCGGGGCGTCTGCTAGTGCAGCTGCAGCTGCTTCTACCGGTGAGGTTTCTAAAGGTGGAACTGAAGTTATTGAAACCGAAGCTATTTTGCCACAGGCTGGTTCTACTGTAGCATTACCTGCTATTCTTGCTCTTTTGAGCGGAGTGGCTGGCGTTTACTACAAACAAAAAAAATCAGCTTCATTTATTCTTAATCCTAAATTCTAATTCTTAGGTTAAGAGCAAAAAATGGGTCAGAGATGACTCATTTTTTGTAATTTGAAAAATTATTTAAAAGTTGTTTTGAAAGGGGCAAGAATTTAAGGTCTGGCCTTTTTCTGCGTTAATCTGCACCTTTACGGATTATTAGAGAGAAATTAATTTTGATTTATTGATAGAATAATTTTCTCTACTGTGGTATTATTTAACCTGAAAGAGGAAATATGGATGTAGAAGCTAAAAAAGAAGAACTAAAAAAACTTTTAAAAATTGATGAAAAAATAAATAGAACGAAAGAAATTGAAAAGATGATGGGGGAGCCTTCTTTTTGGGGCGATCGTGAAAAATCTATTCAGATTTCACAGGAACTAACTAATTTGCAAAATGAAATTTTAGAATGGGAATTGGCTGAGAATGAGGATGAAATTGAGAAGTTAGAGTTAAGATCATTGTTTTCGGGAAAATTTGATCATAATAATGCTATTTTGACTTTTGGGGCTGGGGCTGGTGGAACTGAGGCTCAGGATTGGGCGGCGATGTTACTTCGTATGTACACCAGATGGGCAGAGAAAAGGGGATACGAGTATGAGATATTGAGCGTGTCAGAGGGAGAGGAAGCAGGGATTAAAAGCGCGACTTTGCGGATAAAAGGACCATATGCTTATGGTTATTTGTCTTGTGAGGCAGGTGTTCATCGTTTGGTCAGAATGTCGCCATTTGATGCGGATAAGGCACGACATACTTCGTTTGCAATGCTTGAGGTGGTTCCGGAATTGGAGAATTTGACGGATGTAGAGGTGGATGAGAAGGATTTACGGGTTGATGTTTATCGTTCTTCTGGAAAAGGCGGTCAAGGTGTTAATACAACTGATTCGGCAGTTCGTTTAACACACCTGCCGACAGGGATAGTGGTCACCTGTCAAAATGAGAGAAGCCAGCTGCAGAACAAAGAGACAGCGTTGAGAATTTTGAAGGGGAAATTGATTTTGATTGAAGAAGAGAAAAGAAAAAAGGAAGAGCGGGAACTGCGTGGCGATTTGGGGACGGCCGAATGGGGAAATCAAATAAGATCTTACGTTCTCCATCCTTATCAGATGATTAAAGATCTGCGAACTGAATTTGAAACGAGTGATACGCAGGGGGTTTTGGATGGTGAGATTGATAAATTTATTGAGGCTTATTTGAGGAAAAAGTTGGTGTAGACATGCCATTGATTTTTTGAACTGATTGGTATAAGCTAGTATTTGTTAGGAAAGGAGCATTAAATGCTTGATAAGGCAAAACAGCTTTATGACTTACAAAAGAAAGCAAAGGCGATGCAAAAAGAGCTTAAAGAGACTGAGATTGAAGCAAAAAGCTCTGATGGTCGTGTAATTGTGGTATTTAACGGGGAAATGAGGCTTCAAGATATTAAAATTGATGATGATTTGGTGCAAGAGGGCAAGACTTCTGAACTTGAAAAGGTATTAGAGAGAACTATAAATGAAGCCTTGCAAAGAGCCCAGGCCATTACTGCTGAGAAAACTAAAGTAATGATGAAAGATATGAATCTTAATATTCCTGGGATGTAGGAGTATTGTCGATTGCAATATGCCGTCTTCGTGACACGCGTCCAGCTTTTTCTGCGAAAGCTGGCGCTTCATCTCGGTTCGTGGGCCGTTTAGGCGGCCGCCAAGCTCACTTTGCCTCAAATAGGTCGTTTGGACGGTATATTGTAACTATATTAAATGTGTTTTCTCGCTTATGAGGGAGGAGAAGGGGTGAGATGAAATTGGTTGCGGGACTGGGAAATCCTGGCGGAAAATATGCGAAAACGAGGCATAATGCCGGTTTTGTGATTGTTGATAAAATCGTCAATAACGAACGAGTAAGTTTTAATTTTAATAAAAAATTCAATGCAGAGATGACTTTTTTTGATAGAGCGGGGGAGAGGGTAATACTCTTAAAACCTCAGACTTATATGAATTTGTCGGGTGAATCTGTGGCGGCGTGTATGAATTATTTTAAATTGGCAAATGAAGATCTTTTGGTGATTAATGATGATTTAGATGTTCCGTTTGGTGAGATCAGGCTGAAAGAGAGCGGGGGATCGGGTGGTCATAACGGGTTGAATTCTATTATTTCAAAAATAGGGCAGGATTTTATGAGGCTCAGGGTCGGGATTGGAAGGGATGAGGTAAGATCGGCTGAGACTTATGTTTTAGAGAAGTTTGACGGCGAGCAGGAAAAATTGCTAGGTAAAATATCTGAGCGAGCGCAAGAGATCGTTTATGATGTAATAGATAAACAACAGGTTGACAATTTAACTATTTCTGTATTATAATATCTTAGAATTAATTAAAGTTGTGGGAGGCAAGTGCCGCTATTACCACGAAGGAGAAAAATGGCTAAGGATGATCTAAAAAATGATAATCCGATCAAAGAATCTGAAGAAGAGGCTTTGATTGAGTCTAATGCTGACACTGAGGAGGAGACTGAGCTTGGCGTTGATGAAACTGATGAAAATCAGCTTGAGGCGAGCGAAGTTAAGAAGGTTGTTGGAGATGAGGCTTCTATTCCGGCTGAAGTAGCAGCTATTAATACAGATAATGAAACAGCCAAGGAAGCTGAGAAAATCGTGATGAGTGCTAATAAGAAATCTCGCTCGAAGAGATATTTGGCTATTGCGGAAAAAGTAGATCCTAATAAAAGATATTCAGTTGATGAAGCTATTGAGTTGACTAAAAATACATCGACAACAAAATTTGAAGGTTCTGTTGAACTTCATGTTAAATTGACAGAGAAAAAAGGGAAGAAAAAGGGTGTTGATGAGTTGGTTCGCGGAATGTTCTCTTTACCGCATGGTGTTGGGAAAGATCTTAAAGTCGTTGTTGTGACAGAAGAGATGATAGATGAGGTCTTTAAGACTAAAAAAGTGAATTTTGATGTTGCGGTAGCGACTCCGTCATTGATGCCAAAATTGGGTAAAATCGCTAAGATTTTAGGACCTAAAGGTAAAATGCCTAATCCAAAATTTGGTACTGTTAGTGAAAATCCCGAGAAGGCAAAAGAAGAAATTGAGAAGGGACGCGTGGAATATAAGGCTGATGCTGGGAATGTTGTTCATCAGATGGTTGGTAAAACTAGTTGGGATAATCAGAAAATTAAAGAGAATATCATGGCGGTTGTTCAAATATTTCCTAAAAACAGAATTCAATCTTTGGCTTTGACTTCTACGATGGGGACGGGGATTAAGGTTGAGCTTTAATTTTGAGAATTATGTATTTAAGGGTTTGGGTAATCAAAAAATGGCCGGCGGATGCGCGGCCATTTTTTGTAGTGTAAAAATTTTAATCCGTAAAAACTGCGGTATCTGCCAGTATTTTTAGTATGTCAGTTCCGTTTTCATCTTTGGCGAATGTGAAGCGAAACATATTTTTACCATTATCAACCGCATAAACTTCGAGCGATTTAACACCTATTGTTGTAAAAATTTGTCCGACTTTTCCGCCAATTGTATAATTATTTAGTGAGCCAGAACTGGTATGTAGTCCATTTGGCATTAAAGCACATCCTTCCCTTGAAGTTATTTCTATTTTGATACCTGCACTCATATTCCCCCAACCAAGCCAATCATTTATTATTTTTGCATTTTTGCCAATAGTAATCCATACGACTGGACGTCAGCGGTCTTTCGGTGGGGTTTCTATTTTAGGAATGAAAGTTGGAAAGTATTTAAATGAAAAACCATATGTTGTGTTTGTATAAGTTTTCAAACTGGCGGTTGGGTCGACAGTTGTTGTGGCCGGAGTAATTGTGGTCGCGACTGGATTAGTGGTTTGGAAAGCCGTCGCGGCTGTTTCTTTTTTACTCTCCGTGTGAAGTTTGGTTCCATCAGACTCGAGATTGTCGATCTGATTGTTTAAGATTTGTGTTTCTTGATTGCGGGTATTAACCAAGACCAAATAGATTGTGCCGTCAATTGCAACTGCAACTAATATACAGAGTAAGATGACGAGAAATAGAGATAGATATTTTTGTTTTCATGTTTTTTCCCATATTTATAAATAATGAAGAGATATTTAAACAGCTCGAATTGTTTGAAAAACTCGAATTATAAAATCGACTTGTTTTTGGTCCATATTTTGCGGTATCCAGTCATAATTTCCGATAGTTGCAGTAAAAGTTTTTTTGTTACTAAGAGTTGTGTAAGCAAGTATTTGTGCTGTTCTATCTGGGGCTGGTTGTGTGGTATAGTCAGTTGCCAAATTGGAATAATATTTATAATAAATAATGAACGAATCATCTGCTGTTTTGGCAGTTTGTTTTTTGACTGTTGGTAGCTGAGTTACAAGATCAAATTCACTTGTCATAACTTCAGATGGGCTATCATAAGAAAGTTTCATATTGATATAATCGGAAGGCTTGTTGTCTATTGAGATATTTGATGGGCAGTTAGATATATTCCAAAATAGCCCATTCCAATTTCCCGGTGTTATGGAATATCCTTTAGGGTATTTAAAACTGATGCCAATATCTTTATCCGTGTATGTTTCCCAGTTAGTTGTAGTTTCGCTTGTTTCTGCTGGTACACACTCGGTCGTTGTTACAGTTACAACGTCGGTTGTATTGCTAATAATTTCTGGTACAGTTTTAACTTCAGCTTTAACTTCAGCCTGGAGTTTTTGGACTTGATTTTCAAGACGGTTAATATGATTGTTTAAGATTTGCGTTTCTTGGTTGCGGGCATTAGCCAAGACCAAATAGATTGTGCCATCAATTGCAACTGCAACTAATATACAAAGTAAGATGACGAGAAATAGAGATATTTTTGTTTTCATGTTCCCTCCTATTGACATTATAGCACAGCTCCAGTATAATTTAATCATATTCCGACGACACTATGGCTCGCAAGAGATAATCCCTTCGGGGTACATAGAGAGGAGAAGACTCAATTATGAGCTTGTTCAAAATCTATGTCTGGCAGCTGTATTAGGTCTATTTCGCCTGCAAAATGTGAATTATTTATCAAGTTAGCTATAACTGGCGTTTCTCATACTTTACATTTTTCGGCAGAAATAATTTCTAATTCGCTCCAAGAATAGATTATAAGCAAGCTCAAGAGTGGTCGGTTCTTCGGTAGTCATTGGTGCCGGAGTTTTTGTATTAAGGAGAAAATATATGGCTTTAACCCGGGCACAAAAAACCCGACAGATTGACAATTTGCTTGAAGGCATTGATAAATCAAAGTCTATTGTTTTTACTGAATATCGCGGCATTAACATGAAAGATAATCAAAGTCTGCGCGTTAAATTAAGAGAGTCTGGTATTGATTATAAAGTTTTGAAGACAACTTTGTTTAAGATTGCTTTGAAGAAAAGCAAGATCGATGTTCCGCAAGAGATTTTGGATAAACCATTGGCAGCGGCTATCGGCTATAATGACGAAGTCGCTCCTGCGAAGATCCTTTCTGCTGAAGCAAAAGAGATCGAGTCTCTTAAAGTTTTGGGCGGGTTGATCGGTAAATCATATTTTGATGCAAATGCAATCAAGCAATTGGCAATGTTGCCAGGCAGAGAAGAACTGTATGGTAAGCTAGCCGGCACTATCGCCGCGCCAATGTCAGGTTTGGTTGGTGTATTAAATGGTAATTTAAGAGGATTGGTGAGCGTATTGTCTCAATACCAAGCCAAGAAATCTGAATAATTTATAGGAGAAAAAAATGGCTGAAGAAAAGAAAGAACTTAAATTTCAAAAGCTTGTTGATGAAATCAAAGCTTTATCTGTACTTGAGCTTAGCGAATTGGTTAAAGAGCTTGAAGAAGAGCTTGGTGTTTCTGCCACTATGCCAATGGCTGTAGCTGCTGCTCCTGCTGCTGGCGGAGCCGAGGCTGCTCAAGAGGAAGAAAAGACTGCTTTCAACGTTATTGTTGCTAATGCTGGCGACCAGAAGATCAGTGTTATTAAAGCTGTTCGTGAAATTCGCCCTGACCTTGGTCTTAAAGAAGCTAAGGATCTTGTTGACGGCGCTCCAAAAGAAGTTTTGGCTAATGCTAAGAAAGAAGATGCTGAAGCTGCTAAAGCTAAACTTGAAGCTGCTGGCGCTACAGTTGAACTTAAGTAAGTAGTAGAAGTATAAAGCAATAGGGGAGCAGGGGGTATAAAAAAATGACCCGAGAGATCGGGTCATTTTTTTATATGTGAAGGTTGTTATGTTGTTATTTTGAGAATTTTACAGTTTTTAAGATTTCTATAGCTTCTTTTACGTCTGCGAGATTGAAATATTGTTCAGTGCTTAAAGTGAGATATTTATCCTGACCAATAAATGTGCCACTTAATTGAGAAAGTGCTTTATCTGAGCCTTTGTCGACGTATAGAGGATAGAATATACCTTCTATCGTTTGCCCAGTTTTAGGGATTGTGTCCGTATTTAGATTTGGCGCCCATAGGTTGATAGATCTGCTTCTTATTGTGGTGTTGTTTTGCTCTCTATCTTCTAATTGAATTAATTGTAAATTGGTGTATTCGGAGCTTGTAAGAGGCTGGATGTCGTAGTAATAAGCTCTTGGGCAATTCACACTAACGTCGCAACCTCCTCCAAGTCCGCCTATATGGGTTATATATTTAATTTGAAAATTGTTATTTGGGCTTGTTAAAGTAAAACCATCAAAGGGAGCTTTTGAGTCAGGCCATTCTGAGTCTGCAGGATTTCCGGGTTTTGAAGTAAATTTCCAAGTTGCAGGGTATTTTAGAGTAATACCTTCGTATGCGCCAGTATAAATCTGCCAGTCGGCAGTAGGATCATTCGCGGTTGATGTTTCTTTATCAGTTTCAGTAGTTTTGACTTTTTTGCGAGCTTTAGTAAGATCGGATTCTAGTTTGTTAACTTGCTCTTCTAAGGCTTGGACTTCTTGGTCATGTGCTCCAGCTAGGAATATATAACTAATCCCGCTACCGACTACAGCTACTAAAATACATAGTAGAATAATTAAAAATATGGATGTTTTCTTTTTCATATATTTCCTCCTTTGCTAAAGTATAAAGGATGAAGAGCTAAAGAACAAGAATGAATAATAAAGAGAAGGATGATAAGGTTTAATATATTTAGAATTTAAGGTATAATTGGGCTATGAAGTTTGAATTATTAAATAAAAAAGAAAAGATAAGATGGGGGAGAATTCATACCCGAAAAGGCATTATTGAAACGCCGGTTTTTATGCCGGTGGGAACTCAGGGAACAGTGAAGGCGATGAATACGCCGGAAATGGAGAGGATCGGGGCGCAGATAATTTTAGGGAATACTTATCATTTGTACTTAAGGCCGGGAACGGAGATTTTGGATACCTTTGGCGGATTGCATAATTTTATGAGATGGGATAAGCCGATTTTGACTGATTCGGGTGGGTATCAAGTTTTTTCTTTGGGTAGCAAGTTACAGAATTGTAATATTATGGAGAATTTGGATGGGGCGGCGAGCGATGACGTGAGCTTGGTGAAGATCACAGAAGAGGGAGCGATTTTTAAATCTCATATAGACGGGTCAAAGCATTTGTTTGCGCCGGAAAAAGTGATTGATATTCAGTTGTCAATCGGATCTGATATTATGATGCCTTTGGATTATTGTCCTTCGGCAGAGGCGACTGATGGGGAAATTGAAAAGGCGGTTGACCAGACGAGTAGATGGTTTGAAAGGACGTGGCGTCATTTTCAAAAAAGAATTGTGGAAAATGGGTGGTCCGATGACGAGAGGCCGGCTCTGTTTGCTATTATTCAAGGCGGAGCGAAGGAGAGGCTTAGGAAAAAATCGTATGAGTTTCTGTCGCAATTTGCGGTGGACGGATTTTCGATAGGAGGCGTGGCTAATGCTGGCGAGTCGAAATTAAAGCAAAGGAGGGCATTAGAATATACGCTGCCGCTTATTCCGGATGATAAGCCCCGCTATTTGATGGGAGTGGGGGAACCGGAGGATATGATCGGAGCTATTTCTCAGGGTGTAGATATGTTTGATTGTGTTTTGCCGACGAGATTGGCGAGACATGGGACGGCTTGGGTTTTTGCTAATCAGGATAATGATTTGTTGAAAGGGGAATGGGGGTTTGGGAAGATTGATTTTCGGAAAAGTATTTTAAAAGGTGATAAAGATCCGATCGATGCGCTGTGCGATTGCGAGGCGTGCAGGCATTATTCTAAGGCGTATATTCACCATTTATTTAAGGCAAAAGAGATTTTGGGGATAAGACTATTAACTGAGCATAACCTAAGATTTGTATTAAAAATATTTGACGAGATTCGTGCTGATTTAGGAGAGAGTGTTGTGGAAAAGGGTAAAACTATTTAAGTTGAACTCTGTGAGCAAAGGAGTATAATTTATATAGGAGGATTATTGTTTGATACGATTAAACCTGTAAATGGAATGACGCAAGACAAAGAATTTATAGACGAGACATATGTTCCTGAAGTAGAAGAGGGAAGTATTGAGTTGGAAAAAAATGTTGGGAAAGATGTTATTGTTGACGGTAAAGCAAGAGGCTTGAGTGGAGGTGATAGGGAGCTTCTTCGCTTTGCTCAGAATGGCAATGAAGGCAAGGAGGCGGCGGAAGCAGACATGGCAAGTGGATTACAAGCTGAAGCCGAAAAATCTGGCCGAAAAGTAAATCCGGGAGATAAACTTCAAATTGATCACAATAAGGTTGGATTGAAGCAAGTTGTCTCAAAGGGTGAAACGCTTCAATCTGTCTTGGATAGACTGATGACTAAAAAAGACAGGATGATCAGAGAAAATGATTTAGGTGCAAATATTTATAGTGAATTTTTAGTCAACTTAAATATGGATAGAAAATTTTATACGGATAATAAAGAGATAAAATAGGGGAGGGAATTGATGCCTACAGGCATCGCATCAATAGTTCCAGGCATGGTAATTCTGGGTGTTATGATAATTTTGCTGATTGCGGCAATAGTAATTATTTATTTAGTAAAAAGATTGAAGGCGACAAAGGCTCTTGAATCATCATTATCAATGGTAACTTTTTTGGTTAAGGTGCCGAAAGAGGAGCGGAGATCGATTGAGGAACAGTCCGAGCCAATGAAAGATTTCAGAGAACTGCTATCTGGAGCGGAACAATTTTTTACAAGTTTGTCTAGTCTTTACAAAGGCGGAATGGGCTCGTTGATGGCGAATCAGGAGAGGATTTGCTTAGAGATTGTGTCATCGCAAGGAACGATTGGATTTTATGTTTCTTGCCCGAGGCGACATTGTGGATTGGTAGAAAATCAGCTACATAGTTTTTATCCGGATGCCCGGTTGGAGATGATAGATAATGTGAATATATTTTCACTGGAAAATGGAAAAGTGGCGGCCGGGTCGTTGAGATTGGCTAAGAGATTTGTTTTTCCGATCAAGACTTATAAAGAGTTGGAAGTCGATCCTTTAAATGCTGTTACTAATGCGTTTAGCAAACTTGGCGAAGAGGCGAATGCGGCGTTGCAAATAGTAATCGAGCCGACAAATCAAAGATGGCAGATCCATACTTCAATGGCGGCGAAAAATGTGTCGGAGGGGAATGCCCAGTTTGCTTCAATGTCGACGGCAGAGAGGGTGATGAGTGGGACGTTTAAAACTGTGGGCGAAGCGATAAGTTCGATTAATAGTAATCAAACTCAATCTGAGCAGAAAATGGACGAAAAAGATAAGAAAAATGCTAGACTGACGCCTCAGCAGGAAGAGATGATGAAGATGTTGAATGAAAAAGGGTCGAAGGTAGGCTTTCGGACGAATATTAGAGTAATTTCGGTGGCAAAAAGTGATAAGATAGCGGAACTTAATTGTGATAATATTTTAGCGGCTTTTTCGCAATATACTTTGCCGCAGGGCAATCATTTCCAAACAGTTAAAAATCGAGTGTCGATTTTGGCGACTGATTATATGTTGAAAACCTTAGGAAATGCTCCGGAGATGATGCTAAATACTCAAGAATTAGCTTCGATATTTCATTTGCCTAATAGATTTACAGATACACCGAATATATTGTGGCTGCATTCAAAATATTTGGCGCCGCCAGTGAACATGCCAAAGGAAGGGGTTGTGATCGGCCGTAATGTTTTTCGGGGTGAGACAACGGAAGTGAGAATTGCCGACGAGGATCGCAGAAGGCACCAGTTTATGATCGGTAAAACGGGCGTGGGTAAAACGACTTATTTTGAAAATATGATTATGCAAGATATTTACTCTGGGAAAGGCTTGTGTTTTATTGATCCATTGGGTGATTCGGTGGAGTCTATTTTGAAAAAAATACCGGATGAGAGAGTGGATGACGTGATCCTTTTCGACCCTTCTGATGTGAATTTTCCAATGGGTTTAAATCTGCTTGAATATTCTTCGGCGGAAGAGAAAGATTTTTTGGTACAGGAATGTATCGAGATGTTTTATAAATTGTTTGACCCAAATCATACTGGCATGGTTGGACCGCAGTTTGAGCACTGGTTTAGAAACGCGGCTTTGACGGTGATGTCCGATCCTGAAGGCGGGACTTTGATTGAATTGCCGAGACTTTTTACTGATGATGCATTTAGGGAAGAAAAAATTTTTCAAGTGGGTGATCCGATAGTTAGGGCTTTTTGGGAACAGCAGCTGGCTAAGACAGCGGATTTTCATAAATCGGAGATGTATAACTATTTTATCTCGAAGTTCGGCCGATTTATGACTAATGATTTGATGAGAAATATTATTGGACAGAAAAAGAGCTCTTTTAATATTAGAGAAGTAATGGATAGTGGAAAGATCTTGTTGATTAATTTAGCTAAAGGTAAGATTGGGGAAATTAACTCAAATTTGTTGGGTATGATTATGGTTTCTAAAATTCAAATGGCGGCTTTTAGCCGGGCTGATATACCGGAAGAGAGCAGACGGGATTTTTATTTGTATGTAGACGAGTTTCAGAATTTTACAACTGATACATTTGCAACAATCTTGTCAGAAGCAAGAAAATATCATTTGTGTTTAAATATTACTAATCAATATATATCGCAATTGACTGAGAAGATTAGAGATGCGGTTATCGGCAATGTTGGAACAATGGTGATTTATAGGATTGGGGCAGGAGATGCGGAATTTTTGGAGAAAGAGTTGCCTGGAGTGGCGGCAAGCGATATGATTAATCTTGACAGATTTGAGATGTATGTTAAGCTATTGATCAATTCTACGCCGACTAAACCGTTTAGTATGAGGGGGATTAAGACGGATGTCCCTGAAAGTCGGGAGAAAGGTGAGATGTTGAGAGAGATAATCAGGTTTAAATATACCGGCGATAAAAATATGATTTCGAGAAAGATATTAGGTAAAGCGGTATTAGATTTTCCTGATGATATTTTGGTGTAGAATAGTATAATTTAGATGAGTTGATTAGAGATATTGATATCATATAGTGGGATTGGGAATTTGAGAGAAGGAATTTGATGTTTGAATCTGATATATTAACGACAATTTTTAGCCCTTTTACGGTGGTTGTAACGGGGGTAGTAACCACATTAATTGTGGCTTATTTGATTGCTAAAATGATGGGGGATAGGAAGAAAATAGAGGAATTTTTAGAAAAAGAGTATATAATCCTCTCGATATTGGTGCCTAAGGATAATGATAAGAAACCATTGTCGGCGGAGCAGATGTTTGCTTCGCTTCATGGAATTTTGAGACCGAGTGAAGAAGTGCAGAAACATATAAGTTTTGAAATTGCTTCGCAGGATAAATTTACTCAATTTTTTGTTTGTACGCCGAAAAATTTGAAAGATTTTGTTGAAAGTCAAATTTACGCGCAATATCCTACGGTTGAAATTAGAGAGGTGAGTGATTATACGGATGTTAATATTGATGAAATGAAAGCGGTTGGAACAGAATTGGTTTTAAGCCGTGAAGATGTATATCCGATAAAAACGTTTCCTAGCTTTGAGGTTGATCCTTTGGCTGGAATTACAGCTGCTTTGAGTAAGGTAGAGGGCCAGGAACGTGTATGGATACAGGTTTTAGCTAGACCGGTGGGTGATAGCTGGCAGGACAGAGGAGTTAAAGTTGTTAAAGCAACTCGTGAAGGTGTTAAGCTTGGTATGAAATTTACAGATGGTTTCGTTAAGCAATTAAGTGATGGGTTTATTGATATTGGAAAAAGTATTATCCCGACATTGATTAATCCTGATCAGAAGCCAGCTGATGCTAGGGGTGGCTCAAAAGAATTGAGACTTTCAGCTCCTCAAGAGACAGCGATGAAGGGAATAGAGACTAAAGTCCAGAAGCTTGGTTTCGAGGTAAAAATCAGAATTATGGTTATATCGACGGACCAAGAGACGGCAAAGTCAAAATTGTTGGGAGTCGTGGGGGCTTTTAGGCAGTTTAATACAACTAATTTAAATAGTTTCGCGATTGGGAATGTGGTTGAAGGTTCCGAGCTTTTGCCGGTTTTTCAGCTGAGGCCGTTTGGCGAAAAGGGATATATATTTAATATTGAAGAATTAGCTTCGATTTACCACTTTCCGCATGTTTCGGTTGAAACGCCGTCAATTGTTTGGGCTGGTTCAAAAAAAGCCGAACCGCCGGCTAATTTGCCTGTGAGAGAGGTTGTGCAAGATGATGAGATGACTATAATCGGTAAGGCTAATTTTAGGCATTATGAGCAAATATTCGGGATGAAGCTGAAGGATAGGCGTCTGCATACTTACTGCATCGGAAAAACTGGTACAGGTAAATCTACTATCATGGAAAATATGATTTACGATGATATTGTTCATGGACGAGGTATTGCCGTAGTCGATCCGCATGGGCAAACGATTGAACATATTATGAATTTTATTCCAGAAGAAAGATTGAAAGATGTGGTTTATTTGAATCCGGCCGACCGCGATTTTCCGATCGGTTTTAATCTTTTGGAAAATGTAAATCCGGATCAAAAGGGGATCATTGCTTCTGGTTTGATGAGTGTGTTTACGAAGCTGTGGGCGAATGTGTGGTCGGCACGCATGGAATATATTTTGAGAAATACTATTTTGGCTTTGCTGGAATATCCAAATGCGACAATGCTGGGAATTATGAGAGTTTTGAATGATAAACAATACCGCAAGAAAGTGCTTTCTTATGTAAAAGATCCGGTTATTTTAGATTTCTTTTTAAATGAATATGAAAAATATGATCCGAAGTTTAGAACTGAAGCGATCGCGCCAATCCAAAATAAGGTTGGCCAATTCTTGTCGTCGTCGACGATCCGCAATATTTTAGGTCAACAGAAATCAACGATTAATATTAGAGAAATCATGGATAGTGGAAAGATACTGCTGATTGATTTGGCGGTGGGAAAGATCGGTGAGGATAATTCGACATTACTTGGATCGATGCTTATCACGAAAGTCCAGTTAGCAGCAATGCAGAGAGCAGATGTGTCGGAAGATCAAAGAAAAGATTTTTACTTATACGTAGATGAGTTCCAGAATTTTGCAACTGATTCTTTTGCAGTGATATTGTCGGAAGCGAGAAAATATCATTTGAATTTGATATTAACTAATCAGTATACGGCTCAGGTGCCTGAAGTGGTGATGGATGCGATTATTGGTAATGTTGGGACAATTATTGCTTTTAGGGTAGGTTCGCCAGATGCGAAGACTTTAGAGAAAGAATTTGCTCCGGTTTTTGACGCGAATGACATGGTAAATCAGCCGAATTACCATATTTATATAAAAATGGCGATTGATGGTGTGACGTGTCCGGCGTTTTCAGCGGCGACATTGGCGCCTAAAAGTGTGACAAAAAGTTTTAAAGCCGAGGCGATCGAGATATCTAGGAAGGTGTATAGTAGACCGAGGGCGGAAGTTGAGAAAGAGATTACTAACAGTGCGTTGGGTGAGGCAGAAGAGGCTGATAAACCTAAGGTTAAACAGAGAAATGGGGGAGTACCTGAACCAGTTTGGTTTGAGTCGTTTCAAGATGCAAAGGGAGTTCATTGGTATATTATTGATAATGAGACGGTGGCAAAATATGCACAAGATTTGGACGAATATATTTTGAAAAAGAATAGTGAAGGGATTAAAGCAGGGGAGAGGGAAGGACAGAAAATTGATGAGGAGATTGTAGTAGAAGGGAGTGAGGAAGGGCAGGAAGTAGACAGAGAAAAGCCCGAGACAATTTTCGAAGATGAAAAAGATACTGAAACAGTTGTGAGCGAAGATGGGGGAGAGAGTAGCATGCCTGGAGAAGTTCCTAAATTTGAGAATGAGAGACGGCTTGTTTTTGATTCTGGTAATGAGAATAGCGTTTCTGATAATGTGATCATTCCTCAATACAGTGAAGAAATGACATTAATAACAAAAGAGGATTTTGAAGAATATTCTATTGTATCAGCAAAAGATGCCCATTTGATTGCTCAAGGTGAGCAAGAGGCATCTTTTGGGGACGAAGACATTCTTGTCGACGGCGATACTATGATCTTAGAAGAAGGACAGACTATTAAACTTCAAGACTAGAATTATTATGATTCTCCAAGGGCTTTTTTGCCGGCCTCGATGAGTCTCTTGACCTTTTGACCGCCTAGTCGGCCAACTTTTCCTGATCTTATATCTTCGGCGTTAGCTCTAATATTGCCGCCTTTTTTGCCGATGGCTTCATAAAATTCTTTTCCGTATTTTTTCTTGACAATATTGCCGCCTTTTTTTCCAGCTTCTTGTACGGACATTACTCCTTTACTTCTGGCACTTTTAGCTTGAGAGCTTTTTGACGTTGTGCCTCTCTTTGGTGTTTGGTTCATAATGCACCTCCAATACGATGGTTTACTTTGTAGTCTAATTATAGTTTTAGGTGACTAAACATTCATTGGCATAATATGCAAAAATATAAGAAGGAGATAGTATGAACTTATAAAAAGTTTAAACATTTCTTATATTGTGCGACGTATTAAAGATACTAGCCGTTTCAAATGAGTGCTAAAAAATTTTTTATCGGTGGGGGAGCGACCGGTAGGGGAGACCCCTACTTTAATTTTTGTGAGATTTTTATGTATAAGAGAAGATAGGGAGATGAGAAAAATTTTTTTAAAGAAAAATAGGGAATTGGGTATAAAAGAATTTTTTTAGCTAATGATAAATTTTGTTGATTTAAATTGTTAAATTGAATAAAACTGTTATTAATGTCGCAAAAGATATATTGTGCGACAATCTATGTTTTGTGATTTAACCTGTTGTCTGTTTCGGATGGAGACTATATCAAT
>CAYZYR010000012.1:0-16498 GCA_964482785.1 uncultured Candidatus Saccharibacteria bacterium | reverse complement strand
AATCTATGTTTTGTGATTTAACCTGTTGTCTGTTTCGGATGGAGACTATATCAATCAAAAAAACGCCAATTTAGGCGTTTTTTGGCCCCTCTCCCCTACCTCATCAGGTTGGAGTGATGCTTTATTCGAGCTCGGCTTTTGCTTTTAATCTGGTTTCTATCTCCTTTTTGCCCATAAATCGGCTTAGGAAGAAATATCTAATAATACCTATATTGTTTAGCATTCTGATGGTAAAGGCGACAATAATGGCGAGATAGAGGTCGATACCAAGACGATCACCGACAAAAGTGATGATGATGGCCAATATCATATTGGTTATTAAACCTGAAATAAAAACGGTGGCATTATAATGACCTTGAAGCTCTGATCTTAATGCTCCGAAGACTGAATCTAGAATTCCCATGATCCCGACGGCTGTGTACCTGGCATATTCGATTGGAATGTTAAGAGGTGTATAAATTCCGGCTATGATGCCGATTATTAGTCCAAGTATTCCGAACCACACAGTGACTCCCTTCGGTTGCAAGATTAATATGTCGTAAATGATTATTTGTTTGTTTTAATATAGCAATATCCTAATTTTAATGCAAATATTGTGATAATAATCTGATCTTTATTAAGATTGTAGGTGGCATAACAGGTTAAAAGGCTCTAGAATCGCTCATAATGTGTTTATATACTATAAGACGACTAATTTGTCATGCTAACTAGTAAAATAATGATGAGTTATGATGCTTTGGCGGTTTGAGCACGTTTTGTGATGTAATTTTGCCATATTACAAATAATTGAGCAGCGTTGAAGATCGATGAGTATGTGCCGATGATCATTCCGAGTAGTAGTGTCAAAATGAATTGCTTGATCGAATCGCCGCCGAGCAAGAACATCGCAGAGAGAACTATCATAACGGTTAGAGAGGTATTGATTGATCTGGCAACGGTTTGCATAATAGAATTATTAGCGTTGTCGTAGAGAGAAGTGGTAGGGGAAAGCCTAAGGTTCTCTCTAATTCTGTCGAAGACAACAATGGTATCGTGAACAGAAAAGCCGATGATGGTTAAGACAGCTGTGATAAACAAACTGTTTACTTCATAGCCGAAATAATGGCCTAAGATGGCGAAGGCGCCAACGATGAATAAGGCATCGTGAATTACGGCTACAACAGCACAAAGACCAAATCTCCATGAGCTGGTTGGCTTGGGTACGTTTCTAAAGGATATGGCAAGGTAAATAATAATGGCGATTGAGGCAATTATTACAGCTTGGAATGCCTTTGAAGTTAGGTCTGAGCTGACACTTGGTCCGACAGATTCATAGCTTAATATTTTTGCGTTTCCTAAATCTTTGTTGAGATTTTTTTCGATGTCTTGGTCTAAATGTTGTTCTGTGGTAACAGTTCGTACAATATATTGATTTTTATTGGCAGGTTGAATGTTTAGATCTTTGAGGTTTAGATTTTTTAGAGACTCTTCTAATTTATCCTTTTCAATGTTTTTATCGAATTCAACTTTTATGACGGTCCCCCCTTTAAAGTCAATTCCAAGGTTTAAGCCCCAGGTGAATAAAGCAATTACTCCAGGAATGATTAGAATGGCAGAGATGAGAAACCATAGTTTTGTGTGTTTTATAAAGTCCATACTTGCTCCTAAATATGTCGCACAATATTAAAGTCTTTTAAGATATCTTTCTAATTTAGTTCCAATCAATAATCTCAAGAAAGTTCTGGTAACAGTGATCGAGGTAAAAAGTGATACGAGAATACCAATGGCCAAAGTGACGGCGAAGCCTCGAATAAATCCGGTGGTTAAGAAAATCAAGATAAGGCAAGTAATGAGTGATGAAGCATTTGAGTCTCGGACGGATAGCCACGCGCGTTTAAAGGCCTCATCCAGAGCTTTATTTAATGGTTTGTCAGTGTGTAATTCTTCTTTCATTCTTTCAAAGATAAGGATATTGGCATCAACGGCCATTCCGACTGAAAGGATGAAGCCGGCTATTCCTGCCATTGTCAGTGTAACAGGTACATATTTAAAGATGGCAACTGATATAATGGCGTATATTATGAGAGCTATCACAGAGATAAATCCTGGTAATCGATATAGGGCGATCATAAATATTGCTACTAACAGCAGTCCTAGAGCGCCGGCTATAAGGCTTTTTTTGACGGCTTCTCCTCCAAGAGATGGTCCGATGGTATTTTGGCCGGCCAACTTAGCTGGGACTGGTAGCATACCTTCATTTAAGCGTTTTGATAATTTTGAGGCTTCGTCTTGAGAGTCAAGACCGGTGATTTGAGCATTTCCACCGGTGATCTCTGTTTGGACAGTGGGGGCGGAAACGATCTTACCATCTAAGACTATGGCGATACGTTTATTTAAGTTGTCTTTTGTTAATTTGGAAAATAGAGTTTTTCCTTCTCTGGTGAATTCCATTTCTACGATTGGTTCGGCGCTAATAGTTTGATCATTTAACCCAACGGAGGCGAATTTAAGTTGGCGTCCGGTCAGCTCTGAAGCCTTCCATGTTCCAGGATAAGCTTCGTTGGTATAATAATCGTTAAGAGCTTGGCCTTCTGGATCTTCAATCATGAATTGAAGCTCATAGGTGGCTCCGATGCGTTTTTTGGCTTCTTCTAGATTTTTTATTCCGGGCAATTCGATGATAATTCTGTCTCCCCCGCTGGTTTGGATGTTTGACTCAGAAACGCCGAGGCCGTTGACTCTTGATTCAAAAACATTTTTTAGATTTTCCAGATCTTTAGCTTTATTTTTGGATTTGGAAAGATCAGCCTGGTAAATGAGTTGAGTGCCGCCCTGGAGATCAAGGCCTTGATGGATCTTAAATTCTTTTTTCCAGTTCCCTATTTTCCAGGTGGGGGCGTTGGGAATGGCGATTAGAACCGCTATAGCGGTAACTACGACAATTAGTGCAGTGTTGATCCAGATTCTGTTGCGCATGGCGTTCTCCTCTTTACAAATACAGATTATAAATAGAGGTGTTTACCCTCGTCTTTAAGTTTATCTATAAGTTTTTTTATGTTTTGGGCGTGTTCCTTATGGCAGATGAGCATAACATCATCGGTGTCGACAACTATTACATTTTGAAGGCCGACGGTTGCTACGAGCTTGTCCTTGGCGTAAACGAGACAATTTTGATTGTCTATTCCGATATGATTTCCCTTGGCAATTATATTACTTCCTGTAGAAGTTGCAAGTATATCATGGAGTGAGGCCCATGACCCGATATCGCTCCAGCCTAGGTCAGCAGGGATGACTAAGACTTTAGGGGCTTTTTCCATAATGACGGTATCGAAGGGTGCGGCGGGCATATTTTCAAATGCTTCCTGGATAACTTTTTTATTGGTATTTTTTTTAAAGGCTTCTTCAATTTTTTTCATGGGGTTGATAAAGTCGGGTGCGAAATCTTTAAATAATTCAAAGAGGGTGCTGGCTTTCCAGATGAAATATGAGGCGTTCCAGAGATATTGCCAGGAAGCGACGTATTTTTTGGCGGTGTCAAAGTCGGGTTTTTCAACAAATTGTTTAACGGAAAAAATTTTGGTCTCCCCTATTGTATCGATTAGGTTGTTCATTTTAATATAACCTAATCCGGTATCAGGATAGGTTGGATTCAAGCCGACAGTGACGATGTGGTCGGGATATTTTTCGATGACTTTTTCGGCGGCAATAATGGCATTTTTGAATTCCTCTATTTTTGCTACTGAGTGATCTGAGGCAAAAGTGGCAACTATGGCGTCCGGATCCTTGGCGTGAAAGTATGAAGCGATGTAGGCAATAGCTGGCCCGGTGTTTCTGGCTACTGGTTCAATGATGTAATTGCTTTCTGGTAATTCGGGAAGATGTCGGCGGGTTTCGTGAATGTATTTTTCAGCAGTTGAAATGTAGATATTTTTAACCGGTAAAAAAGTCCGAAGTCTTTCAAAAGTTTCCTGTATTAAAGATTTGTCGCTAACTAATTGGTGAAGTTGTTTGGGGAAATTGTTGCGGCTCATCGGCCATAGACGAGTTCCAGATCCTCCAGCCATAATTACTGCATACATACTAGCTCCCTTCAGTCAGTCGCAAAAGCAAAGATCAAATATTAAAATGATTGTGATTATGTGTTGCTTTGCAATTATCATTAAATTTTTCAATTTTCTGTTTGTGTTTTTATTATACCTGATTTTCAGGTTGAGTATCAAGTATCTCTTTAATAATTTTTTCTATTTTTTTGCCTGGGATTGAAGGTGCGTCGACAGTATAAGTGGTAATAATATAATTATATTGGTCTGCATATTTCATCTCGTTTTTGGCGGTTTCTAACCTAGTTCCAAGTTCATCATCGGCAATGTTGTTTCGGCATTTTTTAAGTCGAACTTTTAATTCTTCGAGGGAGGGATATTGGAGGAAGATCAGGTGGGTATTTTTAAATTGTTTTTTATATTCTTCAATACCTTTGACATCTATTTCGAGAATAATGATATGGCCGTCGTCGAGCAAGGTTTGGATATCTTGTTTTTTCTTGCCATACAAAAAACCATGCGTTTCTTTCCATTCGACTAATAGATCATTTTTGATCATTGTTTCAAATTGGCCTTTGGTAATAGACTTTCTCATGCCACTGATATTATCTTCTTCTCTGGCAGGTCTAGTGGTAAAAGATGGGACTTGCTTGAACTCAGGATTTGAATCCATGAGGTAATTTATAATAGAATTCTTCCCTACTCCGCTTGGTCCTGAGATTATAAATAGATGTCCTTGTTTCATGAGCTAATTATAACAGGTTAACTATGGTTTGAAAATATTAGAGGCGAGATTTTTGGCAATGATAAGTATTTATGTGGCGAATATGAGTTGATTATTTTAGTTTGTCATAAGCCATTTTGGAAATATTTTTAATTGTTTCTTCGCTTTCTAGAATATTGCTGCTCTCTTTTGTCATCACACATATTAGGTAAGGTTCTTTTGTCTAGACGAGACCGCAGTCATGTAATTCTTTTTTTAATTCGCTATCTCTTTGAGTAGCAGTTATGCCGAATTTATGGGCAAGTTTTATGTCTTTTGGCAGGCCTGCGGCTAGGGCATCTTTGTAGTCGACCTGACTCAGTGTTTTTAGAGCGGTGTTTGACAAATCTTTACCGATATAGGTGGAATTAAAGAGAACTCTTAGAAAGTAGGAAAATTCTTTGGCGGTGATGTAATCCTTATGTTCAGATGTATCTTTGCTGTAGGGAATTTTAAGATCTGAGAAGATCCTTTTGTATGATTCTATGTCGAGGTGACGTGTTAAAAAGAAGAAGGCGTTGTTGTCGGAATATTTTATCATATGATCAATAGCTTGCTGTATGCTGTATGTTTGACCGGGAATGAGAGAATATTTGGGTTGGATCTCTATTCCTTGGTTGTAGTTGGCGGCATCATCCCAAATAAAAGTCTGATTAAGAAATTCTCTGTTGGATCTCGCCTTGCTGTATGCAGCGATCATTATGGGGATTTTGTTAAGGCTGGCTGGATTGTAGGTTTGGTTGCTGTTAATATGAAAACTGGCGCTTCCGTCATAACTTCGTAAATAAACAGAGGCCATGCCGGTTTTTTACTTGAGATCTGTTGATTGATGTAGGCAGATATTTCTTTTTTGAGTTCTTCTGTTTTTTTGATTTTATTTCTATCTCTGTGTCGCAGACCAAGAGAGGTCTTATAAAGTCGTAGCCTTTTAATCTTATGCTGTTCATTTTATTGTAGGCTGATTTGGAGCTGTTGGTTCCTAGTATATAACCAATTGTTAATCCTATAAATAGTATAATGGAGCTTAGTATTAAGTTTTTTATCTTTTTTTGTTCATGTTTGGAATTTAACATATAAAATATTCTTTTTCAAATTTGACCTTAAGATTGACATTTATGATTATTTTTGTTATCATTTATAGGTTAAATTAATCTCCAAAGGGACTGAAATGAACCTACGTAACGTGGCGATTATCGCCCATGTTGATCATGGAAAAACAACTTTAGTTGATGGCTTTTTAAAGCAATCGAAAATGTTTCGCGAGAATGAGGCTTATATGAGTCAAGAGTTAATTATGGATTCGAATGATCAAGAGCGCGAGCGCGGAATTACCATATTGGCGAAAAATACATCGATTCAATACAAAGAGACGAAGATAAATATTATTGATACTCCGGGTCATGCTGATTTTGGGGGTGAAGTGGAGCGGACTTTGAATATGGCGGATGGGGCTATTTTAGTTATTGATGCAAAAGAGGGCCCAATGCCACAGACAAAGTTTGTACTCAAAAAGGCATTGGAGTTGGGTTTAAAAATAATCGTGGTTTTTAATAAGATTGATAAGCCAAATTTTGATATGGAAAAAACTTTGAATGATACTTATGATTTGTTTTTAGATTTGGCACAGAATGACTCGCAGTTAGAATTTCCGCATTATTTTGCGATTGGAAGAGAGGGCAAAGCGTGGAAAGAAATACCTCAAAATATGGATAAAGAGGCTGACCTCTCCCCTATTTTGGATGCTGTGCTTGAGTGTGTACCGTCTCCTGATCAGGATTATGAGGGTGGATTTCAGATGTTGGTTTCGGCGCTTGATTGGGATAATTTTATGGGTAAATACGTAATTGGAAAGATCAAGAGAGGTGTGGTAAAGACGGGAATGCCGATTGTTTTGATGGGGCGCGATGGAAAGATCGAAAACTCGCGAATCGAAAAAATATATGTTAATAGTGGGCTTAAAAAAACTGAAGTTCATGAAGCGGTTTCGGGCGATGTGGTTTCGATCACCGGCATTAAAAATGCTGGTATTGGTGATACGGTATCAGATGCGAATCAGCCGGAAATTTTACCGACGATTGCGATAGAAGAGCCAACGATGAATATCTCTATTTACGCTAATACTTCGCCGTTTGCTGGTCGGGAAGGAAAGTTTGTTACAGCCAGGCAGATCCAGGAAAGAATTGAAAAGGAACTTCAGACCAATGTGGCGATGGCGATGAAAATGGCTAATAACGGAGAATTTATCGTTTCAGGACGAGGAGAGCTGCATTTGTCGGTATTTATTGAGACATTACGGCGCGAAGGATATGAACTTCAAGTCGGCAAACCGCAGGTTATTATTAAAGAAGTGGATGGTGTTTTGTCGGAGCCGATTGAAGAGTTGACGATCGATGTAGAGAATGGATATTCGAGCGCTGTGGCGGGAGAAGTTGGTAGACGACGCGGAGTAATGAAGCATCAGAGTGAGAATAGCGATGGAACAATGCGGTTGGTTTTTGATATTGCGGCTAAAAATACGCTTGGACTGCAAAATACTTTGTTGACTTTGTCTAAGGGGACGGCGGTTTCGAATAGTATATTTTTGAGATTTGAGCCGGTTAGTCCAGTGATTCCAAAACTTCGAAATGGGGCTTTGGTGGCCTATGAAACAGGGAAAGCGGTTACTTACGGATTGGATGCGGCGCAACAGCGAGGAATTACTTTTATTCCACCCCAGATGGAAGTGTATGGCGGGATGATCGTAGGGTTGAATTCGAGAGAAGACGATTTGGAAATAAATGTTTGTAAAGAGAAGAAATTGACTAATACTCGTTCCTCTAACGCTGATATGGCGACTATTTTGACTCCGCCGACGACCTTGTCTTTGGAGCAATGTTTGGATTTTCTTGAGGATGATGAACTTTTAGAAGTGACGCCGTCATCACTTAGGCTGCGTAAGAAAATTTTGGACTCAAGTTTGAGAGCTAAAGCTCGAAAAGGCTAATGGTAATAATATTGATATTAATCTGGTCTTTCCATTGAATGACATATTTTTTTGTGGATAAATCGTTATTTTATCCAGTGAAAAGGTACTTCATAATTGGTTAAATTGAGTGGAGGTGTTTATGCAATATGAAATTTTTGTGCGAGCTTTGGTGTTGGTGGAAAACGAGAGAAAGATTCTTTTGTGTAAAAACGAGCAGCGGGATTTTTATTATTTGCCGGGAGTGAGTGTGGCATTTGGCCAGTCGGCGGAAGAAGCATTGAGGGAATATTTTAAAAAGTTTTGCAAGACTGAAGCGAAGCAATTGCATTTTTTGGGGACTTTTGAAAATATTTATGGAGAAGACGGGGTTTTGCATCATCAGTACAGTTTGGTTTTTAAAATTGAAGACCATATGACAAGCGCTGATCATCCGGCGGATAATTTTGTTTATGAGTGAGTTGAAATTGGGAGCTTGCCTCAACTTGATTTCCAACCGGATTTTTTAAAAAAAGATTTGATGCGGTGGCTTAAGGGTGAGGGAATCTATTATTGTAGTAACGAGCAGATGTATTGGGATTAGAGGATTTATTTCTCGTCTTTTATAAAGGCGGAGTCTTTGCGGATTTCTGTTTCTAGACGGTTTTTTCTTTCATTAATTTTATTTTTTGGGATTGGGCATCTTTGCTACTACTTGGAGAAGTATCTTCTCTTGGGAATGCAATAATAACCTCAATTGCGAGAATATCGATATTCTCTTTTTTTGAAGTAATATTCTACTAAAAATTAATTAATATGGTCACGCGCCTCGTCAATAAAAAGAAGTGGGATGTGATCGCGATATTTTTCTTTAAAAGTTTTGGCGAATAATTTAACAATGGAGGCTGTAGTAAGACTTTTTTATCAATTTGCATGGGCAGATTGAGACCAATTTTTTTAAATCTTCTTTCGAGTTCGGGCTTGGTTGTCTGGCATTCTCCTTGGCCTTTCCAATCAATCATGCCGCCGGAAAGATATATGGCATCAATGTGATTTTTGATTGGTTTTATAGCTTTTGTTATGGCAGTTAAATATTGGTCATATCCGATTGTTTCAAGCGGGTGGTGAGTTTCGGGATCCTAAGTGCCATAGTAATTTGTCCAGACGAGTATCTTTCGGGGCATTTGCAGTTTGGTCATTTTAGTTCCCTTATATGTTTGTTAATATTGTGTCTTGATCTCAGATCGAGGCGGGACAACAGTAATGTGGTTGGATCTCAAATTCACCTTCAGATGGGAGAAAGAGGAAGGTTTTATTCTAAATTTTAGCTAGCAGTTTAAGCTGGCTGGCTATTGAGACGGTTTATTTTGGTCTAGCGAGTTTGTTTACTTATCGTATTTTTCGACGAATTTTTTGATTTCGTCGATGTTTCCGAGTATTAATTTGGCTTTTTTGATGCCGAATTGAAAAGGATATTTATCTTCCTCGTCAATTTTAATAACGAGCATTTTGTTGCCCTTGAATTCTGATTCTTCTATGATGGCCATATAGCCCCCTGATTTTAACTTACTTTATTATTCTAGCAGAATATTGATAAGTGTTCTAGTGGATTTGGTACAGCGGACTTTAAGTAGAGATTTTTGAGAGAATTGATTGTAGGTCTTGTGAAAGTTTGGACTCGAGGATGATAGGTTGGTTTATGGTGGGTTTGCCGATCATTTTTGCGCAATAGTTATTAGCTCGGTAAGATTGTTTTGGACGAGAAACAGTTGGTTGTCATTAAGAGTTTTTACTTCGTAGCAGTATTTGACTATAATAGGTTCGAGTATTGGATCGTATTCTTTTTTATAGTGAACTTTAATAATCGATGGTACTAAATTTAAAGCGGTTAGATCTTGTAAATCTACTATATTTTGATCTTGTCGTGTCCATTCGGCCATCGCTATTGTGGGACAGGCGACGTATGTTCCGTCGATTTCTCCAATATAAATTATGCCTTTTTTGATGAGGCTGTTAATAATTTTATCGAACCCGCTATTTTTAATAGCTCTTAAAAGATAGAAAGTATTACCATCTTTTAAATAGAGAGCATGATAATTGGAAAGTGTTTCTTTAAGGCTTAGTTTGTTGCTTTCTTCTAAATCTATAAAATCAATGTTAAATCCAGCTTTTTCGAAATTTATTTTATCTTTAAAAATATAGTTGGGTTCTCGGATTAGCCTTGGCTTTTTGGCATCTATAATATAGGCGATGTTTCTGACATTGTTGTCTTTAAGAAAATTATTTAGCTAATTTTGAGTTTCAAGATAGTGAGATAATAGTATAAGGGTTTTCATTGGACTTCTTGGATTTTATTGATTATTTCTTGAAGGTCACTTGCCAAGAACGTGCTTAAAGTGATTGATTGTTTTGTAGCAGGGTGGGTGAAAGTTAGATGTTTAGCATGAAGAAATTGGCGGAATATTCCTAATTCTTTTGACAATCTTTTGGATGGTTTAAAGAAATACATCTGGTCGCCGATGATAGGATGATTGATGTATTTGAGGTGAATGCGGATCTGATGCATGCGGCCAGTTTTTGGTTTGGCTAAAATCAAAGTTAGTGGTTGTTTTTTGTATTGATAATGATTGACGGTTTCGTAATCGGTCTGGGCGGGTCTAATGGTTCCGGTGGCCAGTTTATCTATTAGTTGATTGTCGGCGTTTTCTGGGATGGTGGTTTGTTTATCTTTGGAGGCGTGTCGGGCAATTTCAGCGACCACACTGCCCTGCTCTGGTTTTACGTATCCGTAGCAGAGAGCGATGTATTCTTTGCGGGTGGTCCTTTCTCTAAATTGATCTTGAAGTTTTTGCATGATCTCAGGAGTTTTGGCAATAATCATGACGCCGGAGGTATCTTTATCCAGTCGGTGTACTATTCCAGGCCGAGTTTTATCGGGCCAGTTTAAATCTTTTATTTGGGGAATGTGTCGTACAATAAAATCGACAACTGACGGGTCGTTCCGTCCTGGCGGGTTGTGAACAATTAGACCGGCCGGCTTATCTATGGCTAATAGGTATTCGTCTTCGAAAATGATTTTAATTTGATCTAGCATCTAACCTCTTTGTCTTTCGAGTAGAATCATCATTAAAAAAGAGAGAAGAATTTGAGTTTCTTCTGTCGGAGTTAAAGTGGCGGAGAGTTTTTCTATTTTAAAGTTGCGCTCAAAAAACGATATTTTTTTGCTCAGGAGTAGAGCTGGAGTTTCTTGTCCGGGTCTTCTGACGATGTATTGTGGATGGATAAAAAGTCCGGCAAAGGGGCCGATTAACGGAATGGCCTCCAGGACGGCGTCGGCTACTTTGACCCAGGGGTCTTTTTCTCTTATTTCAAAAATTGATTGATTGTTGAAATTTATGTCGTAAGTGGAGCGCCAGAGGGATTTAAACCCCTTGCGTTTGACTGAGCAAATAGCGGTGTTGTTATTGTCGGTGATGGTGTAATTGGCATTCCAGTCGATGATACGGTCGGCCTTTATCCTGTATAGTTGGTTGGTTTTGGTGTGGTCAGAATAAATAAGGACGCCTTCTTTGAGTTTAAATAATTTTTGGTGAACGTATAAAATGTCGTTGCCATTGGCGTCAGTGATGTAAATTTGCGGGGCAAACGCCAGGATTTTGAATTTTAGATTTAACGGGTATTCTATAATGTTAACTCTCCTTGTTTATTATTTATTTGAAATCATTCTCCAATAATTTTTATCAAAATTCTCTTGTTTCTCTGGCCATCAAACTCGCCGTAAAATATTTGTTCCCATGGTCCAAAGTCTAGTTTTCCTTTGGTAATGGCGACGACAACTTCGCGTCCCATAACGGTACGCCAGAGATGAGCATAACCATTATCTTCTCCTGTTAGGTGATGTTTATAATCTTTTAATCTAGGGGCTAATTTTTCGAGCCATTCAAGAAAATCTTGCTTTAGACCTGATTCTTCGTCATTGATGAATACGGATGAAGTTATGTGCATGGAGTTGACCAGGCAAATTCCTTCTTTGATGCCTGATTCTTCGATAGCCTGTTGGACTTCTCGGCTGATATTTATAAATTCATGTTTTTGGGTGGTTTGTATGGTTAAATATTTAATAAATGAGCTCATCTTCCACCTCTGGAATAAGCAAATCCTGGCCACAATTTTTAAAAGTAAGTTTTTTTGATTTGTTTGTTCCGTCATTAATTGTGGTTATTAAGATTAAGTTGGCGGCGAATAGAAATAGGGTAATAAAAAGAATTGCTTTGAATTTTTTAATTTTTTTTGGGTCGAGTGCTAGAAAAATAATTCCGATTATAATCAGGAAAATAATTGGTGGACCCATAAGTAATAAATTCCCTAAAAAATTAGGGACAGCTGTACACATACTACCGCCTTTCATTGATAATTGTATATCATATTTGAACTCTTTGTCGAGAGGGCAGTGTGTTTTTGGCTAATTTTTAGGATGAGATAAAAAGCTGTTGGTTTGGATGTGGAATGATTTTAGGTTTTAACTAAAATATAGATAACAGGTTGGCTGTCGGGGTTTATTGTATAGATTAAGGAAATATTTGGGGGTGTTTTTTGTAATTACAATAGATGCGCCATTTAATTTATTAGATCTTTAACAGTTAATAATATGGTAATAATAGATTAATTTAGCGCAGTATTTTGACAGCTTTAAGGATGGCGATGAGAAGAATGGCTCCGACAATGCCCCACAGTATTCCCCAGAAGCTAAATGTTCCTGCAACTTGGGCTGTTCCTATTCTAAGGAGATCTCCGAAAATCCATTTACCTAGAACAGACCCGATGATTCCAACAATTATATTCAGTAACAATCCTTGTTCAGCATCCGTTTTCATTATTAGGCTGGCGAGCCAACCGATGATACCCCGACGATGATAAGTACTATCCACTCCATAATTACTCCTTTCAATCTATTCTAAAATACTACTTATTGGTTTTTTTATAAGAGTAATTCGTACAAAGAAGCGGTTTTTTGACAGTGAAATTTTTATAAGATTAACACAAGAGATCGAGTCCTGTAACTGGAAATTCAAAATGAGCCGCTAGACTTTCAATCGTTGTTTCCAAAATACTTGTCCCATTGCTTCAAAGTAAAGTTTATTGCCCAAGATTTTAACCCAAATTCTAGCTCCAATATAACCAGGAGGGACTCTATATATTTGGCCAGCTAGTGAAATAGTACTTTCTCTGGAGACTTTACGTCTCACTTCTAGTGTCAATTTTTCAATAAGTTCTTGTCTTGTTAATTTAGTAGTGGCCGAAGTTTGGTAAACCTCCCAAGCAGTTTTGCCACACAGAACGTCTCTTTTGAACTTAAAATTATACCAAGAAACCCATTTGTTCCACCTTTTATTTAACTCAGTAAATGTTTCAATATTCATATTCTCTCTGACAAAATCCCTCTGGACAAAACGCCAGAATCTTTCAATCTTACCTTTGGTTTGAGCCCTAGGCGCCCAAGTTAGCTCAATGCCTAAAAGACGGCAATAAACTGAATAGCCAGCTTCGCCTTTAGGGCCGCTGACTTTGTATTGGCTGCCTCTGTCTTGCAGACTTCGTTTTGGCTTGCCCCAATGGGCAATACCGGCATAGAAGACGGCAAAGACATTCAGCTTATTCTGTTTATGGTGCCAGCTGGAAGAGAGGATGAATCTACTACAGTCTTCTAACTCGGCAATTAGATAGGCCACACCTAGCTTTGGGAACATCATCCTGCCCATAGTATCCGTTTGCCAGAGATCATTAGGGCAAGCTGCTTCAAATCTTTTTAATGGTTTTAAGCGCTCTATATTCTGATGCATGAGATCGGCCATAGCGTTGCGGACAGTCTTTTCGCTAACAGTAAGACTTAATTTATCTTTAATATGCCTAGCTGATCGCCAAGGTCCTTTCTGCTTATTCTGCCTTATCCGTTGGCGATCTTCTTTAGTCAATTTATTATTATGTGCTCCTCCTCGGTGTTCACCGAGAGAGTCAACTCCTCTACTAATGGCTATGGCTAGCCATTGGCTTAGATATTCCCAATTCTTTTCGGGCAGTAATTCGTCCTTCTTGCTCGCCAGGACTAAAGTAATTTCCTGTCGAATAGTTTCTCAATTGCGCATAGAGCCTCCTTACTTAGACTCTAGGTGGCTCATTTTGAATTTTCAATGACACGAGTATGAATTTTGTTGACAAACATTTTTAGGTGTGATAGTTTGGTATTAGGCCCATAGAACCTTTATGACAAAAAACAAGATAGAAATATCAAAATTTTTTGTAAGAACTTGTGCTAAAAGCCTTAATTGAGGTAAAACAGAGGCGCTTAACGATTAGAAATGCTTCAATTAGTTTCTGGAGGGCTGCCCACTCTGAGGCGAGAAACAGCTGTTTGAGAAACAATATGGCAATATTGTCTGGATATATCACGTATAGAGGTACCAATATATTTAGTACTGATGGCTAGGCGAACAGAGAGAAGTAACCCATATGTTGCCACATATGGGTCTTCTTTTTATTGGATGGGTTTTTTATACATGTATTGGTCTTTTTAGGGGTCGTTTTTAACCTTATAGCTGTGCTTGCATTATTGAAATTATAGTATATTCTAGTGCTAATATTCGCTAAAAATTAATTTAATAGGAGTGCCATGCGGAGTGACGAATATTTAAAAAGTAAGGCTGAAAAGGTTTGGGAAAAATACTTCAACGATTTTCAACTGAAAGATCGGATACTAGTTAAATTCGGACGCAAAGCCAGTAAAAGATTGGGCAGTATCAGGAGAGTGTATCCATCATCGGGTAAGAGTTTTACCATGGTAATAATCAATGGGTATTTTCGACATAAAAATGTGCCTGATTATGTTATTGAGTCGACTCTCGCCCATGAATTGTGTCATTATATCCACGGATTCGGATCTTCTTTGCCTAAAAAATGTAGATATCCGCACAGGGGCGGAATTGTGGATAAGGAAATGCACAAAAGGGGTATTTCTTCACTTTTGAAAAAGGAAACCAAGTGGCTAAATGAAAATTGGCATACTCATATAACAGATCAGGCTCCGGTGGGCTAATTCCGAAGCCTGATCTATGATAAACTATCTATCCCCCCGTTGTGATTTTCGTCCACTGGAACGGCTGCTTTGGCCACCTTTTCTGCCCGCTTCTCGCGCTTCTTCGGGAGTGAATTCATTGTACCTTTTTCGTGCGCCGCTTCTCCGTCTTTTTGGGCAATTTGACGGCGTTGTCTAGGGTTCATAGAGGCAAAACCACGTTTTTCGATTGCCATTTTAATCACCCCCTCCCCTTAATGACTTGTAGATCTTAGCAGTATAAAAATGGCTCATCATTACTATAAGTTACAATGAGCTGTCTGGAAAAGGTTGGTTTTTTGGCTAATTTATTGTCGGGCTGATTTTGGGTTTTTAAAATGGCTCCGAGTGGAACTCGGAGCCATTTGCCAGCTCAAGTTATTTGAGCTGGCGAGTGAGATAGATCTCGCCATTTGCGGCGTGGCAGATTTCATAATCCCTGTGAATCGGCTTCGTTTTTTTAGTTGAAGCGAAATGCGAGCCAGCAAGGATTATAGTTGCCATGGCGATAATAATGATTATTTTTTTCGCCACTTGTATTCACCTCCTGTTTTGCGGATTTTTTTGATAGTCAACATGACTTTCTCGGCTTTTTCAATGCTGACTGATTTGATAGCATTGCCTTTACGGTCGACGGTGAGTTTTTCGGTGATTGTTAGTACTAATACAGGCTGTTCTGCAGGAAACATGATTGATTTGCCATCGTCTTTTATTCCAACTTTAACTGACTTGGTGATAGTGTTGGCATGGGCTATTTCACTAGATGTGTCTATTTCTACAACTTCAACACCTGCTTTTACTCCGGTTTTGACGGCAATTGAGTCGGTATCGGCAAGTTGAAACAAGGCTTCGGCAGTTTCTCCACGTACATATTTTTCAATCATGTTCTTGGCAGTTCCGTTGAGCTTTATTACTTCGTACTGTTTTTCTGTTGTTTGAGGAACAGCTTTGAGGTAATAGTTTCCGGTTTTGGATAGGATGTCATCGCGATAAAGCGAAACATGGATGTGGTTGAGGCCGAATTTGGCTTCGGATACAAAGCTATGATCGGACCCCGACTCTTTGGTAAGCGATGAATACCATTTTAAGGTGCATTTGGCCGGTCGGGAATAGGCAGGTTTGGAATATGGGACAAAAATATGGAAAGATCTTTCTGTATCCCAACTTTTAGGATTATATCCAGTAACACCAAACCCTACTCCTCTCTTATTGTAGCGTGAATTGACGCCAAGACATTTGATGATCAAATGCTGTTCGTCTACCATTTTCATGGCCTGTTCGAAGGTGAGATTGTAGGAGATAGGTATCATATTAACCTTAGTCTCCTTGGTCTCGGCGATTGCAATGTTTAGGTGCAAGAGCGTTGTTAATACTGCGGCAAAAACAACTATAATCCGTTTCAATTCTATCCCTCCAATGGATATGTGTGTTTTGCCAACAAACAAAAAAACTTCTTCCGAAGTTTCTGAGAGTCCAGATACTTTCGGCAACCCGGCTGCCATTATTATAGTGATTTTAGGCCCGTGGCTTTGCGTCGCCGCCTTTCGACGGTTTTGCCTTTTTCGTTTGTTAACAGAGTATTATAGCATTAAAAGAGGCCTTTGTCAAGGCCTAGATTGGTTTATATGGGCTATGCTCTTCGATGTGCTCTTTTATTTTTAGTGTGG
>CAYZYR010000011.1:0-34986 GCA_964482785.1 uncultured Candidatus Saccharibacteria bacterium | reverse complement strand
TAAAAAGTGACATTTCTATTTTGCAAAAAAGTGACATTTCTATTTTGGCTTGACAACCTCCTCATTATTATAAATATTACCTAAGATCAAACTTAATCTTTTTATCATACTAAGCAAAATAAAGCAGAGAAATTTATCACCTAATTAACATAAAATTTCTTTATAATTCACTCTTTTACAAAATAGTTGACATATTGTGGATAACTTTGCTATGTTACAAGTGCCTTGTGGACAACTACTAAAACAACCTTATAAACAATACACAAGGGACCCTTTGTTTTTATCTATAAGGAGGAATAGTGGACGGACAGGAGATTTGGCAAACAGTACTAGGTGAAATGGAACTCTCCGTTTCCAAAGCTAATTTCACAACATGGTTTAAAGGAACCCGTATTCTAGAAATAACCGATAAAGTAGTTACTATTGGTGTACCCAATAACTTCACTAAAGAATGGTTGCAAAATAAATACAATATCCAAATTTCAGATATCATCCGCCGTTCAATCCCTAAACTCAAAAAAATAGATTATCGCATTACCTCCCCTCTTTCAATAAAAGGAACTCCTCAACCAACCGTAAAGATAAACAAAGAACCCTCTGCTGAAAAAAACAATCTTTTATTAAACAACTCTCAATTAAATAACCAATCCAATGTCATATTCGACCAAAAATACAATTTTGAAAACTTTATCGTCGGTAATAATAATCGCCTTGCCCACGCCACCGGCATAGCCATCGCCGAAAATCCCGGCACCCTCTATAATCCATTCTTTATTTACGGTGGCGTCGGTTTAGGCAAAACCCATCTTGTCCATGCCATCGGCAATGAGATCAAAAAACGCTGTCCCGAAAAAAAAATCCTCTACATTTCATGCGAAAACTTCACCAACGAATTTATTCAATCCATCTCTTCCGGTAAAATAAATGATTTCAAGAAAAAATATCGAAATGTTGATGTTTTACTTGTAGACGATATCCAATTTTTATCTCGCAAAGAAGGCACTCAGGAAGAATTTTTCCATACCTTCAACGCCCTTTATCAAACCAATCGTCAAATTATCATCACTTCAGACCGAGTCCATACCTTAATTCCCGACTTAGAAGATAGACTTTCCTCTCGTTTTGGTTGGGGTATGGTTGCTGATGTCCGCTCTCCTAACCTCGAAACACGCTTCGCCATCCTAAAATCAAAATGTCTTGAGAAAAATTTCGAACTCTCAGAAGAAGTTCTCGAATATATTGCCGAACAAATCAATACTAATATCCGTGAACTAGAAGGTGCCCTCACTCGCGTTATTACCCATAGCACTTTATATAACAAAATTCCAGTTACTATTAGTATTGTCCAAGAAGTGTTAAGCGACATCGTTTACACCTCTCATAAGAAAATCACCTCCGATCAAATCCTAAAATCCATTGTAAAATTCTTCAATATTTCTCTTGAAGATCTTACCGGACACAAAAGAAACAAAGAACTTGTTTATCCCCGACAGATCGCTATGTATTTATTAAAAAATGAATTAAGTCTTTCCTTTCCTTTAATCGGTCGCGAATTAGGCGGTAAAGATCACACCACTATTATGCACGGTGTGAATAAAATAAAAAAAGAATCCGCCAACCAACCATCCATCCAACAAGATTTAATTAGCTTAAAAGAAATATTGTACAGTTAAAAACTTAAATCCCAAACACCAACTGTGGATAATTTGTGGACAAATAGAGGATAAAAATTACTAAATTGTGTATAAAATCTCACTTAAAATATAGTCCCATTTTTTATCCCACTCAATCCACAACTATTCAACAACTTTAACCTATTATTTTACCCAACTTTTCAACAAGTCTATAAGGTTAAATCAACATTTCCACAGGCCTTATTACTACTATTATTAATTAAATTTATTTATTAATTAATAATATATAAGCAAAAACATGTGGATAAATAAAGGAGTTTTAATGAAAGTATCATGCACCCAAAAAAATTTGTCTGAAGGCTTATCAATAGTTAGTCGTATTTCAACAACTAAAGCCACTTTACCTATATTAGCTAATATTTTAATCTCGACTGATAAAGGCCGACTTAAGTTAGCCGCTACTGACCTAGAATTAGGTATAACCACTTGGATTAATAGTAAAATTAATCAAGATGGCGGTATCACCATACCTGCTCGCACCATAACTGATTTTATAAACACTAATTCTGATAAAACTATTGATTTAGAATTAAACGATACTACTTTAAAATTAAAAAGTGAGCATTATGATGCACATATAAAAGGTATGGATATCGCTGACTATCCTCTAATTCCCGAAATTAAAGACAACTTAATTTGTGAAATCTCATCTGAAAAACTAAAACAAGCCATTAATCAAACCGTTTTTGCTGCTTCAAATGATGAAACACGCCCTATTTTATGTGGCGTTAATTTTAGATTTAACTCTAATGAAGTAAAATTAGTTGCTACTGATAGCTGCCGTTTAGCTGAAGTTAAAATAAAAGATGTTAAAACTATAAATGAACACTCAGATGTTGTTGTGCCAGTTAGAACTATTGTTGAATTAGGAAGAATTATCCAAAATACCGAAGAAAAAGTCCAAATTTTCCTAAATGATTCTCAAATATGTTTTATAATAGGTTCCACTCAGTTAATATCCCGCTTGGTAGAAGGCACTTTTCCTGTTTACGAACAAATAATCCCCAATTCTTTCCAAACTAAAGTCCAAATAAAATCCTCTGAATTATCAAGCGCCCTTAAAATGTCTAGTTTATTTACTAAAGAATCTGCTAATAATGTAAAAATAAAAGTCAAAGAAAACACCCTTCAGATACTGGCCGTTTCCCCTCAATTAGGCGACAACACTGCCAATATTTCTTCTAAAACTGACGGCGGCGAATTAGAAATCGCCTTCAATGCCCGCTTTATTTTAGATGCCATGAATATTATTTCCTCTGAAGAAGTTATTTTAGAGTTGAATGAAATAAATCCCGCCAAAGAAAGAAAACCCAGCATCCTAAAAACCCCTGACAATCCCAACTATCTCTATATTATTATGCCTCTCGATATTCAAGGATAGCTTCTGTGAATTTAGACACAATAAAATTAACCAATTTTCGCTCTTATAGTCAATTAAATCTTGTTCTATCTTCTTTAAATATAATCATCGGCCCAAATGGTATTGGTAAAACCAATATCCTAGAATCAATTCTCCTTGTCTCTACCACAAAATCCCACCGCACTAATCACGACAAAGATCTTATCAAATGGAATGAAGATTTTACCAGAGTTGAAATAACTCTTAAAAACAATCAAAATAAAAATATTCTCGCTTGTGTTATCACTCGAAGTCCCACTTTAACTAAAACTTACCTCTTAAATAACAATCTTAAAAGATCTTCTGACGTCTTAGGTTATCTCCATACTGTCTTTTTCTCGCCCGAAATTATGGATTTAATCTATGGAGCCCCCTCGCTTCGTCGCCGTTTTCTCGATATTATTTTATGTCAGATCGATAAACATTACCTTCATTCTCTCTACCAATACAACCGCGTTACCCGCGAAAGAAATAAACTTTTATTTTATATCCAGCAAGGACAATCTCAAATAGAAGAACTAACTTTCTGGAACGATCAATTAATAAAACACGGTTCCACTCTTATCAAATCTCGCCAAGCCCTTATTACTTTTTTAAATGATAAATTGAATAATATCTATAAATCAACCAGCGGCAATAAAGACAAAGCCAAAGTTGAGTACAAACATAGTGTCCTGCCGGAAAATTTCCAGTCGACTATAAATAAAGAACTTAACAAGGAAATAAAATATACCTCCACTCTGTTTGGCCCTCATCGCGACGATTTATCCTTTCTTTTAAACGATACTCCCATCTCCATCAATGGATCACGCGGTGAATGCCGAAGTTTTATCTTGGCTCTAAAACTTTCCGAAATCGAATATTACCAAGAAACACTAAACATTACCCCTATTCTTTTATTAGACGACGTCTTTTCTGAATTAGATCACGACAGAAGACATCGCCTCACCAACCTAATCACCAAAACCCAAACCATCATCACTACCACCGATCTTCAAAATATCGACCCCGGCATCTCTCAAAAAGCCAATATTATAGATTTAAAGGAAAAAAATGGATAACCTCAATGATTTACTAGGCAAGCGAATAAATAAATTAGGGCTTAATAAGTCTATAAATGCCGCCTATATTATCGCCGAAGCCAATAAAGTAGCAAATGGACGTTTTGAAGCAATACGCCTCTCTCGAGGCATTTTAACACTAAAATGCCAAAGCCCTCTCATTGCCCAGGAAATTCAGTTCCAATCCCACCAAATAATCGAAACCATCAATCAAAAAATCACCCCTCAAAAAATCACCCGCCTCTCCTATATTATTGAAGAATAAAAATTTCCCTCTCGTTTTTTCAGAAAATAAACAAAAATCTTCTTATTAATAGAAGCTAATATTGAATATCTAGCTTAAACAGGATAAATATTGGAGTGTCTGTTAGAGAGAAAGTTTTTATTTTGAACTGTATTATTATCTACTGTGTGGAAGATCTGTAAGAAAGGGGCACTAATATGCACCCCTCCTCCCTTACTTATATCTAATACCCTATATGAATATTCGGAAACGCCTCTGGCATAGAAAACAATCCATATACATCCCTTCTGTCCGCTTTATGGCCATATAAAGATGCCACTTTACTCTCAAAAGGCGCCACATCTCTCTCTTCGTTATAAGTAATTAATTGAGTTACTTTCATATTAGGATTGTTAAAGAGTTTTGAAATATCAAGTAACTCATCAATCATAGTATGAACTTTATATCTCGCCTCTGGTCTGAAAACTTTATCCATCACTTGTTGTTGATCTCCACCCAAAACTCCAGTCAAACCACCGCCAAGCCCTGCCGCCAAACCAATCATACTTGTCGGATTACCCAAACCACTCAAAACATTACCGAAAGATCCAGTAGACAGTCCAAGAGAATCAGTCAAGCTGTCCATTAATCCATTAAGACTTCCAATATTAATATTGCCGGTCAGGTTAGATATATCAAAAGAGCTAAGATTAAAGTTTTGACTCAGCGCATTACTGATAGCAGAAAGACTAGGAATATTCCCGCCCAAAATACTCTCAAAATCAACACTACTTATATTAAGATTGCTCATTAATTCACTCTTCAAATTTGAAATCTCACCCCAATCACCTTTCATCAAATTATTTAAACCAGACATATTTAGATCAAATTTGCTCATAGCTAAATCTTGAACTTTAGGTAAAGCCCCAATTTGACCGAACTTAATATTTTCTATATCAATAACACTTAAATCAATATTTTTAGCAAACTCAGTTTTAATAAGATCTGACTCTAACCAGTTACCTTTTAGCACTCCGCCGATCTCTTTGTCAGATAACAGTTTTACAGATTTCAATTTATCCTCAATTCTATGAAGAGCCAAACTATTCTGAGATAAAATATTTTTTATATCATCATCACTTAGGTTTAATTTACTCTTTGCCAGAGATTTTAAAGCCTCAGTGTTTTTAAAATCAGAATCAATTAACCTTGTTAAATCTGACTCAGATAATTTAAGTTGTTTCGCCAACTCTGTTTTTACAATAGAAACTTTAGCAATATCACCCGAAAGCACATTATTTATATCCACATCGTTAATACCGTATTTGTTTTTAACAAGGTCTCTTGCTGCTGTTAGGTTTTTAAAATCTCCTGAAACCAGTTTTTCTATATCTCCCGCTGGTAATTTAAATTGTTTTTCCAGGGCACTTTGAACCGCTCCAATATTAGTAATATCCCCAGCAAAAAGTTTATTAATATCATCATTACTAAATTTATATGTCTCCTTTAGTAAATTTTGTACTGAAGGCATTGCTTTGATATCACCTTGTTTCAAAGCCGCCAAATCTTCTTTCGTTGGCTGTATACCAAAGGACTTTATAATATTTCCAAGTGCTGGTACATTCTTTGCCTGTTCATTTATTAATTTTTCCCTGTCATCTTTATTAATCCCAAGTTTGTTTTTAATCGCCGAGGTCAACCAATCTGTATCTTCAATTTTCCCCGAGAATATCTTCGAAATATCATCCTGGCTCATCCCAGTCTTGCTGGCGATAATATTTTTCACATCGCCTCTTTGCCCTAATTCACTATTTTTACTTGAATTAATCTGTTCATCCGCCCATTTCAAGCCATTTTTTAACATGTCTTTTACAAAGCTTATATTTTTATAATCACCATCAACCAATTTAACCACATCATCTGTGCCAATATTTGCCATTTTTGCCGCTTCTTGTTGAACCAGAGAGACATGTTTTAAATCACCTTTAATAATTTTTTGATACTCACTTTCACTAATTTTATAGTGATTTTTTATAGCCGTCATTACCGAAGGCATAGACATTAAGTCTTTACTATTTATAACAGAAATATCACTTTCAGTAAGAGTAATCGTCTTGTTGTTAAAAATAGATAAATTTGCTATATTGCCATTTTTTAGCTTGCTCAGATCTTCACTCGTAAGGCTTAAATTAGTCTGAAGAATTTTTTCACCGATCGCTTCCGCTGCCTCTTGCGGATCACTCAACAATTTACTTTTAATATTATCATCAATCATAACCGTCATATTTCTCGGCCCGTTTGTCAAAGCCATATTCAATAGATCACCCCCGCTTTCTATTGCAAATTCATCAAATTCACCTTTGTATATTGCCGTCCCAACCTTTTTAAGATAATTATTCGATAGTAAATTGATCTGTTCTAATGGCTCGCCGTCCCTGTTATTTACATATAACTCAGTCGATCCTCGCTCCAAACCAAAAGCATCATCCATCTGCAACCCGCCCAAACTCTTAATTGTCGTATCAATTTTTTCGCCTCTGCCTAAGCTTGTTAAAATTGATCTAATCTTTTCTTCATCAATTACCACATTTTTATCGGCGATCTTAAGCGTTATATCATCAAAATTAATTTCGTCGGAAAGATTGCTCACCGTCAAAAATCTTATCTGATCCTCATCTCCACCCTTTAAAATTCTTGCCTGCTGAATATATTTATCGAGTGAACCGTCTTCTTTTTGCAACCCTCGCTCCAACCTTCTCGTTCCCAGATTTATCAATGCATCTTCGTTAATATTCCCATTCATAGCCGAAGTCACTATCGCGCTAAGTTGAGCTTTGTCAATTCTCAAATCAGCCGCTATCTTAGTCAAATCTTCATCTTTTAAAAGTTCTCTCGCAAATGCCCCTTTCGCGCTTGCCGGATTATTCAATGTCCCAGCCGCAAAACCAAATTCCCTTTCAATAAAAGCCTGTCCAATATTTTTAGTCATATCAAAAATATTGTCACCTTTAATACTTCCGCTCGGCAGATTAAGAAAACTCTCCATTGTCGCATTACCCATATTTACCGATATTTCTTCAGCATTATTCCCCACAAATCCACCCAAAGGCACCCCAATTTGTTTTTCAGCATAACCCTTAGCAAAATTCGTAATAAATTCTGTCGGGTTTTTCCCATTTACCAATTCCGGACTAACCCCAACCTGTTTTGCGATTTCTGCAAAACCAATCTGCGCCAGAGAACTATTTCCATTTGTCAGATCCAAACTGCCCGCCGGCAGTTTTATAGACTGCTCCAAAAGTCTCTCTGCATCGCCTCGGAGTGTCCCAAGCAAATTCCCACTTTTACCCGGTTGATCATCTTGCCATGCGATTTGAATTGGAATAGGGGAAGTTGGCAAACCATTGATTATTGGTCCGCCTCTAGTTGGAGAAGTAATAGATGTCATGCATCGCTGAGTCAACAGCAACTGATGTCTATCGTTGAACCATAAAAGATCTCTTTGAGGAGTAGTTGGCTCCATAAAAGCCCCACAGCTCAAAGGATTCATCGCCTTATAAACAAAATCAATCTCTCTTATATCAACAGCCTGACCATTAACATGGGCTGAAATATTTTTAATAACATTAGGATTTGATGTATTTTCTCGATCAATCGGCATATCTTCATACACAGAAACCACATTACTCACATAAATATAATTATGCTTATTTGCCAGATACACTAAAGCCTGGATTAATCTTTTGTCAAAAGTAGCTCCTCGTCTCGGATCTTTTCCTTTTGCTAATATATTATTTATAAACTCAAGATCTCTTTCCGTGAATTTTAAATTAGTATAACCTTTAATTGAAAAACCATTTTTACCTTGATACGTCACACTCCCAGTCGATCCCTCTTTACTAGTAATCCCACTACCACTCCCGGCTCCACCCAGCAAGGATCCTTCTTTTGCCGGGTTTTTTATTGCTTTTAACAATTCTTTAATTTCGTTGCTATTCGCCGCCGTCTCTATTGTGGCGGATTTCCCACTCCCACCCTCTATTGCCTCCAACGCGCTCCCGCTAAACAGAGTCATAATAATCAAAGAAATTCCCAAGCATCCAAAAAAAGACAGTTTTGCTGTGTTAGCCGCCGCTTTTTTAACCAATCCATTAGTAAGAATTTTAGCACCATTCCAAACAGCTCCCAGATAATTCTGCGCCGCTATATTCGCCGCCAGCGCCCCCGTATCTTTTGCCAGCTTGGCCGCATCCGATCCGTCCTGCGCCAACTTTCCGGCCTCTCCCGCCGCTTTTCCTAAATCTTTGTTTTTAATCGCCGACAAAGTATTTTTTGCCGCATCAACTTTACCTTTTGTTTCGTCAATCTTCCCTTGTACAGCAGCTTTCGGATCTTTTATAGTGTTCACAGCTGATTGGGCCTGGTCTTTTTTCTCCTGGTAATAATCTTGCGCCGCTTGCTTAGGATTTCTTATTGTGTCAATAAAACCTCTGTTAGAGTTTTCTGGTGGTTCTTGATTGGAATTTCCCGACTGATTGCCTAAAAAACTCTCTTTTTGCCCTTGGTAAGAATTTTGCCTTCCTTTTTCAAGGTAGTCTTCTTTTGCTTCACGATAAGCCTGGTCTTCAATCACTTCTCCATCATTATCAATTCCGGCTTCTGATTTTGTTTCTTCTAACGCCATTTTGCCTCCTTAGTTCATCTCAATTGATTTTGCTTGTATGTCTAATTTCTTAAGTTGATTATTATTCAAATAATAAATATACCCGTCACCAATCAGGGTTAGATCTTTTGGTTTCTCAATTTTTTTACCGTTATAACCTAATTCTTCGAGCTGATTAGTTGCCACATTAATTTTTACAAATTCCCCTTTAAAATAACCGATAATCTCTTTTTTATTCGTCATCCAGTTAAACGTTTCAAGACTTGGTCCGATTTTCGTCTTATTACTCCCATCAAGCTCACATACATAAGTTGCCTCTCGATCAGAAAAAACAATATATTTACCATTATAAGATAATAACGCTTCTTTTATCCCGCCCGTTTTAGTAATCTGACTTAATTTATGATTATAAAAATTATAAACATAAATATTATCGCTGACCAAAAGAAGATCTTTATCATCGCGAGTCCAAAAAATTTTAGGATTATCCAACCCTTTTTTATCAATATCGAAAATAATTCTCTCTTTATTATTTAAAGATAAATTAGACTCAATAATAGAATACTCACCATCCCCAGGCTTGTAGACATACACTACCTTCGATCCATTATTCGACCAGCCCAAATTCATCACCCCGCCCCCCCAATCGTTATAAATCTGATCCAACAAGTCATATCTTTTCAAATCAACTAATCCAGAAGTACCGTCTTCTCTCCAAATATAAGAAACAAACTTTGTCGGAGACCAGGAACTTTTTATTGCCTTACCAAAATCCACTCTTGATAAAGTTTTATAATCTATATTCTTAGGATTCAAACTTTCAAAGACTGTCCCGTCCTTCGAAGTCAAAAGAAGAGCCTCATTTTCCGTACTTCTGTCTATCTCCACAATATTTGTCGCTACCGTCGATTCTTCAGGAAGCAATTCCAGATCAACAGAATTCTTTTTCTTTTGCAATCCCCATAAATTCATATTCAAAACTTGAGAAGTATAACCTTCTTTTTCTATCAAAACTTGGTATTTTCCTCTTGTATATTGTTGGGTAACACTACTATTACCAACTTCAATCCCGTTAATTTTAATAATAGCCCCATCTTGTTTCACATCTACTATTATCTTGCCTTTAATCGCAAACAAATAAACCCCGCCCAAAACTAACAGCAACCCCCCGATAACACTTAAAATTAACGATATTTTTTTCATCTTAAAACGCTCCTACTAGGTTTAAGTATATAAGGTATATTTTCACTCATTAATAAGATATTCAACCCACTCTTATCTACAAAAATATCGTCAAAATTCAAATCATAACCCATATTGTTATATTTAATCTCGGTTTTATTTCTTTTTTTAATATCGTATATATAAAACTTGTTAGCCCTATCATAATCATCTCCGCATATAATTAACAGCTTTTTATCATCGAGAAATTTTAAATGTAATATTTTATCTAAGTTTATATCTACTTTATACTTGAGGTTATTTATCAGATTATAAATATATATATTTGTTTTTTGGTCCATATATACTAATAAATTTTTTTTAACATCAATACTTTCAGGTAACACTCTCTCCTCGACTAATTTCCTCTTTTTACTGTCTAAGTCTAGTCGATAAATTTTGGCCCGAGCATTATCAGTTGGATAATTAAAATACAGTATCTCATTATCATTTATGAGTTTGATCTCATACTGATGCTCCGGATTAAGAGTCGTGATCAGTTGTTGATCAAGATATATGTAATAATTAATATCGTCATCCTGGGATACCACTTTTACTGATTGACCATTTGACATCCACGCGATATCATTAACATTCCCCTGTATCACCTTTTCCCCACAAGAGAGAAGATCTAAAAAATAATTTTCACTCTCAAAATTATGGGTTTGCTTTATTAGCGCATTCTCAGAATTTTGATAATATATATAATCCACACTCCCTTGCTGAAGCGGGCAAATCTTTTTTCTCAGCCCACTTTTTATGTCCAATCTATAAATACTATGCATTGATTCGCTATAATAATAAATTTTATCATTATCAAAATATGGAAACAAAATATTTTCATCCACCTCCATCTTTACAAAATTAAAACCTGCTTTTAATGTCTTAGTTTCCTTTTTACTCTCTTTATATGAATTAAAAACCGTTAATATCAAAATAACTATTATAGCGCTTGCAATCATGGTCAAAATAATTTTTTTTCTATTACTCATAACTAACCCCTATTTATTATTGCAATTTTTTAATCTGGCAAAACCAAATATTCTACTACCGTTTCCTTTGTATGTACCATTTTTTAAACAGTATCTATGATTTCTTGTTCTTGTGTTGGATTCTGCTGTTATAAAACAACTACCATTAACACTAGTTACAATTCCTACATGATGACCGCTTCCGCCATTTTGGAAAAAGTCAATGAAGTCCCCAGGTGCCGGATTTCCGCTACCATTATTAAAATAAATTGCTTTCTTTTTAAACCAATCAGCCATCAGCGCGGCACTTTTTGAAGTTGTTATATTAAAACCTGAGAGCTTGTAGGCATCTATGACTAAATCTGTGCACCAATATCTTCCACATGCAGCATATTTATCAGCACAGTATTTACGGCCAGGCATATAGTTCCATAAATTTTTATACCATTTTCGTAGTTTTTCGGCTTGAGCCATTGCGTTGTTGGCGATATTTTGACAACCCTTCCCTGCCACAGCAACTATGTTTTGACAAGTTCTTTTTATATGTTTAATTAATTCTTTATCATTAATACTGGGCCAAGAATACACCTTTACTATAACAGGCTTATTTCCCCACTTTAAAGCCGCATCTAAAGCTTCTTCTCCTTTACCCATCCATAAATCGATATGATTTTTTTTGATCCCACCCCCAGTATCTATCGCATATCCTTTTCCATATCCTGGTATATCAAAAACTGTGCCATGGGGAAAAATATTTGTATCTACAGCCACAGTACCCTTCGCTACCTCGATACCAGACTTTGTCTTTACACCTTTCCCATTCATTTTAATATCCCCTTCGTAAGAACCTGTGCTATATTTCGATTGGCCTGGAAGAGGTGAATAATATCCAGTAGTAGTAAGTTTTACCTCTTTAACAATTGCCGCATTTAGATCTAAATCAGTATTTAATACACAATCATCCCCGGTCCCCAGCAAAGAAGTTGAAAGATCGTCTTGATTTGCACCATCTTTATTATTTGTCCCCTTTAATTCACCGCTAATCCCACCGCACACCAATACAAAAAACCCTACACAAGCTCCCAAACAGCCTATCGCCACCCACCATCCAGTTTGCCCCCCGCCTTTTTTTTCTTCGCTTTGTCCGGCTACTTGCGCTCCGTTTATTGGTTCTTCTGTCACAACCCCTCCATTAAACATAAATTAAAAATATCAAATGTTTATTATTATCCCATTTGTCCCGTTTCCCGCATCTGCAATAATTGTTGCGGATTAGTTGTAATAATTTGGTCTTCAGCATATGACGCTACAATCTCAATCGCCGCATGGTTATTGCCGGCGAAAAACAAACCTTGTCCCACATCGCACTCTTTCAGCCACACCTTCTCACCTTCAGTCAAATTAAATACTTCCGCTAATTTCTCCGCTGCCAGATTTTGTTGCTTCAAAAGCAGCTGCATTGAAGAACTCGTTACCACCACTTTTCCGTATTTTGAATCCAAAAAGTCTTCTACATCTTGACTGATCACCGTCAGTCCTAAATAATATTTTCTGCACCTTTTCGCTAAAGCGTACAGAAATCTCGCCGAATCTTCGTATTGCATCATGATCCAAGCCTCATCAATTACTAAAATTCTCCTCTTCATCCTAGATTTCACCTTGTTCCAAATATAGTTCAGGATCATATACATTGCGATCGGCCGCAACTCATCCTCCAGATCTCTGATTGAAAAAGTCACAAAGCCGCTCGACATTTCCACATTTGTCAACTTGGTAAACAGTCCTGAAAAAGTCCCTTCTGTATATTTATTTAATCTCTGTACTAAAGACTCCGCTCCAGTCATATTAGTCAATACGTTCTGCAGATCCACCATCAAAGGCGGCGGATTTTTATGAGTCGAGGGATCATTTGTAATATCTTTTAAAGCATAAGCCTCAAATAGAGCTTTATCGAGTAGCGAATCTTCTTCCGGTGACAACCCTTTTACCATTAAAGCAATCAAACCATGAACCGTAACCACCGCACTCCTTAAAATATCTTCACCCTCCGCATTTTCATTTAACTCCGGCAAATCAAATGGATTAAATCTAACATCCGAATTCAATGAAACAGTCAAATACGTCCCGCCAACCGCATCAGTCAGCATTTTATATTCGTTTTCCGGATCTATCACGATAATATCCGTCCCTAACATTAAGTTTCGAAGCATCTCGATCTTCACCGCATAAGACTTACCGGCACCTGACTTCGCAAAGACCACCGCATTTGGATTTTCCAATTTAAAACGATCATAAAGCACCAATGAATTATTATGTAAATTAATACCGTAAAGCACTCCTTCATTAGACGAAAGCGTAGCCGAAGTAAAGGGGAATGTTGTCGAAAGAGAGCCTGTATCCAGATTTCTAGTAATATTTAAAGCATCATCAAACGTCGGCATACAGGAATTAAAACCCTGCTCCATCTGCAATAGTGCCTGTCTTGTATAAATCATCATTCCACCAAGAGTTGATTCCAATTTTTTCGCCGCCAAATCCAATTCTTGGATCGATTTAGAATAAAAAGTAAAATAAAGCCCATATTGAAATAGTCTCGTATCACCCTTCTGCAAAGAATCCCTTAAACTGTCAATATTTTGCAGTGCCGTCTCCAATTCAGGATTTCTCACCAATCCCTTTTCCTGTTCTATCCTAAGCGACGATTCCAACTGACCTTGTCTTTTTTTCAAATTATTCGCCACCTCGCTCGATTCCAACGGGTAAATAAACATACTGATATCTAGAGTCATGTCAAAATTAATCACCGGCGATACCCAATTGGTCGCCAAAAATTGCGGATAAGCCACCACAAACATTGTCTTAACATACAATCCTGACAGCTCTAAATAATTAGTCGTGATATTAAAAGCCGATGGCGAAATCAAGTCTAATATACTTGTCATTCCTTGTTTAAAAGCCTTTTCCGCTGCAATTTCTTCCGGAGTTTTTTGTACAGCACCTATTTTTGTTGTGATCTTTTTTTGCTTTTCCTGTTGGTCTTTTGGTGCTACATAATCTCCAAATTTCGTCTTAAAACCCCCTCCCATTAAGTTTTGCAAAAGACTTTTCGATTTTATTTTAGCAGGAGGGTTATTTGTATTATTTGACTCAGACTGAACCTGATCCGCCGGTTGCTGCGGAACTGTATTTTGTCCATTTTGTGACATCTCAGGTGGCATAATACTCCTTAACTCTGTGTCGGTGTATTTACATAATTATCAGACTGAGCAAGTTGGTCAGATTGCTCAGTGATAGGCTGCGTCGCGGCAGAATCTTGAACTTGTGGTATTTGTTGTGATAGTTCAATCGGAGGCATTTGGGGCGTACTTTGGCTAAGATCCTGCTCGCCTTGTATTGCTGTAGTCATATCCAAATCCTGCAAGACAGGACTAGTCGCTAAGTTAACATTTGCATGGTTGTCTTGTGAAGATTCTGTCGCAAGAGGTGCAACTGGTGCCTCTGTTTGGCTCTCTGATTGACTAATTTCGGGATTTAAACTTGTGACGCTAGTATTAGTATCATCATCCCCTGTTATTTGACCATTAATCTCTTCTTCACCGGTCTCAGTTGTTTGTTTATCATCTTCCGAGTTATTTTCTTTATCTTTTATTTTTTCAGACTCAGCCACTGCCTCCTCCAACACCCCATCTTTTCTAATGACTGCCGCCCCCAATTCCTCCACTTGAACCATTCTCTGGTTCATCGCTTCATCAGGATTATAAACTGCATACATCATCTCGATTATTTCTTGCGTCCCCAATATCTTTACCCTAAGACCCAAACTACCCAATCCCCCGATCACCACATTCGCTCTCTCCATCAGTTTCTCTTTATATTCCGCGAATTGCTTCTCTGTATAATGTATCTCCCCGGTTTTATTACTTCCCAATATCTTGTCAATAAAAGTTACTTTCTCCACTCCTGTTGGGAAAAACGGCACTACCACATAAAATTTCTTATCCATTATATTTGCTTTAGTCAGCAGTCTCTCGATAAAAGTAATATAGTCTTCTGTTTGAATCCTTATCAGATCATTAGTTTGTTTTTCAAGTGTCTGTCTCAAAAATTTCAAATAATTAAACAAATCCAATTTTCTCGATTGAACAATGATCTGAATAGGAAATTTTAATGAATTAAGAAAGTTTTGATATTGTCCGATGACCCCGTTCTGCTCATCTTCCGATTTCAAATCAAAATTAAGAGAGCTGACCTCCATTATCACTCGCAGATTCCCATCTTTTAAAGCCAATAATCCGTCTCTGATCGCCGCAATATTCAGATATTTTTGCGTGCTATTTACTTGTGTTTGTGTTGGTTTAGGCAAAACCCCTCCGCTAAACCCTATTATTGTGTTATTTTATCCGGGCCATGTCCAGACTCTGTTTTTCCGCCCGAGTCAAGTATCTTTGTTATCTCAGAAACTTTTGTCTTATCAAGATTTTTCTTTTCAGTCTTAGTGTCTTCAGTCTTTTTCACTTCCTCAATCACCACTGATGATTGCTCTTGCTCCCTACGCCAAACTCTTCTTCTCGGTCTGCTCGAAAACGAAAGAAGAGACAGTAGAAACTGTGAAAAAGGCCTATCTTGTATCTTTACAAAAGCCAATGCCAGGAAAAATATACCAATCGGGGCATCGATTAAAATAGCCAGAGCTGTTCGCCCCGATGGTTGCAGTTTAAGCAATATCGCATAACACAAACCCCCGCCAGCCATTAAATACAAAAATTGTTTTAAGGTTAGCGGACCTATTATCTTATCTTCCATGTCAATATTTTGTGGCACCCTAAACTGCAACTCTCCCTCCAATACAGTCAAAATAGAGAACTTTCACTGCATTTATCTTATTCAATGTGCCCTCCTAACAACATAATCATTATAACAAAACCAAAATAGCAATTCTAGTGAGATTTTTTTCTTTTTACCACTTTCAGTCGAGCCAAGCTCTGCTCCAACAATGCTGTTGCCTCTCCAAAAGCAATATTATCAGCCGCTTCCTCAAGTAAATGTTCCGCTCTTTTTTTCGCTTCGATCGCTTTCAATTCATCGATCTCTTCCACTCTTTCCGCCATATCAACCATCACTTTTACTCCTTCTTTTTCGATCTCAATGCATCCTCCATACGTCGCCAGATAAGTAATGTTTTTATCTTTTCTAATCCTGATTTCGCCCGCCCTCACCAATGACACCAGCGGAACATGATTAGACAAAACACCGATCTCTCCGCTCAAAGTCGGTAAATTCACCTCATCCACCTCATCCTCAAACACCACTGCCTCCGGCGTAACAATTTGTAATTTCAATCTTTCCATTTTATTTTCTCATTTCTCTGTGCCCAATAGCTATTTTTAAAGAAACTATCTCTTAACCTCTTCTATTCCACCCTTCATATAAAATTCCTGCTCGGAAACATTATCGTATTTACCATCTAAAATCGCTCGGAATCCTTTAATTGTTTCCGAAAGAGGCACATATTTACCAACAATACCACTAAATGTTTCCGCTACAAAGAAAGGCTGAGATAGAAATCTTTGGATCTTACGTGCTCTTGAAACAGTCTTTTTATCTTCCTCCGAAAGTTCCTCTACTCCCAAAATAGCAATAATATCTTGCAATTCTTTATATCTCTGTAAAACTTTCTGTACTCCTCGGGCAACACTATAATGTTCTTCTCCCACGATTCTCGGATCTAAAATTGTCGACGACGAATCCAAAGGATCAACTGCCGGATAAATCCCCAACTCGGAAAGATTTCTCGATAGCACAATCGTCGAGTCAAGGTGAGCAAAAGTCGTCGCTGGTGCCGGATCAGTCAGATCGTCCGCCGGCACGTAAACTGCTTGCACTGAAGTCACCGACCCCTTCTTTGTCGAGGCGATCCTTTCCTGAAGTGCTCCCATTTCCGTTGCCAGCGTTGGCTGATAACCAACCGCCGACGGCATTCTTCCCAAAAGCGCTGAAACCTCTGATCCCGCCTGAGTAAAACGGAAAATATTGTCAATAAAAAGCAATACATCTTTACCCTGATCTCTAAAATATTCCGCCATTGTCAGACCAGTTAGCCCTACCCTCATTCTTGCCCCTGGCGGCTCATTCATTTGCCCAAACACCATCGCTGTCTTATCTAAAACGCCTGACGATTTCATTTCATGATAAAGGTCGTTGCCTTCGCGCGTTCGCTCTCCTACTCCAGCAAAAACAGAATATCCCCCGTGCTCCGCCGCGATATTGCGGATCAGTTCCTGGATTAAAACGGTCTTGCCCACGCCCGCTCCTCCAAACAAACCAACTTTCCCGCCTTTAATAAATGGTGCTATCAAATCGATTACCTTAATCCCTGTCTCAAAAATTTCCGTCTTAGTTTCTTGCTCCACAAACTTCGGCGCCTCTCGATGAATCGGCTGTTTTTCTTTAGCCTCGATCTCTCCCGCCCCATCAACCGGTTGACCGGTCACATTCAAAATTCTCCCCAGCACCCCTTCGCCCACCGGCACTCTTATTGGCAATCCCGTATCTATCGCTTCCATCCCTCTTTTCAAGCCGTCTGTCGATTGCATCGCTACCGTTCTAACTGCCTGCGTTGACAAATGCTGCTGTACTTCCAAAATAATTACCTCTTTATCATTTTTAAGTTCCAAGGCATTCAAAATCCCCGGCAATTTTTCCTCAAATTCCACATCTACTACCGGACCTATAATCCTCGTAATTATTCCTTTGTTCATCTTTTTCCTTTCTCCTTCTTTCTCTTTTTCGGTTGAAGGACAAGCACCGTTTATGAAAGACTTATCGAGGCGAGTAAACTTGGCCTCCGCTAGCAGCAGAGTTACGAGCCGAGATGGAGCGATGATTGTTGCTGGAAAAATTACATGCGTGTCTTGAATGAATAGTGTTTGTCCTTAAACTCATTTAACCGCTTCGCTTCCTCCGCTCACCTCCGCCAGTTCTTGTGTGATCGAAGCTTGGCGTATCGAATTGTAGGTCAAAGTCAGATCGTCAATCAATTCTCCCGCGTTATCACTCGCGTTTTTCATCGCCATCATTCTGGCCGATTGTTCCGACGCTATCGATTCTAAAACCGCATGATATATCTGAATTTCTGACAATTTCGGCAACACATAGTCAAGTACTTTCTTTTCATCAGGTTCAAATATATATTCACTTTTGTTGTCCTTGATTTCCTCTTCCAATATCTCTTTTGCCCCCATCAATGAAATCGGCAACAAAGTTTTAACCTGAGCTTCTTGCTTCAGCATCGAACTAAATTCAGTATATACGATCGCCACCTGGTCATATTTTTTCTCCGCATAACAATTAAGCGCCATAAATGAAATAGGGGAGACATCTTTAATCTCCGGATATGTCGGGAAATCGCTAAAAACCGCAACCATCTTAACTCCCAAGCGTTTCAAAAACTGCTCGCCCCTTTTGCCAACAGCTACAATTTCAATATTATTATCCTTATTATCCTCCAGAAAGTCCAAAGTCACCTTCAATAATTGAGAATTATACCCTCCGCACAATCCTTTATCTGAAGTAATCACAATAGCCAAAACACTCTTTATTTCTCTCCGATCAAGCAAAGGATGAATATTCCCCTCGTTCCCTTCACTTAATTTCTTCAACAACTCTAAAGTTTGGCGAGCGTACGATCGGCTCGCCAATGTCGTTTCTTGCGCTCGCCTCATCTTAGATGCCGCCACCATCTCCATCGCCTTAGTGATTTGACGAGTATTTTTTATCGATTTAATCCTTCGTCTCAATTCCTGAGTGTTTGGCATTTAAACCTCTATTTCTTCTTTTTTTAATCTTCTCTTGGAGCCTTTTTCTTCCTAATATCTTTAGCAGCCGTTTTATTCTCATTTTTTTTAGTCTTGTCTTCCAATCCCAATTTAGCCCCAGGATCAAGTATTAGCTCAATAGTCTGGCGCAACTCTGTCTCCAAATTCTCCCTCAATTCTCCCTCAACCTCTATTCTCTCAAGTAATTCCCCTCGATTTTGTCGAATTTGCTCACTGATTTTATCCGCTATTACCTGCACTTCTTCTACCAGAGTCCCATCCAAAAGTCCGCTTGTAACGCAATACAACTGCACAATCTGGTCAACCACCTTGATCGGCCTGCCGTTAACCTGTTTTAAAACCTCTGTAATTCTCTTCCCTCTTTCAATCTGCTTCCTAGTATCTTCGTCTAAATCCGTCGCAAACTGAGCAAACGCCGCCAATTCTCTAAATTGCGCTAATTCCAATCTCAACTTCCCCGCCACTTTTTTCATCGCTTTAATTTGAGCCGCTCCTCCCACTCTAGAAACAGACAAGCCGGCATTCAAAGCCGGTCGAATGCCAGAATAAAACAAATCACTTTCCAGATAAATCTGCCCATCCGTGATAGAAATAACATTTGTTGGAATGTAAGCTGAAATATCTCCCGCTTGAGTTTCAATAATAGGAAGAGCCGTCAAACTTCCTCCCCCGAATTCTTTACTAAGTTTCGCCGCCCTCTCTAACAACCTCGAGTGCAAATAAAACACATCCCCAGGATAAGCCTCTCTCCCCGGCGGCCTTCTAAGCAGCAAAGACACCTGGCGATAAGCCCAGGCGTGTTTCGACAAATCATCATATATAATCAAAACATCTTTGCCTTGATCCATAAAATATTCACCAATAGCGCATCCCGCATACGGCGCCAAAAATTGTAGAGGAGCCGGTGCCGAAGAACCCGCTACTACTACCGTCGTGTAAGCCATTGCTCCCGCTTCATTCAACTCAGCCACAATTCTCGCCACTTTAGATTCTTTTTGTCCAATCGCCACATAAACACAAATCACCCCCGTCTCTTTTTGATTTAAAATAGCATCAATCGTAATCGCTGTTTTTCCTGTTCCACGGTCCCCGATAATCAACTCTCTTTGTCCTCTTCCGATCGGGATCATTGCGTCAACCGCTTTTATCCCAGTCTGCAAAGGAGTATTTACCGACTGCCGAGTAATAACTCCCGGAGCCACTTTCTCAACCGGATAAAATTCTTCACTCTCGATCTTTCCTTTCCCATCAATTGCTTGACCCAAAGCATCCACCACCCTGCCCATCATTTTTTGACCAACTGGAACTTGCATCACCCGTCCGGTTGCTTTCACCGCGTCTCCACTTCGTATTTTACTGTCATCACCCAGAATAATCGCCCCCACATTATCTTCCTCTAAGTTCATCACCATTCCATAAATAATTTCCGCTCCTTGAACCTCAAATATCAACAATTCGCTCATCAAAGCATCTTCCAACCCGTAAATTCTGACGATACCATCTCCAACTTCCGTCACTGTCCCCATTCTCTCCATTTTCAATGCCCTTGAAAAATTATCTATCTTTCTCTTTAATTCTTCTATTACACTATCCTTTAGCATAAATCTCTCCTATCCCACTAATTTATTTTTCAATTCCTCAATCTGTCCCAATATCGAATTATCAAAAACCATATCATCCACCACAATCCTTGCTCCGCCCAAAATCTCCGGCCTCATTTTTTCTTCTATAGTAATCTTAGTTTTTAATTTATTTTCTAAAGCTTTTGTTAATTCTTCTCTTAACTCCGGTCGAAGTGGCGTTGCTGTTTCAATCGTCGCCAACCTCAAATTCCCCTTGTTCTTCAAAAGATCGCCATATTTTTTTACAATTAAATCAATATTTTGCCACTGATCCTCTTCAATTAAATATTCAAAAGACAATAAACTGCCGTCATCTACCAAGTTTAAAAAAATTTTACTAACGATCGCTTTTTTCTTACTTTTTGTAATTAAGGGATTTTTTAATATTTTCCCAAGACCGCCCTTCAAAACCCGCGACAATAATTTCAAATCAGGCAGGGTTTGCTCTTTATCCAAAACTCCCAGTCCAAATAAGTTTTGCGCTATTATTTTACTCTTATCCACCAATTTTCTCCGCCACCTCTTTAATTAATCGTTCGTCATCAATATCATCTTTTCTCTCAATAATAATTTTTTTGAGAGCTTCCGAGATCAAATTCGCGCTCTCTGCTTTAAGCTCGGCTGATGCCCTTTCCCTTTCACGTTTTATCTCTTCCTTCGCCTGTTCCACGATTTCGCCCGCCTTTATCTCAGCCTCTTTGATGATTACATCCTTCGCTTTCTCCGCCGAGGCGTGCGAACGGGCAATCACTTTCATCGCCTCGTCATTTGCCAATCTCAGGCTTACTTTGATCCTTTCCTCTGTCTTCTCTTTATCTTTCTCAATTTGCTCCGCTGTTTTCACACTTTTTTCAATCATTTCTTTTCTTTCATCCAATATCTTCAAAACCGGCTTATAGAGAAATTTTTTCATCAAAAATAAAAGAATTACAAAATTTACAATCGAAGCCACAAGTAGCGGCCACTGAATTCCAAATTCTTTCACTATTTCATTCATACTTTTCCTTTTTAATTTCCTACAGGAAGAAGAAAATTACTTGATACTCCATAAAATTCATTGTTCGAAACATCGCTAGTTTTGAATTTTAAGAAAGTGAAGAAATTTTCTTTGCCTCTGTAAAAACCGTGTCGGGGGCTAAGATTTTAGAGAATAGGGTAACTTATTATTAAGTCATCACCCTATCCTCTAAAAGAAAATTACCCCATAAACGCCAAAACCAAAGCATAAATCGCGATTGCCTCCGCAAAAGCCATTCCCAAAAGCATTGGTACCAGCACTTTGCCCGCCGCTTCCGGATTGCGTCCGATTGATTCCATTGCCTTTGTCCCGATCAGCCCGATTGCGATAGCTGGAGCAATCCCTCCGATCGCAATTACCGCTCCTTTTGCTAATATGATCTCCATAAAACCTCCCACAGCAAGATTGCCTTGCAATTTATTTATAATTATTTACTTATTACCTTTAACTTAATCTTAATCTGTATCTTTCCGATCGTTTCTGAACTTTCCTTTCTTGTCCTCCCTCTCATCCTCTTTCGACTCTGTCATTTTATCTGTCACCCTGACCCGCTCCTCTCTCATCCTGAACGAAGTAGTAAAGGATCCCTTTATCGTCATCCCCATCCTCTCCATCGTCATCTCTGAAGCAAATATAATCCAACATTCGAAACCCAACAAGTTAATTTTAATGTGCCTGTCCTTCGCTATGCGGTTCCGCTGTAATAATACTGATAAAAACCAAAGTCAACAAAGCAAAAACCGCTGCCTGCACCACCCCCACCAACGTCTCCAACATCATAAATGGCACTGGCGCCAAATATTTCGATATCCCCGAAACTGTCATCAAAACCGCCTCTCCTGCAAAAATATTTCCAAACAACCTAAAAGACAAAGAAACAATTTTCACAAATTCGCTTACCAACTCCAAAATCCCCACAAAAGCCCCGATCGCAACCCCAGCCGCCACAAAAACAATCCCACCAGTTAACGGGTTGTGAAAATAATGTTTGAAGTATCCAAGCAATCCTTTAAATTTCAATCCAAAATATTGCGTCGTAAAAACTGATATCAACCCAAGTCCCAGCGTAATATTCAAATCACTATTCCCCGGTCTAAATAAGGGAACAAAAACCTTGTGTCCATCATGCATTTCCCAAAATCCAATCGCCGCCACTCCCGGCAAAAGCCCCAACCAGTTCGTCGTCAATATTAACAAGAAAAAAGTTAAAACTAAAGGCAGAAAAATCCGGCTTCTTTTACCTGCAATATCTCTCATCATTTTATCCGCCGCCTCAATCACGATCTCCAAAATATTTTGCAGTCTTCCAGGAATTTTATTTATTTTGCTAGTCCCGACAATAGCTATTATTAGCAAGGTAGAAATAGCTAACCACATCATCAGAAGAGAGTTGGTTACGCCGAAGTCGCCAATATTACCAATTTTTTCAGCCGCAAGTGGAACTTCCATTTTGCCTCTTTATGGCTTGCCATGATGGCCTATTATCGCCAGAATTAAAACCAGCAACCGTAGTTGTTGGTAGTTCTTGGTTAGAAGATAGCATATCGATCTATTAAAATCAATGCTCTTAATCTACAAAAAATAAGGTTAAATCACCTCAATCATTCTTTCTTTATTATCTTCGCTCATTATTTGAGCGTCCTCTACACCATAAAATTCTTCTTACAAGGCAAGTATAATAAGTTAGTATAGCGAAGAATTCTCCTTATATATCATTACGGTTCTTTATATAAGAAATACATTCAATAAAGAGGCGCGGTTTAGAAGCCGCGCCTTTAGAGAACGCACCTATTCCTCATCTTCTTCATCTGTTAACAGGTCTTCATCATCCATATCAATGGGGAGGCTGGCTTGTGCCAGCATCACCTCCTCCTTTGGATTTTCGCCTACTCCCTGACGGTGGTGTTGAAGTAAGAGGCTGTTGCTGGTTGAGTGTCAATTCGCCCTCCAGTTTCTCCGCCATCCTATTGAAGGATTCGATCATCTCATCAAACTTTCCGATGATGGAATTGTCGATTGTAGCCCCAGCCGTAATATCCCGAAGGCGATCTGACACTTCGCGCAAAGAGACGGCTGCTTCTTCAATCCCTCCCAGCCTCAAGAAAGCTTCGTTGCTCTGATCATAGATGATAGCTTTTGCCAACACCGCAGAATTCGCGGCAGCATCGTCCAATCGATCGTAGATCTTTATACCATACAAGATTCCAACGACCAGAGTTCCTGCCAACAGTCCTGCTATTATCCATAACGGATTAAACCCCTCTCTAACAACATTGACCGCAGGTGAGTAAATAACTACATTACCACCCTCAGTTATTTTGGGCGTTTCCTTTATAGCAGTTGTTCCGCTCTCAACTGAAGACCGTGAACGGTCCGCCAGCCCGTTCGCCAACCTAACTGGCTGGCCAGCAACTTCGTTCACCGTCAATACCATCCAGGTGGCGACGATTACAAAAACAACGATCAATCCAGCCAACCTCATCCGAATGCCTCCTCCATCAGAATTACCTCTATTCTAAATTGTCTCTAAGGTGTAGTGTGCGATCCTTGATTTTCAAGGACAAACAAATATACCAAAAAACACCCATTTTATCAATGGAAATAAAACTATTAACCCACCAGATCTTAAACTAGGAAAGTTTTGTCAGATAATATGATGCCACAGTCTTAGATCTGTTTAGCATTTTTAATATAAAATCTATTGTTATTCCTGTTGGTAGTCCTTTAAGATATCCAGGAGGAAGAATATAGATATTTTTTAAATCAGCTTTAGCGTTGGGTAATTCGTTAATCTTTTTATTTTTAGCGAATACCATAACCCGTTCCAATTTATCTATTTTAGCAATCTCGGCCGTAAGAAACTGCCTATTTGTAATCGCCATCTCCCCATTATCTAACTTAAGACATGTTATATAATCATAAATAATTTTGTAATCTGAGTTTTTGGTTAACTTCATTAAATTCTCAAATGCTTGGCTAATTTCTTTCATTTGGCTCCGCAAAATTACCAAGTCATATTCATTCATATAAGTCAAATCAAAACCAGCCTCTCTAACCTTATCTATCTGTTTATCAGTTAAAGTTATTATGCCGTCAATTTGATTTTGTTCCACTAAAATTTTACTTAAAAATTGAATTATTTCTAAGTTATTCATTAAATTAATTTCTTTCGAACTTAGATAGAATAAGCATTTATAAACAGATTCAGAATTTACCAAGAGCCCGAATTCCTCTGTTTCCGAAACATAATCACTATCGACATAATCAAATACAAGTTTTACATATTTATATGCTTCATCACTCAATCCATTTTCAACTACAATATCATCAATAAAATTATAACAATCATAGCCGGAGCTCCTAAAAGTCTTAATATTACTCATACTATCCCCATAGATCTTAAATGTTCAGTTTCTTTTACTTCTTCAGTCTTTTCATTCAATCTTGCGATATCTGCAGTTTTATCAATTTGCTTTTGTTCAATTTGTCTATTAATCCTCTCAATCTCTTCTTTCTTCCTTTTAATCTCGTCGCTGACAGATACATCCATTCTAAACCCAGCCCCCATATTTTTTTCGGCCTCTGCTATAGCAGTGTTAGCTTCCTCTATTTGCCTTTGAAAGTTTGATATTTCATTATCGTGTGATTCTATTTGTCTTTGGATAGTGGTGTGTTCGCTAGCTACGTCTCTAGCATGATCTAAAGCATCCCTGAATCTTCCTGAGGGTAAATTACCACTTCTGTATAAATCTGCAATTTTTTTCTTTGCACTTGGTTTCATTTTCCCAGGCCGAGTCTTCATAACAGTTAAAATATCATCAGCGTTGTCATCATGGAATATCGCATCTTTATCTATTTCAATCCAATCGGCATCCAATGACCCCACAAATTGTTCAGCATCGTTGGTTTTTCGCATGTTTTCAATCGCGCTCTTTGATAGATCTCCTTGGCTTTTGAATTCTCCTGGTGCTGTAGTCGCCCTGAAAAGTCCATATTGTCCAGTCTTCTTAGCCAACGAGCCGAGAGAATTTGCAAACCGGCTGGCCGCTAATTCATTACCCTTTGTTCGGTCGGTTATAACAGCATCTCTTGTGGTACCATGGATCCTTGCCGCCATCTCTTGTATCGCTTCCCGTTCTTCGTGAATTGTTCTAGTATTCCCAGATGCGTCGGTCTCTGTACCGCCAAATTTCTGCGCCATCTCTTCAAGCACCTCTTTATTTTCAACCCCCAATTTCTTTAACGACTGAGGATTATTTCTATTAGATACTTCTTCTATAAACTCTTTTAAGCTTTTTTGTTCTAATGCTTGCTGCATAACCGCCTCGACTTGGAGTTTATTTTGTGCTTTCTCTAAAGAATCTGCCAGTGCTACAGGATCCATTACTCCTGCTTCATCAAGATCTTTTTTGTGTGAGTTTCTTTGTCTGTTCTCTTCTTTAAATAACTCATCCTGTCCCATTGCCCCTGCTTTTGTCAATCTTAAATCTGAGTCAACTTGATTTCTCGCCTTTTCTTTTATTGCCGCTCCTCTAAGTAAAAAAGGTACTTTAGATTTAACTTTATCAGCCCCGATACCAGCCCAATCTTTCCCTTCTTTCTTAATAAAGCTTCTTGCTGCATTCCCCGGCGCCAGCATCTGTCCGGCCGCAAATCCCGCTACTCCTCCAAAGAACCCCTTTGCCTTAAGCGGAATTATCCAAGCCCCGTATAGCAATCCGATTATTAAAACTGGACGTATAATATTATCCATTATTGAGCCCACATCACCGATCATAATATTATGATTATTTATTAATAAACTCAAAGATTCTGGTGTGCTATTATCCAGTTGTCCTGCCAAATTAAGCAAAAAAAACATTGTCACCGGCATAAAAGCCCAGTTAGTTAGTTCAGCCCACCATCGCTTAAAAGCCCCGCTCGTCATTGGCGAGCCAAGTGAAAGGAAGGCTATTGGTGAAATAGCATATAAAACATATATAATAACAACTCTTATAGCCAGCATAACCCAGATAATAAAAACGGCTACCAAAATAACAAGGAAAAAAACAGCGGCTATTATAAATACCCATAGAGCTATAGTGCTAGCAAAGCCAACAAATCCCACCGCCGCTAAAAATCCAATACCTCCAATAGCTCCTACCATCTTCGTAAAACCTAAGGCACTTAGCGCTTTCCAAAGCAATTCACCAACCTCTCCTCCAAAAGTTACCCAATGTATCACTATGTTGGCAGCATCTAAAATCATCCTACATATAAATCCGCTAAAATTAGCTAAGATCACACCAAGCACCAGTCCGGGCAAAGCCTTTTTAACCGCATACTTGTCAATACTTATATGGAAAATATTCGCTAGAGCCACAAATATCAAAACAAAAACTATAAAAACATCTATAAATGTCCGGAGATTTTCCCAAATCTTAAAAATATACATTGGTTTGTTTCCATGGTCACCAACAGTTTCATCTGGGTTAAGTTGAGATGAAAGCGATGCATGAGCGTTTTGTATTTCCCAAAAAGAGTAATATGTTCTATCCAAATAGTTATAAGAAATACTCAACACGCCGCCAATCCATTCCCCGATTTTTAAAATTCCCTGATGTAACCCCAGTAAGATTATGCATTGAGTATATTGCAAAGCAGATGCTATAGGTTTAGCCAGCCTATCCCAAAGTCCTGGAGCTTCACACTCTCCATTTGGCCCTTCACTCCCAGGCTCTTTAGTGCTTGTTTCTAGTGTTTCTTTGAGTGCTGCTGGATTTTTAATCACATTGCCTTTTGAATCTACAGCTACCCCGCTTTTCTCATCTACTACCATCCCTTTAACAGGTACCGTCGCAGTTCCTAACACTTCTCCATAATAAGATTTCGTTGTAAATATATAAGTACCTTTTTGGGGGTTTTTTTCTACCCATACGCCACTTCCCTTTTGGACCTCAGATTTTAATTCAGTCTCTTTATTTGGTTTTGTAATAAACAAGGTCATTGATTTGTCGAATTGTTCTCCGCAGCTTTTTTTATCAGGAGCATCCCAGATAAAATAATACCAGTTATCTTTACCATCAGCATAAGGTTTAGCCTCTAAATTCTGTACCGAACAGCCATTTACAGCTTCAGTCTTATATGACGGCGGATCCACCGGCATGGTAAAATCAACCTCATTCCCGCCGATTGAAACAAAATTCTCTGAACTGTAGTTGGCATTACCCTCAAACCATCTCAGTATAACTCTGGCTTTATATGTGTTTTTCTGTTTAGGAGTACTCCAAGCGATCTCTTTAACTTTTGAAACGTATGTAGAAGCTTCTCCTAGAAAGTCTTTATAAACTCTATCAATTTCTTTTCCATCTTTATATATAAATATTTGGAACCCTGCTCTATCGTCAAAAGTTTCATAGTTTTTCACCTCAGGTAGACTAGGATCAAACGTAATACCTTTATCTGTTTTTTTAGCACACGAAGTCAATGCTGGCCTACCCCAATTAATAAACAATCCCGCCTTGCCTTTATCATCCATTTCGTCGTACCAATCGTTTCCAGATCCAACTGATGTCGCAACTACAGTAAGTGCTGGTTTACACCCGCTCGCCGCCTCCGCTGTGTTAGTACCATCAACCCCCAACCTGCCATTCAAAAAACTCTCAGCCAGACCAAAAAAAACCAGGCCGAAAACAAAAAACCCGATTACAAATTTAGCAAATTTTTTCTCCACATCCCCTCCCAAGAGGCCAAATTAGCGCTATTTCAAAACAGATACGGTACTTACTTCATTAAATCTAGCATACCACAGCCGTTTTCCATTGTCATTATTTTCCATTTCAGCAATCAATCCCAAAAGCTTGCTCGTCATCGGATAGAGCGGATCAATCTTCTGAGCTTTCCCCAGTGATATCTTAGCCGCAGCCAGTAACTCGCACATTTCCTTCTGATTTAACTCATCTTTTCTCTTTTCTATGTCTTTCAGATAGGCGTAACCTAAGTAGAAATGAGAATCTCTATACTTTTCATCAAGTTTAGTCGCCCGATCCAAAAGTGCACAAGCTTCCTGAGTCTTTCCATTTCTCAAAAATTTCAAACCCCTTTGGGTGGCATACTCGGCGCTATCGATCTTCAACACGCTTTTTCTAAAATTTTCCAGATCTCGTGCTGCCGCTATTTTTGATTGTCTTTCCGCTCCGGCCGCGATATTTTTACACCAAATATTACCAAATACCGCGCCTATGATCACAGCCAATCCTACTACAAGATATAAAACACGTATTTTCACAAATTCCTCTTACTATATTACTATATCATTTTAGACTTTATTTCGGCCATCTAGCCGTTATTAACATACCTTCATCTGGAAAAATATTTCCATATATCTCTTCAGTTACATAAGGCATGATCGGATGCAACAAAATTAAACACCTCGACAGCACATATATTAGCACATCTTGAGTATTTTTTCTAAATTCCTCATCTAGTATCTGTTCCTTCGATTTCTCCAGATAAACATCAGCAAATTTATGCCAGATAAACTCATATAGCACTTCGCCCGCCTGGGAAAATCGATAATTTTTATAGTGCCCATCGGCCTCATTTATTAATTGATCTAATTCCTTCAAAATTATCTTATCTGCCTCGCTTTTCGTCTCGGGCTTATTTATATCTGTCTTATATTCTCTATCTTCTAAATTCATAAATATAAAACGAGATATATTCCAAAGTTTATTAGCGAAATTTCTCATTCCTCTTATTTTATCCTCAGAAACAACTGTGTCGTTTCCCGCTCCCGTCCCAAAAACCAAAGCCATTCGTACCGCATCTGTACCATAATCAGTCGCCACTCCGAGTGGATCGATTACATTTCCCTTTGACTTGCTCATTTTTTGCCTATCCTTATCTCGCACCAAACCATGCAAATAAACATCTCTAAATGGCACTTCGTCAGTCAAATAAAGCCCAAACATGATCATTCTCGCTACCCAGAAAAATAAAATATCAGCCGCCGTCTCCATCACACTCGTCGGATAAAAAGTTTCAAAATCCTTCGTTCCATTTTTAATATCCAAGCTTTGCAAAGTTATAACCGGCCACTGTCCTGACGAAAACCAAGTATCAAAAACATCAGGATCGCGTTTCAAATTACCGCTTTGACATTTTGCACATTTCTTCGGCTCCTCTTCCTCCACCATCAGTTCTCCGCAATCTTGGCAATACCAAACCGGAATTTGAATTCCCCATACGATTTGTCTTGAGATATTCCAATCCCTGATATTTTCCAGCCAATAAGTAATGATTTTTTCAAATCTATCCGGAACAAACTTTATTTTCTCTCCTCGAATAGCCTCCAATGCGTCTTTTGCCAATATCTTTCCACTCTTCTCACCTTTTTTATTCATCGCCACAAACCACTGTTCTTTTGGTAACGGCTCGATAACATTCCCACATTTGTAGCAAGTGCCAACACTATGCCCATAAGCCTTTACTTCTCCCAATACCCCGGCTTCTTTCAAAAGCTCAACTGTAATTTCCCGAGCTTCCTTCACCTTCAACCCTTCAATTTTCTCTTTCACTTCTTTATCGATCTTCGTCTCTTCGCCCAGCCTCATTTTCGCTCTCTCATCGATTACCTGAATTAATTCCAACTCATGCCTTTTACCTATTTCAAAATCAAGAGAGTCGTGAGCCGGTGTAATCTTCACCGCTCCCGTTCCAAACTCTCTATCCACCGCCTCGTCGGCAATCACCGGTATCTCTCGATCAGTCAATGGTAAGGGAACCAATTTCCCAATCATATCTTTATAGCGATCATCTTCCGGATGAACCGCCACCGCCGTATCCCCAAACATTGTCTCCGGCCGCGTTGTTGCCACAGTGATCGAACCATAAGCTATCTCATAGATAAAATCATTTCTTTCATCAAATTTAACTTCCAAATCCGAAAGAGAAGTCTGATGTTTCGGACACCAGTTTACTAATCTGCCCGCCCGATACACCAGCCCATCCTCATACAGTTTTTTAAAAGTTTTATAAACTAATCTTTTTATATCCTCATCTAGGGTAAATTTTGCCCTATTCCAATCGCAACTCGCCCCCAATTTTCGCAGCTGTCCCTCCATCACCGACTTATTCTGCTGGGTAAAATCCCACATCATTTTATATAATTCGTCTCTTCCAATCTGAAACCGACTTTTCCCTTCTTTCCCCAACTTCTTTTCAAAAACCACTTGCGTTTCAAATCCCGCATGATCCGCTCCCGGCAACCACAGCGTCTTATAACCATTCATTCTAGCAAATCTTGCCATAATGTCTTCCAATGTCACAAAAACTGCATGGCCGAGATGAAGTGAACCATTTGCATTCGGCGGCGGCATAATCACACAAAAAGGCTCGCCTTCAGGATTGATCTCCGACTTAAAATATTCACCCTTTTCCCATTTCTCATAAATTTTCTCTTCTACTTCATTTGGACTATAAGTTTTTTCTAACTCTCTTTTCATCTTATACCTCGTATAAATTTGCTCCTGCGTTTACCCCCACATCATACCATTTTTCTCTCTTACCTGAAAGTAAATTAAAATATCCTGCCGCCCCAATCATCGCCGCATTGTCTGTCGTCAAATTTAACTCAGGTATAAAAATTTTCATATCTCCAAAAACCTCGCCAAGTCCCGCAAATTTCTCCCGCAAAACTTTATTTGCTGCCACTCCGCCTGTCAAACACAGCGACTTCGGCTGGTATTTTTCTGCCGCCTTCTTTATTTTAGCGATTAATGTGTCGGTCGCCGCTTCCTGAAATTCCCACGCTAAAAAAGTCTTATCTTTCTCTGTTAATTCGCCAATCTCTTTAATTTTGTATAAAACCGCCGTTTTTAAACCTGAAAATGAAAACTTAAAATCACCGCTATCAATCATCGGCCTGGGTAATTTAAAATCTCGAGCTAGATCTTTGTTGTATTTTTCCGCTTCTCTTGAAATAGCCGGCCCGCCCGGATACCCCAGTCCTAAAAGTCGCGCTACCTTGTCAAAAGCCTCTCCTGCCGCATCATCCACTGTCGAACCCAAAACTTCGTACTTACCATGATCTTTCATTAAAATCAGATTTGTATGTCCTCCCGAAACAGTCAAAAATAAAGCCGGAAATTGCGGCTGTTTTTGCCCGAACCATACCGAATAAAGATGTCCTTCCCAGTGATTGATCGGCAAAATCGGTTTCTTAAATACATAAGCCAAAGTTTTCGCCGCCGCCAATCCCGCCACCAGAGATCCCACTAACCCTGGTCCATAAGTCACCGCGATCGCCTCAATGTCGCCCAGGTTTTTATCGCACCCGGCCAATTCCAATGCCTCATCAATAACCGGTAAAATATTTTCCGCGTGAGCTCGCGACGCCAATTCCGGGTAAACTCCGCCATATTTTTTATGTAAATCAATTTGACTCGCCACCACATTCGACAAAATTTCCAGTCCTCTATTGTAGCGTATAGGGGAGTCAAACCTCGTGCTGTTGTCCATTTGTTGCCTGTTGTCTGTTGCGGCGACTACCGCCGCCGCCGTTTCGTCACAAGATGATTCAATTGCCAATATCTTCTTTTCCATAGTCGTATTATACTCTAAAACAGGTTAAATTTCTAGCCCGCACTTTCTTTTTGCTTATTAAAAGCAGTGTTATGATTTTTAAGTTGTAGAAGATAGGGGAATGAAGTCTGCGCTGCCCATTATATAAAAACATAAGATCTCTCTTACAAAAGTCCCTTTTAAAAAATTGCCAAAATCCCCCAAACTAAGCTATAATACCCTTATGTCAAAAAGTTTACTACAAAGCTCGATTTGGGCTAATTTCAAATCTCAATCTGGCTGGATCAACGAAAATATCGAAGATACTTCTGTTCTGATCAGACCCCTTATTTTCAATTACAAAATAGCCTACGTCCCTGAGGTTTCGGACAAAGATTATCAAAAATGGCTTCCCATATTCAATAAACATATCAAACAAATCGCCCAAAAACACAACATCATTTTCACCCGTCTTGAACTTTTAGAATCAGCTAAAAACGAACCACTTAAACAATTATTAAAAGAAAATAAATACATAAAATCATTCGAATTCATCCAGCCAGAACATCGCCGAATTATTGATATTTCCCAGTCCGAAGAAGATATTCTCACCCAAATGAAACAAAAAGGCCGCTACAACCTAAAAATCGCCCGTCGCCACCAAGTCACTGTTAAAATATTCACCGATCCAAAAAAGGCCGCTACTCAAATGGACGTCGCCTACGAACTCTTTTCTGTCACTGGAAACAGAAAAAATTTCAGCGTTCGCTCCAAGCAATATTTCTCCTCCATCTTAGACCTTCTTCTAAAAAACGACGCTGGCGCTCTATTTATCGCTTACTACCAAAACGAACCAATAGCCACCCTCATCATCTCTTTTTATGATGGTGTCGCCAGTTATCTCTACGGCGGATCATCCACCAAGCATAAAGAAGTTATGGCTCCCTATCTCGCTCACTGGGCTGTCATCGAAGAAGCCAAAAGACGTCACTGCCGCACTTACGATATGCTCGGAGCCGCCCCTCCCGACCAGTCCAACCACCCTTACGCCGGCTTTACCCGCTTCAAAGAACAGTTTGGCGGTCAGTATATTCACCTTCTTGGTTCACACGATTTGATTTTTAAACCTTTCTGGTATACAATATTTTGTCTGGCTGAAAAATATCGCCGACGAAAGGTCATAGGGTAATTCATAGGTTGGACATGTCCCAATTTAAAAGACTAATAAAACAAATTCTTCCCGAGGGATGGCTTTTAAAATATCACAAAAAACGCGCCAAAATAGCCGCTTCATTTTATAAATATCCCGGCTCCCGCCTCAAAGTTATCGGTGTCACCGGCACCGATGGCAAAACCACCACCTGCCACCTCATCAGCTCCATTCTCCAACAGGCCGGCTATAAAGTCGGTATGGCTACCACTATCGATTTCCAAATTGATAATAAAATAATAAAAAATAACACCAATATGACAACCGCCGATCCTTACGAGCTCCAAAAGCTCCTCTCCCAAATGGTCTCTGCCGGTTGCCAATACGTAATTCTCGAGGTTTCAGCCCACGCCATTTCTCAATATCGGGTTTGGGGCATTCCTTTTGAAGCCGCCATTTTAACTAATGTCACTCACGATCATCTCGATTATTTCAAAACTTTTAAAAAATATCGCTCCGTTAAAGAAAAACTTTTTTCCCAAACTCCTCCTGTTTCAATTGTAAATGTCGATGACCCTTCGGCTCATCACTTTCTCCGCTGGGAATCCAAGCACCAATATACTTACGCCATCGACCATAAAGCAGATTTCACCGCTAGAAAAATACTCTACAGTTCTGATAGCACAACTTTCACTCTTGTCCATGACGATGGTCAGCTCATTATAGATTTGAACATACCTGGCAAATTTAATATTTACAACTCTCTCGCCGCCATCGCTTTCGCTCGCAGTCAAAAAATTCCTTTCGAAAAAATTAAAAAAGGCCTAAATAAAGTCAAAGGTGTCTCCGGCAGAATGGAACCCGTCAACCTTGGGCAAAATTTTACCGTCCTCGTCGATTTCGCTCACACGCCCGGCGCTCTTAAAAATGTCTATGAAACCATTAAAAAAGGCGCCAAAGGCAAATTAATCGGCGTTTTAGGCTCAGCAGGAGATCGCGACAAAATCAAAAGACCAATCCTAGGAGAAATCGCCGCTACCTATTGTCACTATGTCATTATTACCAATGAAGATCCTCACACCGAAGATGCCGAATCCATCATTGATCAAATAATTTCTGGCCTTCTCCGTATCAGAAAACCAAAAACCCGCTACAAAAAAACTCAATTCAAAATTTTCAAAACCAAAACCAATGGCGAGGGCGATTGGTGGTGGCGTATTCTCGACCGTAAAGAAGCTATTAAGCACGCTCTTTCCCTAGCCTCCTCAGGCGATGTCGTCGTTATTACTGGCAAAGGCGCTGAAGAGTCAATGACCATAGGCGACAAGCATATACCGTGGTCGGATCGAAAAATTACCGAGGAACTCCTAAAAGAACTTTTATCTACCGGAGGGATCTCATCCCGCTCCCTCAAAGACAAAAGCCCGGTCGCTTGACAAGCCCCCAATCTAAAGTTATAATACTTCGTTGTTGATAGGCAATATTCTATTCCAATAGAGATTGTTTATCGCACAGTACATCACAACCCATGATGAGGAGGTATTACCGAAATGGAAGGAAAGATAGGAAAAAGCACAATATCAGGAG
>CAYZYR010000010.1:19539-37615 GCA_964482785.1 uncultured Candidatus Saccharibacteria bacterium | reverse complement strand
AGACAAGGTGATAATGTGTATCATATACGCAGTGGTGACCTCGCTTCAGTGTCATGCACTTATAATATATTTGAAAACCGAATGGTTTTCAAACTTTCCTTTCAAGGTACCCTGCGCCAAGAGCGCAGGGAAAAATCAAGTTATAATCACTATATATCGACTGCGTGAATATCGGATCGTCCGGCATAACTAAACATCAACAAATCTGCGTACGCACCAATTTCACTGCAAAGCTTGCAAAAATAACGATCAAGCTAAGCACTCTCAAATTTTTCTTCATTCCTCCTCTTTTTAATTAAAAATATTAATTAAAAGTCCCCGTCAGCTTCTTCCAATCTTCTGTCTCCAAATCCTCCGCCCGTAAATTCTCATCAATTCCCGCTTTTTCGATCGATCCCCTAGCCAGATCCAAATCTATCCCCAATCCTCCCGCCAAAGAATTAGCCAGTTTCCTCCGCTTAGAAGAAAACCCCGCCCTAACACACCTCAAAAAAGCTTTTTTATCAATATCAAGTTCATGAGTATTTCTAACTATCAAAACTGCGCTCTCTACCTCAGGAGGAGGCAAAAAACTATTTCTGGGAACATTATAGACGATCTCTACCTCGCCCATCGCTTGTATTAAAACCGTCAGCCATCCCCTGTCCGCATTCCCAGGTTTAGCCGCCAATTTATCCGCCACTTCTTTCTGAATCAAAACAACAATTTTCTCCGGCAACAATCCGTATTCAAAAAAACGCCTCATAACCGGAGTAGTGATTTGATAAGGCAAATTCGCCACCACTTTAAACGGACACTCAACCTCAATTTTCAACTTCAAAAAATCGCCTTCTATTAATTCCAAGTTTCCATATCGCGGCAAAACTTTCTCTCTAACAACTTTCACTGTTTTCTCATCTATCTCATACGCAATCACTTTGCCCGCTCTTTCACACAATTCTTGCGTTAACACTCCTACGCCCGTTCCGATTTCCAAGACCGTATCTTGTTTGTTTAATTTACCTTCTTCAACTATCTTCTCAAGATCAAATCTATTTATCAAAAAATGCTGCCCCAATTTTTTCTGTAGCCTCAACCCATATTCATTTAAAATTTTTATCAACGTTTCACGATCAGTAAAATCAATCATTTTTATTCGTTCCCCTAAAATGTGAGTGATACACTCTTGAAAACTGTCGTGCAGACCTACTTTACCTCCAGATAGACAAAGATATGTCTATGAGGAGAGTTAAGCGAAATGTAACGCTCTTGATGTAATACTGAAGATCACTCCACCGATTGGCGGGGAGGCTCTAAAGCGCACAATAAGGAAATGAAACGCTCTCCAAATAGATATATCTTCGACGGAACACATCCCACCTTCCACTCTTTATTTCCCCAGATCTCCACAAAGCCTACTCGTCACTGGCCATTTCGTATATCTACTATCCCAAGCCTTTGCCGCCGCATTGATCTGTGCATACGGATCAAAAATATCATGATCACCCCAACCAGACACCGACCATGTCCTATTGTCATACTGGAACAAACCCTTATATTTACCATGAGTACTCATAGCATAAGGGTTGCCGGCTGATTCACACATCATAACTCTATACATCTGCCCCGCATCCACCCTATACTTTGCCGCCGCTTCATTTATCCAATCTCTATAAGGCCCCTGAAATGTCACCGGTTTGATCCCATTCAGCACAATTCTGTCTTTACCGCCAATCATCTTGTCTTCCACTAATTCTCGCTTCAATTCGCCGCCGTCAATCTTAACAACTCTCCAAGTGATTTTTCTTTCACCTCGTTCTCCCGGTTGTTTAATCACCACTCTGCCTGACGGAAGCCATGGATCGTCTTTCACCACAACATTCAAAGGCAAATAATAATGCTCTACCTGCAAACCATCTTCCGCTCTGGCAATTTCAATCGTCATACCGTCCTCAATTTTTTTCTCAAGACCAGGCATTACCTTGTCAAAATCAGTAATTTCAATCTCTTTTTCCCGCAAAAGATCTTTCACTCTATTTCCCCAAGTCCTATAAGTTACAGACTGGCCATTATCAACAAGAACAACTTGCGCTGCCCGGCTGACAGTGATTTGACTGCCAAGTCCAAATTTCGGATCCGGGAAAAATTCAACATGATCCTCAGGAAAAACGATTATTCGTTCTTCTTCAAGCATATCAACGGGTTTCCTAGCCTTGCCATTAGCAAAATAAACATCTTTTCTAGACGGACCCCTTTTCTCAAAATAACCGTCTCTCCCTAATCTAGACTTAACATCTCTTGCGCTCGCCAAAACTGTCACAACTCTATTGGTATTTTTAGCCCTTGCCTCAAACATTTCTAAATCTTGGCTATTATCATACAATCCAACAGCCGGCATAATAAAAAACAAAGCCAACATGGCTAAAAACCTTCTTTTCAAGGCTAGCCCTCCTTATAGTTCAATTTTATCAACTAAATTCCCACAACACAACTAACTATCCCGTAATCCCCATTCGCCAATCTTAATAAAGCTATTTTCTATAATATTATCCCAAACCCACTTCAAAATTCATCTATACAATTCGCCCTAACAATTAAATTAATTTTAAATTTCCATTCACAATCTCTAAATAGAGAGATCAGAGAAAAACATTTATCTCCTACGTAAATATCTAACCAACAATTAAATAAAAAGATCGACAATCATTTATTAAAAAACAATTCATCAATAAAAAAACATAAAAATTATATTAAAAACAAAACTCCTTCTCCCAAAGCTATTAAACCAATAAAAATATCTTTATATCGAGAAAAATATCACTTATTCTTACAAGCAGACCACGGACCCCATCTGCTCGATTGACCATTAGAAATAGCCCACGCTGTCGTGTAAATTTGAGCCTCCGGGTCAAAAACACTCGCTCCCTTATATCCAGCCTTAGAACTCAAATTAGACCAAGCCCCATCACCGTACTGAAACAGCCCTTTATAACCCGCCGCCGCTGCCGATCTGGCATTACCATTCGACTCCCTAATCATCAAGCAATAAAGAGCTGCCGGACTCACCCCATACTTCGCTCCAGCCGCGTTGATTAGACCCATATATTTACCCTTGCTCACATAGTTGATCGGCGACTTTGTTCCCTTAAACACAACTTTATCAACCGGCTCCTTCAAGACCTTTTCGCTCACCAAAATTTTCGAAACCAGCTTCCCATTTTCTTTCCTAATCCGATAGATTTTTTCTTTGGAGCCATTTGCCCCCTCAACCTCAATCCTTTGTTTACCTTGCAACAAATTCGGATCGTCCTTAGAAACAGTCTTAAATGGCACCGTAACAATCTCTTTGTTATCATTCACAGTTACTCTTGTAATGCTAATATCCATATTCATCGCGATTTTAGCTTCTTTCCCGGGCTCAACAATATCCTGATCCCCTAACTTGATCTTTTTCTCAGACAACAAATCCCCTACCGTTCCCTTCCAAGTCCTAATTACTTTCTCACTATCACCATCATTCAAGTTAACAGTTGTCGCTCTCGCTATATTCAAAATACTCCCCAAGCCCATAGAAGGATCGGGGAATATTTCGTACTTATCCTCAGGATAAATAATAATTTCATAATTATCTAATATTTCAGCCAGACTACGGTCGCTTATTCTGCCAATGTACCTTTCTGAAGGATGATTAGAATCATCTTTAGAGCCAGCTGCCAAAACTTTCGATATCTCCACTTTGGCCCCATCATCGCCAAAAGTTCTCGAAACAGCTACAAAACTTATTATTATAATTATTACACCTAATAAATATCGTTTAATATCTACTCCTTATTAGGAACTAAAAAAAACATTTCATCACATCATTTAACATCATGTGCTAATCTCTAAATTACAAGTCTTATTCTAGCAAGAACTTACAGTCCGTCAAGCCCCTCCCTGTAGATGAGCCAAGCCCTCAATAATCAAGCCTCTCCACCATGTATTCCGGAATATCACTGATAAATCTCGACGGTGAATTCGACTGTATTCCGCCGTAAACAATCCGCATCAAAACATGGGTAATATAGAGTCTTTCTTTGGCTCTAGTTATAGCCACATAACAAAGACGTCTTTCCTCTTCCAATTCGCCACTGTCCATCAAAGCCCTACTGTGAGGGAAAATGCCCTCTTCCATTCCTGAAATAAACACAACCGGGAACTCCAAACCTTTAGCACAATGCACCGTCATCAAAGTGATCGCCTCATTTCCTTCCTCATAATTATCGACATCCGAAATAAGCGCCGTCTTCTCCAAAAATTCCTCTAACGAATCAGCCAGACTCGCCACATTCATCAATTCTTCCAAATTTTCCCATCGAGCTTCCCCTTCCGGCGTCCCATCCAAAATGAACGCCTTATAACCCGATACCTCCAAAATCTTTCTCATTAATTTGTCCGCCGTCAAATTGATATCCTCATCCCGTATCTTCCTCATCATCTCAAAAAACTTTTTAACCTTATTCGGACATCCTTCCAAATCATCCGACAAATGATAGCCTTTAGCCAAAACCTGCTCCACAGTTTTTGGCCCGATTCCCCTCGCCGGCACATTAATCACTCTCTTCAAGCTCACTTCATCAGCCGGGTTAACCAAAATCCTCAAATAAGCCAAAATATCCTTGATTTCCTTTCTATCATAAAATTTCAACGCTCCCACGATTCGATAAGGCGTTCCAAACCTCATCAAAGTCTCCTCCAAACCTCGAGACTGTGCATTAGTGCGATACAATATCACAAAATCACCCAAACTCAAACCCGACCTCTGCAAGCCCAAAATCTCACGAATAATAAACTCGCTTTCATCATCCGCCGTTCTCCCTTGATAAATAGTGATCGGAGCCCCCTCGACGTTCTCTGTCCATAATACTTTATCGGTACGCAACCTGTTCTTCTCAATTACTTTCTGGGCCGCCTCGATTATATTTTTAGTCGAACGATAATTTTGCTCCAGCTTAAACACCCTCGCTTCCGGATAATCTTTCTCAAAATTCAACAAGTTCTTAAAATTCGCCCCTCGCCAACCATATATCGCCTGATAATCATCGCCAACCGCACAAATATTCTTATTTTTAGCTGCTAATAATTTCGTCAGCTTATATTGTGCCTCATTCGTATCCTGATATTCATCAATCAAAATATACCTAAAAATATTCTGATATTTCTCCAACACCTCTTCAAACTGATCCAGAACCTCCACCGTATTCATTATCAAATCGTCAAAATCCATCGCCTGATTTTTCTTCAATTCCAATTCATATATCTTAAAAACCTTCGCCACGATCTCTTGGAAATAACCATTCGCATACCGTTCATAATCCGCCGCTCGCATCATTTCATTTTTCGCCCCGCCGATGAAAAAACGCACCGCCTGTGGCGCAAACTGTTTAGTATCAATCCCCTCTTTTTTCATCACCTCTTTCACCATGGTCAAAGAATCGTCGCTGTCATAAATAGTAAAATTCGAGTCGTAACCTAACAAATGAGTTTCTCGCCGCAATATTTTCACGCAAACCGAATGAAACGTACCCATCCACGGCATAATATTGGCCGAACTCCCCCGATTTAGCAACTTGGCCATCCTCTCCTTCATCTCCCCTGCCGCTTTATTTGTAAAAGTGATCGCCAAAATATCATACGGCGAAACTTTTTTCTCTTTAATCAAATAAGCAATTCTATGGGTCAAACATTTTGTCTTCCCGCTTCCCGCTCCCGCCATTATCAAAACCGGCCCTTCAGTTGCAAGCACCGCCTCTTTCTGCATCTCATTTAATTCTTTCAATAAATCCATCGGCTCAACCATACCTTTCTCATCCCCATTTTTCTCTTGCTCAATCATCATACCAAAAATTTCTCACAAAAAAAGCCGAAACGGCCAAAACAATAAATCGATTTCATTTTACAACCTACAATCGGCCCGTTAAACTGATTATAGGAGGCAAATGTACTTTCTTGGCGAAGCCATAATAATCACAATTTTTATATCATTTATCATCGATCTTATTATTAACTATAAAAATAAGAATAGAACACTTCCCCCGCCAGCTTACGATCAAGAAATCGAGATAAAACAAAAAAATTCCGCGCCATGATCATCTAGATAGCAGCCGTCGTAATTCCGCTTAGCGCTTTATCTTTCTCCTTTACCGACAACTATACTATTCATATCCTTGCCCTTGCTTCCATAATAATCTCGCTAATACTAATGATGATTTTAGCCTTCAAAACGATCTTCAATAAAATTGTCCACAAAGTACCGATTCATAACAACCCCTACCACAAATCCGAATTCTCCTTACTATTTACGTTGGCTATGCTTATCTCTTTCCTAATCTTTTCCCTGGTCATGACCATTCGCGATTTTATTCCCTAACTCTCTATTAATCAAATTTTTATCTTTTCAAAATTTGAACTCCAATTTGAATATTATTTTTAAATGTTATCGATTTTAATTTGGTAATTAAGCACAAAAACTCACTTTCATGAAGTGATGCGAGTGAGCCGGTTCCCCAGCTCACTCCTATTTCTCTTGTCGGAGACCATGACGGTTCGCTATCCATCAAAACCGGCTCTTCAGTTACAAGCACCGCCTCTTTCTGTATCTCATCTAATTCTTTCAACAAATCTATCTTGTCTCCATGATTACATCACCGAACTTTCTTTTTACCATCCCGAGCATACCTTTTTGTCATCCTGATCGTCATTTACACAATATAATTCCTCTTACGCGAAGCAACGCGAGTCGAACATCAGTCGAAGGATCTAGGTGCCATCAGCCGGCGGACTCAGAATTTATCCATCATACCCTTTAACTTATTTGCCGAAATCCTAACCATCATCATACTATACTTTTCCTATAAAAAAGCTGCCCCTGGAAAAACACAGGGGCAGAATATTCTAAAAAACAATTCTATATCACCGCTCCAAATCACATATTGTCAGACAAAACATAATTTGTTATCATAAAATCACTATGCAAACATACACAATAAACAATTGGTTTTTTGGTTATTGGTTTTATGACCGCACGCGGCCAATTGTTTCTTATGCATAATTAATCAATAACATCCAAAGAAACTGGTCGCGCACGCGGCCGGTTTTTTGCTTTGTTGGATCGGATCGAAATCTGATCCGCCCGATCCTTTACAAACTATCACAACAAATTGGAGGTAATCACCACAATGTCTACTGGCATTCCCAAAACAGCGAGACAGATCTTCGTCAAAAAGGACCCCAAAACCCATCAAATCATCGACGAAATGGTTGTCCAAATGATCGACCCCGCTCCACCTACCATCATCTGCATCTCGATTGGCACTGTTGTCATATCCAGCGATTCCAACCCCGAACCGCATCAGGTAACATTCTACCAACAGCTCCGCGAGACCGACCCCAGAAACGCTCGCCCCAGAACTAACACCTTCATAATGGCAGCCGTAATGCTCGGCAACTATCGCTACCGCACCGGCTACATTCACCTGAAAACGGTCGACCATATCACTCAGAAGATCAACTGGACCAACGAAGACTGCGCCAATTTCCCAAATGATCCTGATGCTACCCTCAAGACCGTGTCTACCGTCACCTGTTTCAGCACCGGAAGCAACACTTGGATTGGAGAATTCTCTCTCTATACCAAGTCTACAAGAAAATCCAACCCTAAGAAGAAGACCCCAACTATAAACCGACCTTGATCTCTTCGCAACTGCGCCACCGGCGAAACTCAAGACATCCGCATTATCATCCCTGAAAACCACCCCATCCCACAGTCATTGCTGGCCTTCGCCATCAGAAGCAATATCATTAACAAAACTATCGTCCCAAGAGTTGATGGCAAAGTAGATGCCTATAAGAGAATTGGAACTCAAACATTCCAGCTCACCCCTCGCAACCATCGCGTGCACCTCCCCCGAGAAATCACCTCCCAGATAGGCCGCTATCTAAGCGTCGCCGAAGTGACGCCCTCGAAAAACAAGTCTTCTAGTCCATCACACAGGCAAAAACAGACACTCTTGGCAAAGACTCTGTTTTTGCCTAAAATATCTACTATTATCCGTAAAGGAAGGCAAAAAATTACCAATCAAGCATAACGACTTCGACTCGAAGGCACAGAGTCTGGGTTTTGCATCTGAAGGCAAAGAAAAAAGCATCTTATCTGTTGGGATAGTCTCGCCCGGAGCCAATCATTATTTCGGGATTGTCTCCCGAAAAGAGCTAATCTATGTCGCTACCGGAAAGATCTTCATAAATAGGGTACCCTTTACCTCCGTTAACGGTACCTGCACTGTCGAACCCGGCAAGCCCGTCGTTTTTGAAACCGATAAGCTAAACAGCTACTATTGACTCTTCCCTGACGAAGATAAATAGCTGATCCCAGCATCCTCACCCCCAAGTACCTCCAGAACAAACCAAAAACGCCCGCCGTCCCCACGGCGGGCTATCTTTTTACCAAAAACCCATATATCACTATTCCAAAAACCACAAATAAATAATCAATATTCCCCATAACAAAAAAGCGCGAATACGGTATTTGGCCTAATATTATTTTAAATTATGTGCCTTCCGATTGCGCCATTTTGTTTATACTTTCCCTAAATAAGCTAGATGCCTACCCAGGTATTCCCTCCTTATAAACCTTTGAAGTACTCCAAAGATATCCACAAGGAATATATTATCATATCCACAACTAGAAATGTTGTTAATACTAATCAAAAAAAATTCTTCAGATTAAACCATATAATTTTTTACAATATCCAAACAAATACCAAACAAACTATCCCCAGATAGTGTTAAAAGCTATCCACAAATCCCTGAAAGAATTTACTCAGCAGGCAGTATTGTCGCCATATTAGTTTCCAAGTTAGCAAATTTAGTTTGAGACGGCTCAAAATAAAGCTGAATATCGCCCACCGGACCATTTCTATGCTTTCTAACCAATATCTCCGCGATATTCTTCTTTTCCGTTTCTTTATTATAATACTCTTCTCTGTAAATAAACATCACCACATCAGCATCCTGCTCAATAGAACCAGATTCTCGTAAATCCGAAAGTTGCGGAATTTTTTTATCTCTCTGCTCAACCGCACGAGACAACTGACTCAAAGCAACAACTGGAACATTCAATTCTCTTCCCAATCCCTTTAAAGCGCGCGATATTTGCGAAACCTCCTGCACACGATTAGATTCCCCAGATTTACCTTCCATCAATTGCAAGTAGTCGATAATTATCAATCCCAATCCATATTCCATCTGAAGCCTTCGCGCTTTAGCCCTAATTTCCATCACTGAAAGCATTGGCGTATCATCAATATAAATCGGCGCCTCAGACAAGATTCCCATTGCATAACCGATTTTCGGAAAATCATCTTCTCCCAGCTGTCCTGTTCTCAGTTTATAAGAGTCAACTCCGGCCTGCATACACAAAAGCCTGTCTACAATCTGCTCCCTCGACTGCTCTAAAGAAAAAAAACCAATCGGCACATTGTCGTTGACCGCCGCATTTTGAGCAATATTTAAAACAAAAGCCGTTTTACCCATTGAAGGCCGTGCCGCCAAAATGATTAAATCAGATGGTTGAAAACCGGACAACAAATTATCCAAAGCCCTATAACCTGTCGGAACCCCACGCACACTCCCTTTATTTTTATGCAAATGATCAATTCTCTCAAAAGATTCTTCCAGTACCGATTTGATCGGCACAAAATTATCCGAAGAAAATTTCTGGCTAACTGAAAAAATCGAACTTTCAGCTTTATCCAGCACCTCCTCAATATCAGTCGCTTCATCATACCCAAGTTCTGTAATACCAGAAGCCGCCTTCAAAAGCCGCCTTAAAGTTGATTTATTTTTAACGATCTCTCCATACTTGATAATATGTGCCGTCGAAGGCACTCCGTTCACCAGAGTAGACAAATATCCCGCCCCCCCCACTTCTTCAAGCTTCTTTTCTTTTTCCAGCTGATCCGTTAGCGTAACCACATCGATCGGACAGCGTTTTTCAAATAAAGTCAGCATCGCCTCAAAAATTATCTTATGATCATCTCGATAAAAATCTTCTCCCGAAATCATATCAGCCACTTTTATGATCGAATCTTTATCCAATAAAATAGCACCCAGCACGCTCTGCTCGGCCTCAATATTTTGCGGCGGCAACTTATCTAAAAGATTTTTTTTAGTCACAAAAAACGCTCCAATTTCATATTTTAAACATAGCATTCCTGACAACGATGTCAACCTAATAGTCAAAATAGCAATTATTTTAACCACATAGACTTGACTTTTGTCCCAAAAGTTATATTATATATAAGTGAAAAGTCGGTTGCATCGCCCAGTACTCAACTACGCAATCGACTTACGGGGTGAAAGCCCAGCTGATAGAACTGAAGATTATCAAAAAAATCCTCCTTGAAATCTTCGGTACCCTCTGTTCCATGCGGGCATGAGCCGCGTGTTAACATAAAGGCAGCAACGCAATATGCTTCCTTCAGTAGCTCGCGCAACTCGCATTAGCTACTAAAACTGCCCTCCTCTAGCTGCCATGAGGAGGGACGATAGATCGCTGGCTGACCAGCTTTGCACAAATTGCTGGTATCCAGTTATATATTCACTGAAGGGTGCCTCACCCTGCACCCAAACCGCAACCAAAAGGCTCAAAATGAACCACACACAAAGTTAGAGAGCCGTATGGCATATGAACCAGCGCGCAAAGAAGCGCGCAACCACAAATAGCCTCCGGCACACCTTTAGAAGAGTTAATCCCTAATCGTGTACCGGAGGCCTTTTTTAATATTTAAAAACTCCTTAGTCCCCTTACTCCATCCCAAATACTTCTACTGCCGTATTCAACAATTCTTGCTCCGCCACCAATTGAGGCTTTGGCAATTTATCATCAATAATACATTCCAGTCTCAATGACCTGCCCGATAATTGACTCAAAGTAGTTTCGATCGCCTGGCGATTTTTAACATCATGTATTCGTTCACTGTGGAACCTAAAACGAACCCCAACCTGCACTTTCTCCCGATCAAACGCAATAAGACGAGCTTCCTTTAAAAGCATACAAAGCGGATGATTTATCGGATCGATCATTTCCAACATCTTCTGCCAAATTTCTTTCTCATCGCTCAAAGCTCCGGCAACCGTTGGCTCTGCCTGAGTAACACTATCAACATTCGTATTCACAGTGCCACTTTCCACTTTCACCAGATCCTGCATCTTCGCCGGCTCATCATACTTAACCGATTCAGTATAACTCACCGTTATCTCTTTTTCTGGCTTAGTCCTATCAAAAGTCTGCATCCAATCAATCGCCAACACCTCCATCGGCAATTGCGCAATCGGTGACTTCTTGACGTCCGGCAAAACCGCCGCCAATGAATTCAGCAAAAATAAAAGCTCATTCATTCGATATTTTTCGGCAATCGCCTCCCAATTATCATACTCTTCATCCGTCCATTCCGGAGCCGCCACTTCTTTCCCCACACCTCCTCGAATTAGCATCAAGCGCCGATTGATCTCTAAAAGCCGGCTAGCAAAATATCCAATATCCCCGCCCTCATCCACAATCTGATCAAATATCCGAACAACACCCTCGATATCCCCCCGTAGCAAAGTCTCAAAAAATCTCTCCATCAACTCAGTTCCAGAAAGTCCCAAAACTTTCTTTACTTCCTCCTCCGAGATCTTCTCTTTAACACCATAAACAGATGAAATCTGGTCCAAAAGCGAAAGCGCATCCCTAAAAGACCCATCCGACAGCCGAGCGATCAAATCAATCGCTCCATCACTAATCTTAAATTTTTCATCCTTTGAAACCTGTTTAATTTTCTCTTTTAATTCCCCGATCTGGCCTCTCCTAAAATCATATCTCTGGCACCGCGAAACAATTGTTGGTAAGACTTTATGTGCCTCAGTCGTTGCCAAGATAAATACCGCGTAAGACGGTGGTTCTTCCAGCGTCTTCAAAAGCGCATTGAAAGCTTCTCTCGTCAACATATGCACTTCATCAATAATAAATATCTTAAAATTCGATTTAATCGGAGTAAATTTGACCTTCTCCCGCAAATCCCTAATCTCTTCAATTCCCCTATTAGAGGCCGCGTCAATCTCCATCACATCCAAACTTTGCCCTGACGTAATCTCCAAACAAGATGGACAATCATTACAGGGTTCATAAACTTTACCATCTTTGTTTTTAAAATCCACTTTTTCACAATTCAAAGTCTTAGCAATCAGTCTCGCCGTCGTCGTCTTCCCTGTCCCCCTCGGACCAGTAAACAAATAAGCGTGCGCCGCATGCCTCGATCTCAGGGCATTTACCAAAGTCTTTTTGATATGCTCTTGCCCCACAATACCTTCAAAATTTTGCGGTCTCCATTTCCTATACAAAGAAGCCATTTACCCTCTCTTACTAATTTAATAAAACAATAATTTTTACTTGCGATTTCAGAAATTCAATTATAGAATTTTTCACCAAATCACATCCGCCAGACCCAATATATAACACAAAACCAGTTCGGTAAACACTTAAAAATTATCAAACACCAACAGCCAATCACTATACACCAACTACCCTTCTTTACTAAAAAAAATTATGTTATGCTAAAAATAAATAAGGGATCTCCTCAGGAGGGGATTTGTTAAATCAAGACCTGATTGCTTCAATACAAAAACAAAGCAATATCCTTGATAGCGCTATTGAGCGTGCTTTTGATGGTATAAAAAACATCGTTTCAAAACAAATAAAAGACAACAAAAAAAGCATCGTCCCCGGACTAGGCACTTTTTCTCTTGACGGAAAAAATATTCTCTTCGTCCCCGATAAAATTCTCCAAGAAAAAATCTCCATGCCCCTTGGCTCAAGCATCGACAAAAAAACCGACATTTCCAACGAAACCACCGAACTAAGTTTTAAAGAGTTTGAAGAAGAATTGGAAAATACTCCCAACCAGGGGACAGCCTCCACTATTCCCTATCTCGATCTATCTTCAAAAATTATCCCCAAAGAAATCCTCTCCTATATTCCCGAACACATCGCCCGAAGATATCAAATAGTGCCGGTCGAAGAAAAAGACAAAGACCTAACCGTTTCCATGATCGACCCCGAAGATCAGGAAGCAATCGAGCTCATCAAAAAACGAACCGGCATGAACTTAAAAGTCACTCTCTGTACCATTGATGACCTCAATCACATTATCGATCAATATTCCGGCATCACTTCTGAAGTAAACGAGCTTGTTCAAACATCCGACGAGTCCTTAGAAAGTATGAAAGAAGAAGAGGAAGAAGTCGCCCAGGAAGTCGAGGCCAGCGAACACGCTCCAGCCGCCAAAGTTGTCGACTCCATTTTCAAGCGTGCTGTTCGAGAAAAAGCCTCAGATATTCACATCGAACCAATGGAGGATGAAGTTATAGTCCGTTTTCGCATCGATGGTGTTCTTAGAAAAATCGTCTCTCTCCCCAAAATGCTTCATCCCTCTGTCATTTCGCGCATAAAAATATTATCAAATCTCAAAATAGACGAACTGCGCCTGCCCCAAGATGGCCGTTTCCAAATAAGATTAGGCACCAACAAAATCGATTTCCGCATCTCCACTTTACCCACCGTCAACGGCGAAAAAGTAGTCGCCCGTATTCTCGATAAATCAGCCGGCATATTATCTCTTGAAGACCTAGGAATGCGAGGCAGTCCTTTTGAAACCCTAAAAGAAAATATCACCAAATCCCATGGCATGGTCTTGGTTACCGGTCCCACCGGCTCCGGTAAAACCACTACTCTTTATGCCGTCATCGACCGGATCAAAGACATCGCTATTAATATTGTTACCTTAGAAGATCCAGTCGAATACCGACTGCCCGGCATCAACCAATGCCAGCTCAATTCCGACATCGGCTACACCTTCGCCTCCGGCCTGCGCGCCATCCTCCGTCAAGATCCAAATGTTGTCATGGTCGGAGAAATCAGAGATTACGATACCGCCACCATTGCCGTCCACGCCGCCCTAACCGGCCATGTTGTCCTATCCACTTTGCACACCAACAACGCCGCCGGTGCCATTCCCCGCCTGATCGATATGAACATCGAGCCTTTCTTACTCACCTCCTCAGTGAATGCCATTGTAGCCCAACGTCTTTGCCGAAAAATCTGTCCTAAATGCAAAGAAGAAACCAAGCTGGACGACGATCTGCAAAAATCAATTAAAGAAATCCTCTCCGACCTTCCCTCCACCGAAAAGAAAGAAATCATTAATAAATCAACAAAATTCTACAAAGGACACGGTTGCGACGCCTGCGGGAATAGCGGCTATAAAGGCCGAATTGGCATCTACGAAGTCCTGAACGTCACTGATAAAATTAAACAAATTGTCAGTGAGCGCACTACCACCGATACTATCGAGCAGACCGCCATGTCCGAAGGCATGATAACTATGAAACAAGACGGAATACTGAAAGCCTTGGATGGGCTGACTACCATCCAAGAAGTCTGGCGCGTTACTAAAGATTAAGGAACACTATGCCGCTATATAACTACATTTCCTACGATAAAAGCAAAAAGAAAGAAACCGGTTCCATCACCTCTCCCGATGAGAAAACCGCCGGCCATCAATTAAAGGAGCGCGGATTGACCGTCATCAGCCTTAAAACAAAATCATCATCTGCAAATCTCAGTCTAAACCTGATCAAATCCGTTCCCGCCAAAGAAAAAATCATCTTTACAAGGCAGCTCGCCATCATGATCAAGTCCGGTATGCCTTTCGCCCAAGCCCTAACCGCTTTGTCAGAACAAACAGAAAATCACAACTTAAAAAATGCCCTTGAAAAGATCAATCAAGATGTTAAAGGCGGCGCTACCCTGTCTTCTTCGCTCGCCAAATTCCCTCATATTTTCTCCACTATTTATGTCAGCGTCGTCGCCAGCGGCGAAAAATCAGGTAAACTGGAAGAGGTTTTAAACAATCTGGCCGATCAACAAGAAAAAGATTACGACCTGGTCTCTAAAGTAAAATCCGCCATGGTCTACCCTATCGTCATCTTGATAGCCTTAATAGGCGTCATCTTCCTTATCATGTTTTACATTATGCCTCAATTACAACCCATCTTTAAAGAATTCGGCGGTGACGAACTCCCATTTGCCACCCAACTCTTATTCTCCTTTTCAAAAGCCGTCAAAAAATATTTCTATCTTTTCGCTTTAGGAATAATCATCCTGGCTATAATTATTAAATTCGCCCTTAAAACAGAATCCGGCATCACGACAAAAGATAAATTAATCTTACGCCTGCCCATCTTTGGCATGATGACCAAAAAACTCTATATGGCTCGTTTCACTCGTACCATGGCCATGTTAATAGGCGCCGGTTTACCTATGCTAGAAGTCATCCAAACCGCCGGCAACGTCATAAATAACGCCGTTTACAAAAAATCTCTTGCCAAACTGCACAAAGACGTCGAAGGCGGAATTCCCCTTTCAGAATCCCTGAAACAAGATAAAAACTTCCCCATTATGATCAGTCATATGCTCGCCGTTGGCGAACAATCAGGCAAGATCGATTATGTCCTGAATCAAATCGCCAGCTTTTTCGAAAAAGAAGTCGACAACCTAACAAAAAATCTCTCCTCCATCATCGAGCCTCTTCTGATGGTTTTTATGGGCATTGGCGTCGGCTTTGTCGTTGTTTCCGTTTTAGGCCCAATCAGCAACATGACTAACAACATGTAATTTAAATATCCCGCTTTCTCCAAAAAGGCATATAGCTTTAAGAAGAAATCTCAAAATCGACGTATAATAGCTGTCATCATCGCAGTGGATATTCTACATCGAGAAGCGTCTCGCAGGTCGAGCGGGCACGGTGTCCGCTATAAGCGGACGAACGAAACCAAGAGCGAACACTAATTTCTCGCTGGGAAATTAGACAACGTCTTTGAGATATAGAATATTCACCAGTTCTACTCTTCTCTCCAATTCAAGATCGAATAAGATCCTGTCAAAGGAAATTTTGGCGGAGGCTGCAAAATATTATGACTATCAATCACTGTTTGCGTCGTCTGATATCCAGACCAGCGATTATCACTATACATATATGTCCAAATAAGCCCGGTGTTATGAGCCATGCTGCCATAAATCTTAATATTTCCTTTATGTTCATAAGGATAATCAAAGATCTTAATCTCGCCATAACGAGCAATCATCGCTGCGTCAATTTCCATATTAAAAGGAGAATTTCTAGGCAATAAAATATCCGTCTGAGTAATTAATCCTATCTTATCTCTCCCGTCATAATAAGAATACAATATCGAATTTGGAATAATAATTCTCTTTCTGTTTGCCCCACTCGCCTCAGGATCAGCTGCAAAAATTGTAATTTTATCATTATTAATCCGACCTTCCACCCAAACATTATCCTCGCAGAAAATAACACCTTTCTCAGGATAACTATATGTTCCTATCGTTGTTTCCGAAGTAATTGATAAATGATTAGCATTATTTTTATTTGAGCTGTAGCCAGTAACTCTCTTTAGAGTATAATTATTGTGACCTAAAATAATATGATAACCATTTGACCCAGAGTTATCATAATAATGGCCTTTCCCCGAATCTCGAGCATCATTTCTCACTTGTAGCATATCCACATTCACTTGATTAAAATCAATCGGCGGCACTGGAAAATACTTCCCCCCCATAAAAACACCCGTCCCATTTATCCCAGGCAAGTTATTACCATGCCCCATCGAACTGTTATAGCGTGAAACCGTAGAATAGGTATCCCCAGCAATAATCCCATCGTTTTTCACTCCGCTATTATTGACTAATAACGATCCATCAACTCTCTCCCCGGAACCCACCCATATCTCACTATCATTAACCAGCAAAGTATATTTCGTAAATGATGGCATTCCCAATTTAGCCACCACCGTACGTTTCGTTCCACTTTCACTAATCCTACCCACCGATTTAACCTCAACCGTCGCATCCCCCGCATGAGGTGGCGTAATATACAAATCATAGCTTCCCAATATTCTCCCCGACCCATCTTTATAATCATGAGTATACGGTCCGTACGGCGCCTTCCCCTCGCAAGTATTTCCATCACAATAATCAGTATTATTATGAGCCAAATGCCATAAATAATAATTCACGCCCGCCTCAGCAATAGACATAGAAGTAATTTTAGAATTATGCCTATTCGCCATTTTTACAGAAGAATAAGCCAAACTCATTATAAAAGTTATCACAATCAAAAATAACGTCGAAAAAACCAAGATCTCCGCCAGAAAAACCCCCGGCCATTTTTTAGACACCAGACCTTGAACATCAGTCATTGATCCACCGGTCATCGAGTAGTCATTCCTTTTGTCTTTAGTCATTAAAAATTGAAACTTAGCCATTATAAATTATCCTTCATGTTTCTTAAATTCACCTTTGTACTAACCCCCATAACTCCAGGAGGCTTCGGCCCATTCGGATCTATTCTAATAGTCAGACCGATCATTCTCACCCCAAATGGGCTAACGGGCGCATTTAATTGATTATTATTGCCATCATAATATTTAAAAAGCTGGCCAGTATTCACCACCCCATCAATCACCAGCCTAACCTCCTCGCTGCCACTAGGATAAGTAATATTAAGAGCAGTGCCGGCAGGATGAGTTATGCCCACCTTAAACTTATTACCATCAACAAAATATCTGACTTGATCAGGATAACTGCTACCAAGATCAAAAAATTTATAAAATTTCAATTCATTTTGGTTAACTGTCAGTAATTCCGATGCCGCCCTCGCCGACAACTCAAACTCTCTAAGTACCGACGAAGCCTTTTGTTGGTCAAAAGACATTTGATTTTGCACCCTATAATTATTCCAGTTTCTACTCACAAAAATACCAAGAAAAACAATCACCAGTGACATCAGCCCCATTACTATCAACATTTCCATCAATGTAAACCCTTTTCTTACCCTCATGGTTTCACCTCAAATCCATTCTTTTGAACCGTCTGCCCGCCAGGATTTACAAAAATCAAATCGTAAAATCCCGGGGCAACACCCGTCAAATCAAGGGTAAA
>CAYZYR010000010.1:10171-19439 GCA_964482785.1 uncultured Candidatus Saccharibacteria bacterium | reverse complement strand
TCTATTTCCAACAGGATTTCCCCCAGTATCAACAAGATTAATATTCATCGTCGATAGTCTGTCAATAATCAAAGTCTGATTAGTCACTTGCTGCACATAAACATTCACGTCAGGATAAGTCGCATTCGGATTTTGAGCTGTCCTCGGATAAGTCATTGCTCGGGAAAATCCATTTTTCGTTGCTTCCAAATGATAATTATTGTTACCATCCGGCGGAAGATTTGGAACCATAATGCAGCCATCAGAGCCAACCGTCGCCGAAATATCAACAACCGGGTTTACATCATCATTCTGGATCACAACTGACGCTCCATCCATCGCCTGCCCTATAGAATCAATCACACACAATTTAATAATACCGGAGTTGGAAGCCGTCTCCGCCGCCTTAGCCGAAACAAGCGACGATATCTTTGCTAAAACGCTTGTTTTGCCCCTTTCCCTAACACTCACTTCAGCACGCTTGTAATCAAAAGGGTAAAGATCCACCGGCTTTCCCTCTACAGTCCCCAAAGCATCTCCGTCATAAGGATCGTCAACATAAGCAATAATCGTATTAACCGAAAACCAAGTCCCCTCAAAATTAACATCCTCATTGTCCAAAATATCACCGGGAGGATATATTGCTCCGTGTTGCGTCGCCAGGTCGTCATAAGGCAGATTTCTAATGTTTTCCATTTTTTCGTTAGCCAAACCAACTGCATTAGTTTTAGCCCTGGCGTATTTCATAGCGCGCAAGCTAAATTGAAACCCGCTGAAAATAGCCAATTCGACAATCGCAAGAATAGAGAGGGTTATCAGTACCTCAATCATCGTATAGCCGTTTCGATGTCCTCTTAAACCAAAATTTATCTCCCCTCCAGAGACTCCTTGTATTTATTAATTACTTTTTATTATACATTATTTTAAACTTTCTACATTACACTACTTAAGTCTCTCAATTCTTAATTCCTTCCTCTCGCTTCTTATTTCACAATTTGACTTTTCAACTCCTTAAAATGTATATTATTAATATAACAAATTTAGGAGGGGTATTGTTCACCGGTATTTTTGGCGAGCAACTTAACGCTTTTGGTTTAGATATAGGATATAACTCAGTCAAAGTTATCCAGTTAAAAAAATCTGGTAGAACTTTTGCCATCAAATCAATTAATTTACTCTCTATCCCAAACAACTCTCTCACTAAAGATGGCATCAAAGAATCCGAAAAAATCAGTCAAGCCATCAAAGAAGCAATATCTGATTCCAAGCCCCAGCCTATTTCAGCCAGACAAGTTATCACCTCTTTACCAGAATCACTCATTTTCACAAAAATTATCACTTCTCCGCTTATCAAAGACTCCGAAATCGCCGACACCGTCAGATTGCAAATCTCCGAACTATTTCCCATTCCAATAGAAGACCTTTATTATGATTGGCAAGTTATCTCAAAAAACAACCCTCTCAAATCAGCAATAAACACAAAAGAAACCGACAAAGCCAAAAAAGAAGAGCACTCTAAAGAAAACCCTAGTGAATCTGAACTGGAAATTCTAATCATCGGCACTCCCAAAAAGATCGTTGACGACATCAATCTTATTCTACAAAACGCTGGACTCGAACTTGTAATATTAGAAACAAAATCAATCGCCTCAGCCAGAGCTATCTTGCCCTCTGATAACAAAAAAGTTCTCGTTTTAATCGACATCGGAGCCGAAACGTCTAATATCTCCATTTTTGAAAACGGAGTAGTCCGTTTCACTGGAACAGTAAGTTGTGGCGGCAACGCCGTGACCAGAACTCTCGCCGGCATTTCTACTATACCTGAAGATACCAAAGAACGCCAAAAAATATTAGATGAAATCGACGCCAACCTCTCAGTCGACCGCGACCAAAAAAAAGAAGACATCACCAAAACTCTCCGGCCAGTTATCGACGGGATAAACCAAGCTATAAAATACTTCCAAACCAGAGTCGAAACCGAAGATAAAATAAACCGAATTCTCATCACCGGCGGCGGTGCCAACCTGCCATATATTACAGAGATTCTAGAAGCCCACACCGGATACCATACCGGCATCGCCAATCCATTTACCAATGTCAAACAACCAAAAGACCATTCCCTATCGTCGTTTTGCACTTATACCTCTGCCCTTGGTTGCGCCCTGCGAAATTTCTCGGAGTAATCAATGAACATAACTATAAATCTACTGCCAGATGAAATAAAAACCAAAAAAGCCCAAAAAAAAGTAAACCGTGTCGCTATTTTGGTCTCCTTTGTTGCCATTTGTGCTGTCGTCGGACTAACAATCCTTTTATATACCTATCATTTCACTCAAAAATTAAATCTTGACTCAACTTCCGCCGAGCTCGAAGCCAAACAAAAAGAATTAAAAAAATACGAGGGCGTAAGCACTTCTATAAACCAGATTGCCGCTACCTTAGACTATATCAATACCCTTGATCAAAAAAGTCTAAACTGGGAAAATTTTATTAAAAAATTTAACAATATCGTTCCAGCCAAGACCCAAATATCATCATTTAAAATCAGTACTCTCCCCGATACCACTATAGATATCACCGGTAGAGCTGAATCTCGGCGCGAAGCCATAAAGTTTTACGAAAAAATGAAAGCAACCGACTTTTTTACAGACGTAACACTAAAAACACTCGATAAGGCAGCCGATGACAATGGACAAAGTAGCTTTTCTTTTTCAATTAGCGCCAAAATTCTACAGGAGACACTATGAACAAAACCTTAATCGCCATCATAGCCATCTCCCTAGTCGTTATCTCCGCCGTGGTTTATTTCTTCGACTTGCCAACTATGAAAAATTACCAGGAAACCAAATCTTCGATAAGCTCAAAGCAAGAAGAAATAAATCAGTCAAACCTAACTTTAAAAAAATATTCCGAAGTTTTAGAGAAAAAAGAATTACTCAAGCAGTATGCCCAAAAAACCAGCTCAATGGTACCAAAAGATCCCGATATCGAAGATTTCCTAATCGAATTAGAAGATATGATCTCCCAAAGTAAAATCCCTGATACCGAATTTCGTCCCTCTGCCCTATCTTCCACAGCCACAGGAGACAAGAGCCCTTCTGTCATATCAAGCGCTCAGAATTACCAAATCACCATCAATGGAGAAAGTTCCCTTGAAAACATTATAGACTTTATCAATCAATTCAAAAGGATGTCCAGATTGACCGAAATTACCAGCCTCGATCTTGCCGAAGGCGAGCAAAACAGTCATTTAAGATTTTCCATAATTGCCAACATATTCTCAAACAAAACACCCAATACCCCGAAAATCAAAGATCCAAACAAGATTTTAACCCAAGCCATCACCAAAATTGAAGATTATCAATCATATGGCAAAGATATAGAGATCCAAACCGAAGAGGGTTTCGGCCGCTCAAACCCTTTCATTTCGTATTAGAAGATCGCTGGGGAACCTCCCTGAATTGTCATTGTAAGCTCCAACTTGTCGAGACGAGGCAATTTTTTTTAGATTACAGATTGCTTAGTTATTCTCGCAATAACAACAAAAAAATAATTTCTAGCGGTCTCTATTTCTATCATTTAAACTTTAAATTTTGTCATGATTTATATTCCATAGCTCTCTCTAATCTAAAAAAACGGCCTTTCAGCCGTTTTTTAGATTACCCATGCTTTGCCAAAGTGTTTTTAATCTTTTCGATCACCTCTCCAGGCATTGTCTCCGATTTAACTATATAATCATCAGCTCCACTAGTAAGACCTTTTGCCTTATCAATATCTTGAATTAATGCCGTTAAAAGCAGAACCGGAATATCTTTAGTTTCATCATCGCTTTTGAGCATCTTCAAAACATCCAACCCGTTTATCTTCGGCATCATGATATCCAACAAGATAATATTTGGTTTGCCCGTCTTAGCTCTGGTTATTGCTTCTTCGCCATCTCTTGCCGAATCAACAACAAAACCTTCCGCCCTCAATCTCTCAACATACATTTCTCTTAAAGTAATATCGTCATCAACGATTAGAATGGTTTTTTGATCCATTGAGAACCTCCATTTTATTACCTAATTTAAATTTAACAATATTATCGCCGCTTGGCAATACCGCCCAGCGCCAGAGCTTCATTTACTTTATCGACTACTTCTTTCGGCATCAACTCCGACTTAACAATATAATCATCGGCACCCGCTTCCATTCCTACCGCTCTATCGCGAGTTTGGCTCAAAGCAGTCAAAAGAAAAATCGGAATTTCCTTGGTTTCTCTCTGTGCCCTAAGATACTTCAGCACATCTATCCCATTCATCTCCGGCATCATAATATCCAGCAAGATCAGCTCTGGCTTAAACTGCGGAATTTCCTCCAATGCCTTTTTACCATTCTCCACATGATGCACATCATATCCTTCAGACTGCAACCTGATCTTATACATCTCGGATAACACTGGATCATCTTCAACCAATAATATTCTTCTATGAGATAATGGTCTCATTTTACCTCCTAAACTTTTACCTCATCTCTTTCGGCACGTCGCGGCCAACTGCCACCGCTGCCAATTTCTTGTCTGCTTCATTTTGTGCCGGCACATTTCTAATAACCTCACCCTCGCCCTCATAAGGATCTTTCGGTTTTTCTTCTAAAATCGGTAAAGTAAAGGCAAATCGCGCCCCCCTGCCCTCGCCAAGACTCTCAGCCCAAATCTTACCACCATGGAGATCAACTAAGTTTTTGCTAATATACAAACCAAGACCCGAGCCCTGGAGTTCGTTCACTTCTCTATTTAACTGGCTAAATTTCTTAAACAATTTTTCATCCTCGCCTTTCTTAAATCCAACGCCAGTGTCCTCAACCTGTATCTCAATCATTTTGCCTTTTGCTTCTGCCCTTATAACCACCCCCCCCTTAGCAGTAAATTTAATAGAGTTACCCACTAAATTAATTACTACTTCCTTAATTCGGTTAATATCGCACCAGGTCATCGGTAGATCCGCCTTTGGTTTCTCAAATTTCAAATAAATCCCTTTCGGCTGAGCCTTGACTATCAACTCATCGATAACACTATCAATCAGTTCTTTCATATCAGTCTCTTTATATATTAAATGTATTCTCCCCTGTTCTATCCTCGAAACATTCAACAAGTCCAAAATCAGTGCCGCCAAACGCTTAGAAGAACTATAAACGCGCTCCAAATATTCCCTAGCTGCCACATCTACCTTACCCATCCCTTCATCTAAAATCATGCTCAAATAGCCTTGTATTGCTGCCAGAGGTGTATTCAATTCATGGCTAGTCACCGATATAAATTCATCTTTCATATGGTCAAGTTCTTGTAAATATTCATTCGCCTTTTTAAGATTTTCATAAGTCATAGCTCTCTGAATAGCCAGGCTAATCTCATTTCCAATCATCAAGATCATACCGATATCACCCGAAATCACCTTCTCAATCGGAGTCTTAAAACCGTATATCAAAACACCATATCTATCATCTCCTGCAGCTAAGGGAACCGCAAATAATCCTTTAATATTCGACAAATTCCTCAAATCTACCAGATCGCCTTTCTTAAATGGCGGACATAAGAAGTCGGTAAGATTGTTACTTTTTTGCACTGCTTGTTCGTGATAGCACTGCATTAACAAATTATCTTTTTCATCCAAAGGCAACCTATATTTTTTTAATAGCTGTGCCCACAACTCTTTTAATTCACTGCTTATCCCAACACTAGACATATCATAAGCATTGATAATATTTTTCTCATTATCTGTCAGAGCCACGACAGTGCCCAGACAATTAGGAACTTCTTTTGGCACAACATCAATAATATTTTTGATCATTGGCTTGAGCTCGTTGTTATCAAGAATAATGTTAGAAAATTTTTGCAATGTCAAAAGATTTCTATTCCTCTCATCCAGATCGACCAATGCTCTACTTCTCTCCTCCGCCAGCCTTTCCATCTGCTCTCTCTGTTTAATTTCCTTTAGTATAGATTTAATTAATAAGTAGGAACCATATAACACTACAATCAAAACAGACCAGCTAACCACCTTGTTTACAGTACCATTTGTTGTTAAAGCCTGTATTAAAAGCGATAGTATTATTATCGCAACAGCAATCTCTGTTAAAATAACTTTAATGTTAAACAAATTGTGCTTTATAATTGCATATGCCGTACAGAGGACCAAAAAGATGGTAAAGTAAGGACCGTATTTAGACAATCTAGTAGTCTCAAAGATCAAGGGGAATATTAGATTAGAAAAAGAAGCAGACATAACTGTTAAACTTGTTCCCAAGATTAAATACTGCAACTGCGGTCTTTCTAAACTAGTAGCACTTATATATTTATGATAAAGGACATAAAAAGACGCAAAAAAGACAGTTATCATATATATTAAAAATAAATATATTAAAATACCATTTTTTACCAGTATTGATGTCTCAGATATAATCACATCACTTACAACAAGATTAGTCATTGATACAATAAACATAATGATTCCAGCAGAAAAAACCAAATAAACAGATACTGGAATTCGAGGAATCTTTGACTTGGGGAATAAAACTGAAAAAGCATAAAAACACGGAGCCAATAAGGAAACAAAAGAAAAAGTAGCTCTAGTAAAAAAAGTTGAAACATTCTCATTATTAGCCACTTCTGCAAAGTAATCTGCCAGATAATTAGATAAAGACCACGTAATAATTGATATGATTAAGCAGAAAAAAAACTTATTGCTAAGATTATTTTTTGATTTTAGAAATATAATATAAGACAACAACAGATTAATTAACAGTACGATTGTTATAATAATAGTTTCTGTCAACATTTCTTCTTACCTATTGAAAATAAAGTGAAATAGTGAAATACATCCTGTGTTTGAAAATCCAACCTAGCTGAGTTAAACATGTTTTTTATCTCTTTAGATGTATAATATTTAACGTCAAACTCCATGAAAATAAGCTTAAGTATCAAACTCCAGCATTTTCTTAAAATATTATCGGTAAAAGGATCCAAAAGAATAAAAATACCACCAGGCTTAAGAACCCTGTCAATCTCATTCAGTATATGATTTTTATCTCTATAATGATGAAACGAATTTAAACAAAAAATGAAGTCAAAAAAATTCGATTCATATGGTAAATCATAGGCGTCGCCTTGGGTAAGCATTACTAAGTTAGAATCTCTAAACTTCACTCTGGCCGCAGCAAGCATTTCATCGGAAATATCATAACCATAAAGGTTATTATTCTGTTTACGCTCATTAATAATAAACAAAAGATCACCTGTGGCGCATCCTAGATCTAATATATTCAAGTTTTCATTTTCCGGCAAATAGGTAATTGCCTTCTTATATGCTAGATCAAAATATTTTTTCCATATATTATGATCATACTTCATAGCCCATTTGTTAAATTGTTTGATAGTTTTTTTCTGGATCTTATCCATGTTTAAAAATTTCCTTTACAATACTCAGTATACTAAATTTTGCCCTTACAATAAATTCACGATCTTGCCGAGATGAATATCCAAGATAGTGTTCAACAAAACTATTGAATTGGGCATTATCATCTAGCCACGGGATAGTATCATCATTATATAGTAGCCAAGGAGTTTCTTTATAGGAGCCATGGAGCACCAAAGCTTCACGATCTAATTTTCTATTAGGATTATCAGAGTGAGATATCAATGCCTTTGCCATCTTCCAAGTCTTATCATCTGCAATCGGAAGCCGTTTTTTTGATATGTCAAATTTAGATGGATCGGGATAAACAAATGTCGCATATCTCTTCAAAAGACAAATAACTCTTATATTAGGTGTAATAAACATCAACTCAAAAGTAAAAATGGACAATAAATTGCTCATTATACATTTTTTAATAGCTTTTATAGTTAACAATAATCCGAGACTCATCCTCTGGTATTCTTTTTTAACCGCCGTAAATTCAACATAACAGACTTTCTTTCCCGCTATTTTTTTGGTTTTTACAAACGACAACCCTATCAAATCTTCATCAACATAACCAAGAGCGACATAGGACTCACTAATATGTTTTTCTAAAAGTTCTAATGGAAATGTCCCCCAACAATCGCTAAGAACATCGTTAATAGAATTCAATAAATTTTTATCATAACATTTATCACCTACATAGAATGTTTTATATGTTAAATCTTGAATTGATCTCATATTTTTTACAAAAACCTTTTAATAAGGTGGCCATAGTGGTTATTTATAGCCAGTCTCTTCAACTTCAAAGTAGGTGTCAACATGCCGTTTTCTACAGAAAATGGTTCATCAATGCATTGAAATTTTTTAATTTTCTCATAGCTTGCAAAATCGATAAGCTGTGCCGATATTTCTTTCTCAATAAGGGCATTTATATAGTCCTCGCCAGGAGGCTCAGAGTCACCATTGTTCTCAGATATATACTTCCTATTGGGGTAAATTAGCGCACATATATACTTCATTCCATCGCCAAAAACAAAAGCTTGCTCAATAAGATTACTTACCTCTAATGTTTCCTCTATTTTAGTGGGAACAATTTTTTTCCCTGTAGATAAAACAATAATCTCTTTTTTTCTTCCAATTATTGATAGGTAGCCTTCTTTATCTAAGGAAACCAAATCGCCAGTATGAAGCCAGTCACCATTTAAAAGAGAATTATAGTCATCACCTGACAAATACTTCTTAGCCACACTATCTCCTGATATTAGAAGCTCTTTATCTTCTGAGATTTTATATGTAACATTATTTAAAATTTTACCGACACATCCGATCTTATTCTCATTTATACTCGAACAAGATACAACTGGCGATGCCTCAGTTAGTCCATAGCCTTCCAAAAATGCAATATCTAAATTATTAAAAAACCATGATACTTCTTCAGAAATAGTCGCACTACCGCAGATTATCATTCTAATCCTTCCACCAAATACAGCTCTGATTTTCCTAGAAAAAAGCGGTTTCAACGCTTTAGTTATAATGCTCCGGCGACTACCTGAAATAATAGATAAAATCTTATTACCCGCTGGAATCTTAACTATCTCTTGAGAAATTTTTGTGTATATCTTCTCAAATATTCTAGGTACACCTAAAATTATTGTTGGCTTAAAATCCAACAAATCCTTCTGCACATTTTTCACATCATTTATGTAACATATTGAACAAGCCGCACTTAGAGGAGTAAAGTGCCCACATGTTCTTTCAAAAGCATGTGCCAAAGGAAGTATTGATAATAAAGTATCCTTTTCAGTAAGAACAATTTTTTCTCTTATGCCATTTATATTTGATAGTATGTTTTC
>CAYZYR010000010.1:0-10071 GCA_964482785.1 uncultured Candidatus Saccharibacteria bacterium | reverse complement strand
TTTCTAAAGTTTTCTTCATTGGAAACAATAATAATTTTAGGCTTAATCTCATTAATAATATCAAGAGTTTGTTTCGATGATAAAACTGGATAAATCGGGACTGTTATAGCCCCTAAGGCCATGATTGACAAATCAGAAGCAATCCACTCATACCTGTTTTCACTTATTATAACTGCTCTATCTTGATAGCCAAGCCCCAATCTTTTAAAATTTTCAGACAGCTTAATCACCAGTTTAGCCAAATCTAAATAAGTTACCGAATGTTTTCTATTTTCAATATCTTTATATTTTAAGGCTTCTCTCTCCGGAAAACGGTTAATGCCATAATTTAAAATCTCGACTATATTTTTCATAAATTCCTCACTTATATTATAGAATAAATTTTTAATATTTTACATATAAAACCTCACCAGCCATCCCTTTAACCATTAAAATGTCTTATTGTTTAGCTAATAAAGACATAAGCATTGCAATTAAGCCTAAGTCTTGCATGTTTTTAGTCAAAGAATATAAAATAAGCTCGTTTCTTACAATCCACTTCTATGAACCTGTGTTTTCTCACCAACCCCTACAATACCATCTTCCTCATCCACCAAAATAATTTTATCTTTATTCATAATATAATTTTATATAGTTATATTAAAAAACAAAACCCTCCCACCCCAAATCACATAAAAATACAATGGTTCAAAACAACCATAATATTTTCCGTTGACTTCAAACTAATTTTAACTTAAAATAACCTAAACATCCTACCGAAACGAGGTGTATCGTAAATGAACAAAAAAATACAGATGTTGTTTGCTCTGCTGATCATCTGCTCTATGGCGATCAGCCCTGCCTTTGCCGACTACTTGGTGTATCATGATTGCTACAAAGGCACCATCTACAAGATCGACCTTGCCACGATGAAAAAAAGCACAGTCGTCAAAGTTTTCGGATTTATCGACTCGATTGGCCAAAGTAGCGGAGGCGACGTCGTCTACAGCGCCTATGATGGTAACCGATGCTTTATCAGTTTTATCGACAAAAATGGCAAGAACTTCGACGATATCGAAGGTAGCACGCCAACATGTTCTCCTAAAAACCGCGACACAGTTGCCTACTACAGCCTCATCGATACTGCCATTAAGATTATGGAACATCGTCACCAACGCACCATGATCACCGACATTGAAGAAAATCCCAAAATCCTCGGCACCCCTGTAGTTAAAGGAATTTCGGATGTCAGGAATATATCATGGTCCCCTGACGGCACTAAGATCGCTTATGAATACAGCAAAAGCAAAGTTTCCCACCTCGCCACCTACGACATCAAGACGAAAAAGATTACCCAGCTTGGTGAAGGCAAATCTCCCACCTGGACGCCAGACGGCAAATCGATAATCTATGAGGACTGGAAACTGATCAATGAGAGTGAGGCAGCCACTAAGTCGGTCAAGCTTGACCTTTCCATTAAAAAGCGCACTCTGTTCCTTAAAGACGCATCGAATATCCAATATTTGTCCGATGGTAAAACAGTCGCTTGCGTCAAAGAACTGCCCAACAGCGCAGATAGTGGAATATATTTATACGACACCACAACCAAGAAGTTCAAGCTCGTTGCCCCTAATGCCGGACCGTATACAATCTGTACCAAATGACCCTCTAACTTGATCGGCAACTTCATTGCCGATCAGCAAGTCCGCCCTAAACAGGCGGACTTTTCTCATTACAACAATAAAACCACTATTTCCCCACCTAAAACAGCCAAATGTATAATTTACTTTAGTCATGTTATTGAGACTACTGAAGTACCAGCGAGTCTGTATATCATTACTTATAGTGTTTTAGACAGCTTAGCCAACAGTGTTCATGCAAAACTACAAAGCAAACAAACAAATGCGAACATTCTCTATCTTTTTGTTGTTGATAAACTAATTATAGCAACTCATACTTTTACATGAACATCTTTTAATACTTGGGTCGGCAATGTTGACGGAGCTCCAAAAAGCAAATCGCGAGCATCTCCAGTCTTTGGAAAAGCTATTACTTCTCTTATGCTTTCCTCATTTAAAAGTAAGGAGATCAACCGATCTAAACCTAATGCGATTCCGCCATGCGGGGGTGGGGAAAATTTAAAAGCTTCAAGCATATGACCAAACCTTGTATTAATCTCATCCTCGGATAAACCCAATATCTGAAATATTTCTCTCTGCAAATCTTGTTCATGAATCCTCAGACTTCCGCCCCCAACTTCAACGCCATTCAACACCAAGTCATATGCTACTGCCCTCACTTTAAGCGGATCTTTATCTAACAAATCAATATCCTGCTCTACGGGTCGAGTAAACGGGTGGTGGCATGCTGTTATTTTCCCCTCACTGGTACTATATTCAAATAATGGAAAATTAACTACCCAACAAAATGCTAACTCATCTGAATTCTTATCAGCACGAAGATCAGGTTTATCGCTCTTATATTTCTCCATTGCATTCTTATATTCAATCCTAGGAAAAGGTTTTTCTCTGATTGGCAAATGGGGAAAAATATTCTCAACCAAACCAATAACTGCCTCTTCAACCAGTCGCATTATCTCATGATCATCAACAAACGAAGCCTCCAAGTCAAGTTGAGTAAACTCAGGCTGGCGGTCGCTCCTCTGATCTTCATCCCGAAAGCATCGCGCAATCTGAAAATATTTCTCAATACCTCCAACCATAAGCAACTGTTTAAACTGCTGAGGAGACTGTGGTAAAACATAAAATTGTTTAGGATTCAAGCGAGAAGGAACAATAAACTCCCGCGATCCTTCCGGAGTACCCTTTGTCAACAAAGGGGTCTCAATCTCCCAGAACCCACGGTCTGAAAGATAATTTCTTAAAAAAAGATTAATTCTATGGCGTAACTGCAAATTCACTCTCATACGGTCTGACCTGAGATCAAGATATCGATATTGCAGACGAACAGCTTCATTGACCTTTTTTGTATTTTGGTCTATTTCAAATGGTAATAAATCCGCTTTTGTTATGATCTCGAAGTCCTCCACCGCTAATTCTATCTCACCCGTTAAAAGGTCAGGATTAATCATTTTCTCTGGTCTTTTTTGAACAACCCCTTTCACCTCAACCAAATGTTCTATGTTGAGTTCTTGATTTGCCTTGCTGACCATCTTTTTATTAAATATCACCAGCTGGATTACCCCTGAACGGTCTCTTAAATCAACAAATATAACATTACCATGATCTCTAATGTTCTGTATCCAACCTAAAACTTCGACATTTTCCCCTATCTTTTCTGCCAAACCCTCAATACTTAACTTTGACATATTGCTCCTTATTTATGGAATTATTGCTTCTTTATTTCTAGGGTATAAAACAAATTCTTTAACATTATCTTTATCTTTCATTTTAGCTAAAATTCTATCTATACCTAAACAAAATCCACCATGAGAACGAGAATTATTTTTAAAACTGTCTATATAGAATAGATATTTGCTTAAATCCAAGCCACTCATTTTTATATTATTTATCAATTTCTTATAATTATTCTCTCTTATGGCTCCGGAAGAGATTTCCCAACCTTTATAAAAAATATCAAAAGTCTCTGTATGACCTTTACTAGATTTAGTGTAAAATTTCTTAACATCACTTGGATAATGAGTCACTGCAAAAATATCGATTTTATAAATTTTTTTAACAATCTCACCAAGTTTTAATTCAATTTCATAACCAAAATCTTTCCCGTATTCATAAAGGATTTTCTCTTGATTTAGAAGAGAAACAACTTCATGATACTCAAAAGTTTTCATAGTTTTGTCGATTATATCATCAGACCTAATCTCACCCGTATCCGCCAAACTCGCAGTCACTATATTCAGCAGATTACCTACAAACATAATTAGTTCTCGTACATTTTTCACATCTACCATTTCAACATCTAAACACCATGCTTCCGATAAATGTCTTGGCGTCAAACGCTCTTCAGCTCTCCACATTGGACCATATTCATAGATTCGATCAAATCCACTCAAAATTAGCATCTGCTTATGCAATTGATTGGATTGTCTTAAAAACATTGTTTTAGAATACCACGAACAAGTAAAAAATTCTTTATTAGGACTGTGCGAACGGGGTCAGACGGAACTGCCACAACACATGGAGTATGAATCTCTATAAAGCCATTATCTTGAAAAAAACTCCTTGTTTCATTAAGTAGGTCATTTTTTAATTTAATATTTTTAATAAAATCCATAGAAAATTTTTGACTATTCTCATGGAAATTTTGATTTATATAACTATTATTAATAGCTTTATCGATATTAGAAATTATTCTCCCAAGAGAAGCCATAAAGATTTGATTAGCTTTATCAATATCCGTCTTCCTATTCAATAGGATTAAATCAGACCACGCTTTAATGGTGTGAATATCATGTATTTTAAGATGATTGGGAAAATATACAGAATTTTTAGGATTACCAAGATCGAAAAAAATCGTATCTTTTTTAAAATTCAAAGAGCTGACAACATCTTTTGGTATAACAGATTCGATACATAAAAAAACTACATCAAAATTATTCATTGACACCCAAGCTCTATCTAAAGGCATGGATCTATCGGCATAGCCTTTTTCAACCAACAGATCAGATTTAGATATAGTCCTATTAGCAATACTAATGTTATTGTACAGCTTTTCGCGTAATGATTTTGTAGCCAAAGATCCCGTAGCACCGGCGCCTATAATTAAAATGGGAATGTTTCTATTCTCAATTTGGTTTTGCAACATATCCACAGATGCTCTAGCAACAGAAACATTATCTGCCCCAATCTTTGTCGAAACTCTTACCTGTAATACTATTCTCCTCATATCACTGAATAAGCTGGTTAAAACAGGACCTGCGCCTTTACTCAACAGAGAATCTCTATAAGCATCCCTAAGCTGCCCCAAGACTTGATTATCACCAAGGGTAACACTTTTTAAACCGCTAGCAGTCTTAAGCAGATGAATAATACACCTCTTCCCTCGATAAGTAACAATTAAATCATCATTAAATTTCTTTCTATCCAAACATTTATCTTTCCAAGTCTCTATTATTCTCTGTTTAGTTTTAAAATCACCATAAAAATAAAGCTCCACGCAATTACATTTTTGAATGATAATGGCTTCATATAGGCCATTGATCGTCATAAGCGCTTCATACATTTGTTTTTTGCTTTTTATAACAAAAGCGGTCAATTCTGGCCGACTTTTTCCATCTAGAAGCACAGATAAACAAAATATCTCTTTCATAACAAGTCGATTATACCTTATTTATAATCTCTACACAATCTATTACATGTATCTTGGACAAACGGTGAATAATGGCCAGCTCGCTGTGCTTATAAATACAAAAAGCCACACTCTCCCCCACCATTAAAATAGCCAATCTCCTAAGCACCCGCCGCTACACACTATTATCTAAACAACCTTATAAATTCTCAAAATCCAATATGCTATGAACATCGACAAGAGATTTATACTAAATAAAAATTAGACACTAGTATTAGTTTTTAGTTAGGACAAAAAGGGCAATAATACAAATGGTACGCTAGCGCATCATGAAGTTGTGGATGATTTTGAAACAAAGGAATGGGAAATTGATGTGGAAAATGCCAAAATGACAGAGGACATATTAAAAAACTGGGTTTTCAATTGGACGTGGTGGTTGTCAAAGTTAGAGAGACTTTAAAGCTAAACGATTGTGAAATCGTGCTAGATGATAATGTTAAAGATTTAGAAGATTTTATTGAAATTGAAGCTCCTGATAAAGATAAATTCGATCAAGTTATAAACGAACTTAAAGTTGAAGAAAAAGATATTATTTCAGGTGCCGGCTATCCTGAACTTTTAAAGAGAAAAAATGCCCCGGAACCTAATCCGTATACCGACATTTTTCTCTGAATCTACAAAAACTTCTCCGTTAAATTTCCATCACCTATATGGGAAATTAATCGAATTAAATATCATTATAATTCCGAAATCGCCAACCCGATCTTTGGAGAAATTATTGACAATACCAACCAAACCCCCTAAGAAACAGTCCAGCAGAACATAAGTAAAATAGGGTATTAACGCACACACCCGCTATCGCGGGCGGTTTTTGGCTTTTATAAGAAAACCCGCCGCGGACAGAGCCAATCGGCGGATTATTGCGATCGCGGGGCCCGATCGCAAAAGATAGCTGTGGAATGAGTCTTGCTCAAACAGTTAACCAAGAAATACTAGAGAAAAACGCTATCAATCAACCAGGTTCCGTCAGTCTTAACAAAACCGATCATCCTCCAGTGTTTGGTTGCTTCCTTGGTAGAATTCGGCAAAGTATAGATCCTGGAGATAGGAATGCATGCGTCCATCTCACCAACCTCAGATTCATCATAAAGCATCTCAAACCGAGCGTTCAGGTTCTTTTTCATCACCCAGATAAGATGCTTTAGGTAGCCGTCCACCCCTTCTATATCCATCCAATCCTCATTAAAGCGGCTTTTTCGACTCTCCTCGGTGAAATACTGTCTGGCCTCTCCGTATTTCCTCTCCTCGATTAGGCGAAAAGCCTCTTTAAGCACTTCTTGAGGACTCTTCGCCGCTTCAATATCAGATCCCGAATCCTCTCCCATCGCTCCTCTGATAGTCGATGACTCGGCATCCATCGCACTACTATTACTTGCTGTGCCACCTTTCTTACTGCCAGAACAGGGGACAGACAAACAGCCAGTAGTACAGCCAGAGACAACAAGACCAATGTTTTCACTACACTTCTCATATCATCAATACCTGCCTTTCGACTATTTGCATTGAAAACTACGCACATCAGATACTCCAACTAATAAAAAATCAATGTATATTGAACTAAATATCATATACATATTTACCAATCAAACTTTGTGCTACAATACAACTAATGACAGAAAAACAATGCCGGCTGGAAATAATACTAAATACCCTGCTATGGCTATTTATATTAGCCACTTTTAGCTATCTTATCCCTCAATCAATGATCGCTAACGACAAATCCCTCCTTGCCTTCGCTTCCCTATTCGTCGCCATCGACCTCCTTATATATTATTTAGCCCGCGTCTTCACCCCAAAAGAAAAGATCTCAAAAACAATCTTCGATAGTCTTTTTATCATAATAATTCTCATCATGTCTTTAAAAGCCAAAGCCATGCTCTCCAGTTTTTTGCTAATTCCTATTTTTGCCTATCTTGTCGGAACCAGTTCTTCGATGCTAATGGCTCTACTATGTGTCATCCTGACAGCCACTGAAATCTTCGCCCTAAAATTAGGCTACATAAACTACAAATTCAGCCTCCAACCTGATATCTTAAATTACATCGTCCCTATTCTACTCTCTCTTTACTCCAGACTAACCGAAATAAAACTAAGATTTACCACATTTTCGCACAAACAAAACACCCAAAAACTAGCCGAAACCCATAAGCGGCTATCAGAAATAGAAGTCCAAGGAAAAGAATTCACAGCCCTCGCCGCCCAACAAATATCCACTCCTCTGGCCACCATTCAGAGTTTTCTTCAGACCGTCATATCAGAAAGAGACGGCAAACTAAACAGTAAGCACAAACAATTTCTCCAAGAAACTTCCAAATACACCGAAAAAATGCATACCCTCCTAAACGAGCTGCTTTATATCTCAAAAATAGAATTCGCCGCCGCCCTCGAATTAAGGCCGATCGACATCCATGAAACCATAAATACCGTCGCCGAGAAATTTAAAATCATAGCTAAGGAAAATAATATAGGCTTAAAACTGCACTTTTTAGAGGACAAAGATTTCCTCGTTATCGCCAACAAAGAAAAAATGAATGAACTCCTCGAGAGACTACTAGACAATGCCGTCCGTTATTCCCCGCCAAAAACAGAAATAACCCTAAAAACACAAATCATTCACCGCGAAGATCAACCTATCTACAGAATAGAAATTTCCGACCAAGGCTACGGCATCCCAGAGCAAGAACAGCGCTACATCTTCAAAAAATTCTTCCGAGGAACCAATATTATAGACAAAAAATTCGATGGCAATGGACTTGGACTGTTTATCATAAAAATATTATCCGATCGCCAAAACGCCAAAATCGCCATAACTTCAAAAGAAAACACCGGCACAAAAGCAGAAATAGATCTCCCGATCGAAAAAAATAAGTAAGCATTACATCATAAAGAAAAGCGGCGTCTTTCGACAACCGCTTCTCCTCCTTTTACTCGATCATGTAGAGACTACTTAGCCTCCATGTCCTTCTGCTTTTTCGAGCAATACGGACACTTAGCCAGGTGGTCCCAAAGCCATCTCATCTTATCCGGACTAGGCGCAGTTCTTTCATTGTCTCTAGCTATAACCCCCATAAATCTGAGAGCTTGCCGGCACTCGTCCGGCAATTCATTCGCTAGCCCCATAGTGCTCACCTCCTTATACTGTAACCGTCCTGGGCGTTCCGTTAGCCAGCCTCACTCTCCTCACCCGAAGAGCCCGATCTTTGTCGGTTCCATAGTCATCACAACTTTTACAAGTTGTCACATGTGCCCCCAGCGCTTCGCGCTGAACTTCACTTACCCCGCCTGAACCGCCATAAATAGCATCAATGATTTGGCGCGCCTCTCCGCAACTAAGATCCCCCATTTTCCTTCTGACCTCCTTCAATACCCGTCTCGGCCATGAACTGTCGACACTCATCGCAATGAAATACATGGCCCATGACTGTCGTCCATTCTTCGGCCGTCACACTCTCTTTTGCAAGAATGCGCTTAATGATCTCAAGAACCTTCTCACAAAGATCCGTCTCAATACGACCATCGCCAGGTTCAAACCTCTTAGTCTTTAGCTCTGCCATAATTATTCCTCTCCAAACTTCTCTTCTATCTCGGCATACAAGTCCGCTCCCAGCCTCCTGTCCGGTTCACCCGTTATCGGATTAACCCTAGAATACTCTCCGCCAAGCGCCGGCAGTAATACATACACCGGCTGCACCTTAGCATTAGTAAAACTGCGGCAGTATTGGAGCATCGCCGAGCCATTATTCATAAACATAACTTGTTTTTTAATCGCATATGAATAAGGGCCAACGATGCACCGATCAATATCATCTTCACTATTAACAGGAATAATTTTCTCTGGTATATCTTCATTTACAGACAAACATTTCACCTGTAGTGCCAATATCCTATCATTATTACCGCCATCGCTAAGATCAACAAACAAATCCACCTTATTTATCATATCCTGAGTTTTGGCTTTATTGGGATCTGCATTCTCTAATACCGTAGTACCAGCATCTCTCAGCAACGCCGACCCAACCCCATACTCTGAGATAAAGCCATTTCGCATTATCAAATATTCCCTCTCTCCCAAAATCTGCTTATAATACTCATGCACAGACCTAATGTATCGCATTGCCGCAATCACCCTCTCAGGTGGCTGTTTATCAAGACCAACAGCTCTGATATTATCCACAAACTGGTTACCCATACGATACCCAAACTCTGATTTTGAAATATCACCTCTTTGATAAGCATCTATACAAATGCTTACCGCCTTATCTAATCCAGGCTTCTCTTTATCAAACTCCAATGAAAGATCAATTACCTGTTTTCTCTCAGGCAATTCAAATTCCTTATAGTCTGTAAACTCCCAAGTTTCAGGGGAACCAACAGGCATTCTGCCTCCTAATTCGCAGACGTATCATAATACATCAAATACGGCTTTTTGTCAATATTGATTATATAAAATAAAGATATCCAAAAACAAGCCCCTATTTTATACTAACAATACTAAACTGTCGGCTTATCATCGCCATTATTCTGATTGTCCGTTAGCGTTTCAGTAGAGCCCAAAGAAGTAGGATTAATTTCTGGAGAGACCAAACCAGCCTCAGTAGTAAAACTAGACACCGTTTCATCAACAACCCCTACCGGAGCATCGACAGCTTGCGCCATTGACGGCTCTGGAACGGATGCTGGCAAACCATCAGCGTAAACATATTTATCAGGACCAAAAGCCAAAATCGCCAAACCTACCACGGAAAGTATAAATAACATAAAAAA
>CAYZYR010000009.1:0-38686 GCA_964482785.1 uncultured Candidatus Saccharibacteria bacterium | reverse complement strand
AAAAGCTTCTTTTTGAATAGATTTTTCGAGATTTATTTATTAGTGTAATCTTCGAGTATGTTTTGCTGTGTTCCAATATCGGCAGAAAGACTGCCGGTGTTGATGACGGCCCTAATCCCAACTGCGATGATCAAAATCCCGATAATAATGAGGATGATTGCTCTAAGATTAAGTTTCATAGTTCCTCGTTTGAGTGAAATGGTCTATTAATATAGTTATAAAGTAAATTAAAATACTAAGCAAGAGGGCAAAAAACATAAAGTAAAGGAGGAAAAACAATGGCTTACCTAAATTGCTTAGAAATAAGGTTAGATGATGCCCTAGTGAGCTTATGGATATTAGGGACAAGACGATTAGGGAGAGAATTATACCGGGTAAAGCTACTTTGAAGTCTTGTTTGGACGGAGCGATGGATGAGGCTAAACTGGTTGAGAGGTAGATGTAAAGCCAAGTTGTCCAGGAGCTAAAATTTAATAATGATAGATCGGGGATTTTTTGGTCGATGAGGGGTTGGAATATATTGGGAGTCAGGAGCCGTGTTATTAGGAGAAAGCTGAGAGATATTCCAATAATGGGAGCGAATGATATGATGATTTGGTTTAGAGGATTTCTTGGTTGAGTATGGGCAACATAGCCGCCTTCAGGAGTGAAAAAGTTGATTTTTTTAATTTTATTTAGGGTTAATTTGACAGCTAGGGCGTGGGATAATTCATGAATTATGACTCCGGGGGCGATGAATATTCTGTACCATGGGGCAATGAATGAATTTTGCATAAAGTAATTGAAAGCTATGTCAAACATAATAATAAAAGCAAAAAAACCAAATATGTAGATAAAAGGTAGAAAAGTTTCACTTATCATATGTTTACTTCAATGATTTTAATCTTGCTTTTGTGGCCTTTTTTTATTTCTATCATGGATGGTGCTACGTCGAAATACTTGGAAAGTATTTTGATAAGGGCTTCGTTTGCCTTGTTATCGATCGGTGGGGCTTGAGTGTAGATATCAAAGGAATTGTCTTGTTTTTGAATGATTTTTTCTTGACTGGAATTGGGATGGATTTTAATGATTATTTTCATTTATTTATGAGGTAAGTATCGGCATCGTCACACATATCAACGAAACGATCGACGGCTTCGACTAGTTTTGAAGAGGCGGATTTTGAAAAAGCCATAGCTTCTACCCGACAGCCTTTATTTTCTTTTAGATAATTTACCAGCGGGATAAAATCGCCGTCGCCGGTGATGAGGATGACGGCGTCAAGCTTGTCGGCGGTTTTTATGGCATCGACAGCCATGCCGACATCCCAATCGCCTTTTTTCATGCCGCCAGCAAATATCTGAATATCTTTGACGCGGATTTCATAACCGGCTTTTTCTAGAGCGTCAAAAAAACTTTGTTCCTTGGGAGCGTCGGCTTTAATAACGTAGGCAAAGGCGCGAATAAGCTGGCGGCCTCTAAGGCCGTTTTCTAATACTTTGGCAAAGTTTACGTTGGAATTGTAAAGATGCTTGGCAGTGTGGTACATATTTTGCACGTCCACAAAAACGCCGACGCGTTGATTTAGGTAGTGGTCCATAATTTATCCTTTTTTAACATTTGTAATTATAACATATTTTAGACAATTTTTTCTTTTTTGGTGATTTTATATTGTCCGATTGGAAGGTTGCCGAGGGATATTTTACCCATTTTAAGGCGATGAAGTTTTATAATTTTTAGATTGACGGCTTGGCACATTCGCTTTACTTGGTGTTTCCGTCCTTCGTGGATGGTCAAGTTAAAAATCGCTATGTCATTTTTGATGTCTAGGTTGTTTATTTTGGCAGGAGAAGTGGGGCCGTCTTCCAACTCGATGCCCTGCTCGAGTTGTTGTAATTGTTTTTTAATATCTGTTGGTTTTTTGTTGTAATTTTTGATGGTTACTTGATATTCTTTTTGGTGTTCATATCTTGGATGAGTCAGTTTATCTGCTAAATCGCCGTCGTTGGTTAGAATGAGCAGGCCGGTAGTATCTTTGTCGAGGCGTCCGACTGGGAAAACTCTGGGTTGAGAAGGGACAAGCTCGGTAACGGTATTTAAAGCGTGCAGATCTGAGCAGGTGGTGGTATAACCGGCGGGTTTGTTCAACAAATAATAAACGTGATTTTCTTGGCCAGATATGATTTGGTCTTGGTATTTTATCTCATCTTTTTGGGGATTTATTTTGAGGCCTAACTTAGTGATAACCACGCCGTTTACGGAGATTTGTCCGGATTTAATAAATTCTTCGCTTTTTCGTCTTGAAGCGAGGCCGGATTGGGCTAGGAATTTTTGTAGTCTAAGTAATTCGTTCATTTTGTTTAATAACTGGTTTTTTGATAGTAACTCGGAATTCACCGAAATATTTACCGATCATTAATCTGGTTTGCGAATCGATTGCAGGAATTGATCCGAATAATATGTTGGTGATTGGAGTAAAAATGGGTGTTAGGATCCAATCCCATAACATTCTCTTGGCTGTTTTTCTTCTGCTTTTGTGCGGAGTTGGAATGAGGAGGGCGGAGATACTTATGGTGATAATCATACCAGACATGGCACAGTAGAGGATGAATTTGTAATAATATGGGAAGTTCCAAGCTAAGACAGTCGAGCTGTACTCATTGTTTAAGATGATGGGCAACCAGCCGACAACGGCTAATACTATTGAGGTGGTGGCCCAAGTGTAGTGTCCTTCGATTAATCTATAAACTTGCATCCATTTGTCGAGAAAAGGGATTTCTTTGTGTTTTATTGATTGGGTGATGGCGAAAGGAATGTCAGAACAGCCATAGGCCCAACGTCTTTTTTGGTAGTATTGTTCTTTGATGGTTTTTTTGAGGTCGCCAGCTAGGACGGCGTCTTGATAGATGGGGATGAAAATGGGGATGACTTTATGGTTTCCGTTGAAAGCGAAATAACTGCGCCAGAACTGATGGCCGTCTTCGACGATGGAAGTGATCGACCAGAAATCGGTTTGGATCAAACCGTTTAAACTTTGGGAGTGAGCGGCGAAGTTTCTGAGTCGGTGAGGTCTGGTTGCTTCGACTATTTGCCAGAAAGAGCTTCCCATCGAGATTAATCTCATAGGAAAAGGAGTTTGCCAGATATTATTGAAGAAAAGCGGGATAGGCTGGAAACTTTTGTGATCGGGATCATCGGTGGATAGAAAATTATAGCTGACGCAGGCGAAGTATTTTTTATCGACTTGATGGTCGGCATCTAGACTTGTAACTATGACATTCTTGGTTGGTATTTGGTCTTTTTTGATAATATCTCTTAGGGCTTCTTTGGCTGAATATGAAATATTGGAACCTTTTCCAGGGGTTTCTCCTGGTTGTAAAGTATGAACTGTGTAGTAGAATTTATGGAAAATGTGACCGTATTCTTTTTCTAGGATTTGAGCGTTGGACAGGCCATTTTCAATATCTCTGGACTCGGTTGCTAAAACTACAATGATTTTTTTAAGGGGATAGTCGGACCGTTGAAGTGCTTCCATGGTTTGACGGAGAGTTTCTAACTCTTCTTTATATGTGGCGACCACGGTCATATGGTATATGCTGTTATATTTATCGGGAAAGGCTTTTTTGCATTTTTCGAGCCAGTTAATTTTTATGTCATGACGAAATCTCTTGTAGCCTTTTATGAGATGATAAGAGAGGACAAAAGCTTTTAATAGCCAATATATAGAGAAAACTAAAAGGGCGATTGAGATAGCAACAGGGGCGAATATTGATAATGGAATGGGTAATAAAAATGTCATCCAGGTCATTAATCCGGGGAATATTTCAAGTAGTCTTTGGGTTGAGAATTTTTTCATAAATTACCTCGAAATCATAATTTTAATAAATAAAAGGGTTAAAATTTCTATTATTATATTGAAATTTAATATAAGGTTAGCGGAAAACGTTTCTTTAAAGTTTATACTAAAGGCGAGTACAAAATTTAGAGCTACTATGGCGGTGACGAAAATAGGCAAGGCGGTTGTCTGTGGGTTTTGCTGGTTTATCAGTAGAATAGCTATGAAAAGAAAAATCGAGGCGATCGATAGTGACAGGAATTTTCTGTCAAAACGGCCTTGTTTGTTATGACTGATCAGGTCTTTCATAAGTAAATTATAACACTTAAAAAAGGTTTCTGGTAGGCTTTTTAGAGACTGGAAGGTGCTGCTTTGTTTTTGGTCAACGAGCTTGAAACAATCTGTATATTGTGAGAGATTGAGGATAGGGAGAAATTGATTAATTATCAGGTCTGAGTTATAATTAATTATGTTGCGGGTATGGTTTAGTGGTAGAATGCATCCTTCCCAAGGATGAGAGACGGGTTCGACTCCCGTTACCCGCTCTTGATTATGCGTGAGGTAAAATATAGTTTCTGGAATTGTGAGAAATTTGCCGATGTAGCTCAGTGGTAGAGCAATTCTTTCGTAAAGAAGAGGTCGGCGGTTCAAATCCGCCCATCGGCTCTAAAGATAAAACCACCGAAAGGTGGTTTTATTTGAGTTGATTATATTTTGGTTATTCTGCAGATTTGGTTTCTGTTTCTTCTTCTTCTTTGGCAAGTTCGGCAACGGCGGTTTTTTCAGCATCTTCGCCAACGGTTTCTTCAGTCATTTCTTCCTCTGTCCTAGGAGTAGATACAACGACGATAACTTCTTCAGGATCGCCGAGAAACTCGACGCCTTTTGGAGCTTTAATATCTTTGAGATGGATCATATCGTCGAAAGTTTTTAGCGCGGCGAGATCCACTTCAATATTAGCGATTAGATCGTCTGGAAGACATTCGACTTCGATAGTATTACTATTAACGATGAGATTTCCTTCCAGGTCGACAACGGCAGGAGCTTCATTGATAAATTCAAGAGGAATTTCTGTTTTTATTTTCTCTGACATTTTAACTTTATAAATATCGGCGTGGGTAATAGTTCTGTTTTTGGGGTCTCTTTGTGGTTCCTTGAGCAGTACTTTAAAACCCTTTTGCTCATCTATTTTCAAATTGACCAAGGCGCTGATGCCTGCGGTTTTGAAAATTTGACTGAATTCTTGAGTATTAATAGACAACGGTTGCGGCTCGGTATCGTGTCCATATAAAATAGCGGGGATCATCCCCTGTTTTCTAACTTTTTTGACCTTTTTGCCTAAAATGGTTCTTGTTTGGGCTTGTAAGCTTTTAGCTTCCATTATTTGTCCTTCCTTTTCCAGAGGGAGATGAAGTCTCCATCGAAATTCTTAAAGGTTTTATGAGCTTTTAATACGTCGTCGGTAGTGATCGGTTGGATGTTGCCGATCATCTTGTAGCTTGCTACGAAGATCATAATAACGGGGCTATGGCCATTGGAGCAAACTGCTTGGAGGAGAACAGTATTGTTGTAGAGGCCTCTAAGCTTAATTTCATTTAAGTTAAAATTGCGTCCACATGTTGGACAATAGAGATCTCTTTGGGCTTTTTGAATGATTTCCTGGATAGGATTCATCCTTACTCCTCTTGAATATTTTAAACGTTTTAACCTGTTTTGTCAATAATGTTAGTGTCAATAAGGTCGGGTCTTTTCTCTTTTGTTTTTAGAATGGCTTGGGTTTTCCGCCATTTGTTGATTTCGGCGTGATTTCCGGAAAGGAGAATATCTGGGACTTTCATGTCTTTATATTCGATCGGCCGGGTGTATTGGGGGTATTCAAGAAGGTTGTTTTGGAATGTTTCTTCGTGTGTTGATTCGATTTTGCCGACGACACCGGGGATCAATCTGACGACGGTGTCAATGATGGTTATGGCGGGAATCTCGCCGCCGGTTAAGACAAAGTCACCAATAGAGATTTCCTGATCGACTATAGACCTAATTCTTTCATCGTATCCTTCATAATGGCCGCAGATAATGATGAGCCATGGTTTTTCGGACAGCTGGTGGGCTAATTTCTGGTTGTGTTTTATTCCTTGTGGAGTCATTAAAATGATGTGCGACTTTTCTTTTGAATCGGCTGTTAATTTGGCGAGGGCGCGGTCAACAATATCAACTCTCATGACCATGCCGGGGCCGCCACCACAAGGAGTATCGTCCACGGAATGATGGGTGTCATTAGTTACATCCCTAATATTATGAATATTTAATTGTATTATTCCTTTTTCCTGAGCTCTTTTGAGGATGGATTCTGTGAGCGGGCCTTCAAATATATTTGGAAATAGGGTTAGAATATCTATTTTCATATTTATTATTATATCATTTTTATAATTTGATTTCTTTTTTTGGCCATAATAAAAAGAGCTTTGCAGCTCTTTTTATTATTTATTATCTATTTTAGACAACTTCAGTAGCTTTTTCAGCTGCTTTAGTGCTGCCTTCTGGCTCCGCGATTTTTAGAGTTACTCTAGCGTTGTTTTTGGCGCCGAGAATTCTTAAAAGTGTGCGGATAGATTTGGCAGTTTGACCATCTTTTCCGATAACTTTGCCCATGTCGGCAGGATTTACGGAAAGATTGACCAGAACACCCATTTCGTCAACAGTACGACTGGTTTGAACATCTGATGGATTGTCGACGATAGCTTTAACAATGTATTCTACGAATTCTTGATCTGGATTTGCGGCCATTTCTATCTCCCTTGTGTAACAATTGTTGCTAGCAGTTCGACCCAGTCTGCTAGGTTGTTCAACTTAGTTTTATTATATCTATTTGTTAATGAATTGCAATACTTATTTTGGGTATAAATGGGGAAAATTTATTCGGTTTTTTCTTTGGAAGCTTCTTTGACAGGAGTTTCTTCAGTTTTGGCAGTGTCTACTTCAGTTGAGATTTCCTCAGTTGCTTCTTGTTTTATTTGCTTGTTCTTTTTAGAACTGCCTTTAGTAGTGTTTATAATAATCAATTTATGGCTAATTTTGTTATTTTTAAAGAGTTTTGCGACAGTATTGGAAGGTCTCGCTCCTTTATTCATCCATTTGATAGCTTCTTCTTTATTGAGAACCAGTTCTTTACTTTTGGGGTTATAATGTCCGAGCATAGTGATAAATTTGCCCTGGATTGGGGCAGTGTCTTCGGCAACTACAATTCTGTAAAACGGCTCGTGAATTCTGCCTTGCCTGCGAAAACGAATTTTAAGCATATAAATACCTCTACTTAATTTAAGTTTATGTTAACGTTGATATAGTATCATATTTATGGATAAGATTCAAGAGAATGGATGAGATCTAACGTTAGAAAATATGGGGTTGTTACAAGAAAGTTTTTACTTGGCTTATTGTGCGGGGAGGTTGTCTTTGCCGATAATAATGAGAATATCAAAAAGTCCTGAGATCTGAGATTCTGAGAGGGTGGGCTTGTAATCTGACAGAAGTTCGGAGATTTTTTTGGCGTCATCGATGGCTTCTGGTCGGTAATAAATGTAAGTCTGTCCATAATCGAACTGAGCTTTGGCAGCGGATTCTACTTTTATACTGTTAGTTTCTAAGAGTTGCTTAGCCTGGGAGGTTATGGTTTCGTTGCCTGTTCCGTTTAGTATTTGAATTTTTAACGGCTGATCTTTTTTGTCTATGCTGCCGGCTGTTGGTTTTGTCTCGTCTTTCTCTGTGGTTTGGGGTGAAGTTGCGGTACTGGTGCTTTTTGTATTATTGTTCTTTTGGGTTGTGTCGGAGGTTTTTGTTTCTGTCTTGCCTATTTGCTTGGCAGGCTTTGCTGAGGTTGACTTTTGGTCTGAAAATTTAATATAAGCTAAAGCTGAGGCGATCACAATGGTCAGAAAAATTACAAAAGTAATCTCGCCTTTATTTTTTTTGCGGCGCGATGGTGCTGTAGGAGCGCTTGGCGGAGATGGCGGTGCTGGGCGGTATTTTGGTTTTTTTGTAATATCAAATGATTTTGCCATACTATTTATCCCTTGCTTTATTATACCATTTTAGTTGATCTTGAAAAGTGTCGTGCGGTCTTAGTTTTACTCGGCATTCGGATATCTTATTGCCGGTTACTTTGACTTCATATTCGGCTATGTTTAGATGGTGAAGGTATCCAATTTTTTCCGGATCAAAACCGGTGATATGAGTGGCTAATATGTCTGCGGCAACAGGGTCTTTGCTTGCTAAAAGGAAATTGAGATTTATGGGATTTCCACCTAAAGGGCCGTTTCTTTCTATGGCATGAAAACCATCGAGGATGACATAGTTGGGTTTTATTTTTTGGGCGATAGTTGCTAAAGAGAGATTGTGTGAGATGATTGATTGCTTGATTAAGCTTTTGTAATCATAGAAATGTCTTTTGAAGATGTTTTTGTAAGTGCTTTTGTTTTTGATATTTCCTTTGATCAAGGCGCCGTTGATAATATTTTCAAGGCTGAGTGAAAGAATAACAGAATCGTGGGTTTTAATAGGACTGAAAGATATTAATAATGGAGCCTTTAGAACTGTTTTTGAGAGTGAATACTTGAATGGTCTTAAATTTTTGTCATATGCTTCGATTGCTAAATTGTCATCGTGGTTTAAATCAAGGAGTTCGATATGATATTGGTCGACTAATTGGTTGTAGCTGTAATTGCGGAAGGCTTCTTGGGTGGAACCCACGGTTGTGCCTTCGCCTATTATTATTCGGCCGTTGTAGCAATGTCTGAGAAATTTGATTATTGGTTCAATAGTATTTTTTTGGGTGACAGCAAGTTTGTTTTTGGCGGTTATGAGGCTGGGTTTTAATAGGATGTAGCCGTCTTGTTTTAGTTTTTTTATGTCTTGACTGAGGGGTTTTTTGATCTGATCTAATAATCGTTCTATTGCTTCTTCGTAGCTATTGTTTTTGATAAGTAATACTTCAGCCATAATCCCATCCTTTTATTTTCCTAATTTAGTTGAGGTATTGGTTCTAGATTGTCTAGCAGGCCGCTTTCTTCTTTGATTTTAGGCTCTTCGGCGGTTTCCTCTATTTCGTTTTTTGTTGGTTTTTCTGCTTTTATTATTTTTTTGGTATCGTCTTTTTCGAATAATTGAGTTTCTTCATGGTTCGTGTTCAGTGGTTCTGTTTTGATTTCCTGTTTGGCTTCTTGTCTGGTCAAAAGCAGACCTTGGTTATTTTGGTCTAATAAGAATTCGATGCGATCGCCTTGTTGCCATCCCAAGTTGTCAATGTGGTCTTTGGGAAGAGTAATACATAGACTGTAGTTGCTGAATCTTATGAGTTGTCGAATTGGTAAATCTTTATCGTTTTTCATGGTGTGGTATATACTTTTTGATTAATCTCACTCTGCCATAAGTTTATAAATATGTCAATTCGGGTGTTTTTAAAAATAAGATTGAGCAGAAATTGGCCGGCTTCATTTTTGTTGTTTGGGTGAGTTTTTGTGAGTTATGTGGAAGTAATTTTGGTAATTTATTTTACTCTATGAGTTTCGAAATATACTCTTTTAGAATTTATTAGATTTTCGATTCGTTGTTGGTTTTGAGTTAAGCGGCTGTTTGAAGTTTTGAATTCTATTAAAATTATTTCGTTGTCGTTAAACTGAATGCCGTCTATCGGATTCCCAATAAATCTGAAGTTTTGGGGATTGTATGGATAGTGGTTAAGAAAGGGCATGAACTGCTCGGTCATTTTGCCGTATTTAGTGGAAAGACTTTGTTTTTGGAATTTTATATCTGATAATTTTACGGAAGTTCTTCTCCATAGTATAAAGAGGATTATTATAATGAATATTAAAATCAGTATTATTTTGTTTTCTAGCGACACTGTCCCCTCCTGGGCTATTTATCCAAATCTTCTGATAACTCCTTTGACTTTGCCTTGGATGGTGGCTTTTTTGACTCTGATGGGGCTGTATTTGGAATTGGCTGGTTGGAGTCTGATGTGGTCTTTTTCTTTGTAGTATCTTTTTAGTGTGACATCATCGTTGTTTAGCAGGGCAACAATGATGTCGCCGTTTCTAGGGGTTTTAATGCCTTCGATTATGACGTAGTCTCCATCTAAAATACCGTCGTCAATCATGGAGTCGCCGCGAACTTTAAGGGCGAAAATGTTTGGTCCCATCATATCTCTGGGGATATCTATGGTTTCTTTGGTTCGAACGGCTTCTATAGGAGAGCCAGCGGCGATCGTTCCTATCAGAGGAATTGAGAATGCTTCGTGATCCCATTGGGGGGTGAGTTGGAGAGATCGGGCACCGGAAAGATCGCCGCGGAGGTATCCTTTTTCTTTTAGGGATTCGATATGTTCGGCGATGGTAGCGGTTGATGATAGGTTGAAATATTGAGCTATTTCACGGTAACTAGGGGCGTAGTCGTGCTTGTCGATAAAATCGCCTATAAATTTAACGATTTCTGTTTGACGTTTAGTAAGCATTTCGCCTCCTGTTTGACTAATGTTTGGTATGTATTTACTTTACCGAACATCAACCGAACTTGTCAAGAGTTTTTGTAAGAGATAGTATGTTTATGTTTAACTTGCGTACTTTTATAGGCTCTTTTATAGATTAAATATTTTCTTTCTGAAAAGCTGAAACTTATCGCTAACTGATAGTTTAGACGAATTTTTTATAAAAGCAAAAATATTTGGTTTTATAAAAAGAGGAAATTAGTCTTTAGATTTGTAGAAACGAGTGAGGTATTTTTCGAGACGCTCGATGTCGATTGTTTCCTGAGCGCCTTCTTTCATTTGTCTTATTATTATACTGTCGTCAAAGGCTTCTCTTTGCCCGATTATGAGAGCTAAATCAACTTTTAGTTTGTCGGCCATTTTTAATTGTGACCTTAGGGATTCCTTACCTGGAACGGTGGTGGTTCTAAATCCTAGTTTGTTTAGGCGATAGACTATTGGGAGGCATTTGAGCTTTGCTTTGTCGCCAAGTTGGATAACTAAAATTTGAGGGCTTGGCAGGTCGGGTGGAGTAATACTCTTTTCTTTTAATTTTTCGACGATTCTTTCGTAGCCAAAACCAAATCCGGCAGCGGGAGTGGATTGGCCGCCCAGCTCTTCTACTAAATTGTCAAAACGACCGCCGCCAGCCAAAGAGCTTTGTCGTTTTTCGTCTTTTTCTTCGCGAACTTCGAAAACAGTTCGGGTGTAATAATCGAGTCCTCTGACTAATTGAGGGTTCAGGTTGTAAGGAATTTCGAGTTCGTCTAACATTTCGAGAATTTGTCTGAAATGAGATTGACATTCAGGGCATACATTATCAATTATCTGGGGAGCGTCAGCAGTAATGGTTTGACATTTTTTATTTTTGCAGTCTAATATTCGGAAGGGATTTTTCTTTAATCTATCTTGACAGTCTTCACAAAGGTCTTTTTCATACTCTTCGTAGTATTTGAGGATTTGTTTTTTGATTTCTGGTCGGCAATTTTTACAACCGATGGTATTGAGGTCAACGATAATATTTTCGGACAGTCCAAGCTCTTCGAGGATTTGCCAGAGTAATAGTATGAGTTGGGTGTCGGTTAATGGATCATCGCTACCAAAAACTTCGGCGCCGAATTGAAAGTGCTGACGAAAACGACCGGCCTGCGGTCTTTCATATCTAAAATTAGGCTGTCTTAAATAAAACATCCGTACTGGTTGAAGAAGAGTGTGCATTCCGTATTGGATAAAGGCTCGGACAACTTGGGCAGTAACTTCAGGGCGAAGAATAAGTTCATCTTTTTCTTCATTTTCATATTCGGATCCGAGACGTTGAACACCGTAGATTTCTTTTCTGACTATATCGCTGGAATTTCCTACTCCTCGCATGAAAAGATTTTTAAAATCAATGATTGGAGTAGTTATTTGCCTTAACCCCATATTTTGGGCATTTCTTTTGGCAACCTTATCGATATAAGACCAGTATATTTCGTCTTCAGGAAGAATATCATGCGTTCCTCTTGGGATTCTTGAAATTTGTTCACTCATTCTGATCTCCTAACAGGCATTTTAGCAAACTAAAGAGAAAAAATCAAAATTATATTTGATTTGTTGATTAGTTGAATTATTTTTTAAATAATTTCCATGCTATATAAATACCAATAGCAACGAAACAGAGCAGGATGGTATTTGGTATGGTTGTGGGAGCAGCGACTAAATCCTGGTATAGGAAGAAAGCGGAGAATAGCGATACGATTAAGCCTAAAAAAGCCATGCCAATAATGACTAAGATAGATGTAATGATTTTTAGAACTAGAGACCTTTGTTCGGGAATCTTGGTTTCTGTAGTTTTATCTTTTATTTTTCTTTCCTTTTTTTGTTTATTTTTCTTTTTGAAGTCTTGGAGTTTTCTCTTTTATGGCTTGCTTGATATATGATCTGGCTGAGGCTGTCTTTATGAAGGTAAGCCAGTCGGTTTTGGGTGAAGATTTTTTGCTGGTTATGATTTCTATTATATCTCCGTTTTGGAGTGGATGACTGATAGTGACCATTTTACCATTGACTTTGGCTCCGGCACAGTGACTTCCGATATCTGAGTGCACAGCGAAGGCAAAATCGACAGGTGTTGAGCCAAATGGAAGATCATGTACGTCTCCCTTGGGAGTGAAAACGAAAATTCTATTTTGAAAGAAATCCATGTTCATGATTTCATTCCATTCATTTGTGTCTGATAATTTTTGTTGCCAATCGGCTAATTGCTGGATCCAGGCGATTTCTTGTGCCGAAGGTCTGATTGGTCTTTTAGTCTTGAACAAGCCAAATCTTTGTTTTTTGTATTGCCAATGGGCGGCGATACCGTATTCGGCTTGATAATGCATATCTTCGGTTCTGATCTGTAATTCTGTCGGTACTCCATCGAGACAAAAAACGGTAGTGTGAATTGATTGGTATCCATTGGGTTTTGGTAGGGCAATATAGTCTTTGATGCGACCGTTGAGTGGTTTCCATAATTTGTGGATGATGCCGAGGACGGCATAGCAATCACTGATGTTGCTGACAATAATTCTCAGAGCAACGAGATCGTAAATTTGATCGATGTCATTATATCTTTTTAATTTGTTATAGAGACTGTAGAGGTGTTTAGCTCGTCCATTGATTTGACCTTTAATATGGTTTTTTTTGAGTTCTTCTTCGAGGACTTTTTTTACTCGCTGAACGTATTTTAATCTTGAGGGATATTTTTCTTCAACGACGGTTTTTAGATTTAGATAATCTTTGGGAAAGATATAAGGAAAAGCCAGGTCTTCGAGTTTGCCTTTTAGTTCTCCAATACCTAGCCTGTCGGCGATGGGTGCGTATATTTCCAGGGTTTCCTGAGCAATTCTTAATTGTTCGGTTGAGTCGATGTGCTGGAGAGTTTCCATGTTGTGAAGTCTGTCAGCCAGTTTGATAATGATTACTCTTATATCTTTGGCCATGGCGACGAACATTTTTTGGAGGGTTTGGAACTGTCTGGGTAAACTGTGGAAACTGTCTGGTTTGGTTTCTTCTATATCGACATTGATAGCATTTTTACGAACCCTGACTTGTTCGAGTTTTGAGACACCGTTAACAAGAAAAAGTATATCTGAGCCGAATTCTTTTTCGAGTTGTTGTTCGTTGATTGGGGTATCTTCAATAACGTCGTGTAAAAGAGAAGCGGCGATGGTTTTGGCATCTATTTTCATGTGGGCTAAGGTACAAGCTACATTAAGAGGGTGGATGATATAAGGCTCGCCGCTTTTTCTTTTTTGCTCATGGTGGGCTTTTTCGGCAAATTTATAAGCTTTAGCGATTAGATCGCTATCTTTTGAGTTGCCGTATTGTTTGAATTGCGCCATTAGGGAACCTATTGCCATTTTAGACATATTATATACCTGTTATAGTTGTTAGTACAAGGCCTTGTTACTTTCTGAAGACTAGCTTATCGCCCATTTTGAGGACTCTAATTTTTTGATTGGGCTTGAATTTGCTTGAGAGAATGGTTTCAGATAGTGGATCTTCTATGTGATCGGTAATGGCTCTTCTGATTGGTCTGGCGCCAAATTCGGGATCAAATCCGACTTGGGCGATGAAGTTTCTGGCTTCGTCGGTAATGTTTAGCAGGACGTTTTCTTTTGTGAGTCGGATAAGTAGCTTGTCAACTTGGATGTCGACGATTTTTCTGACATCTTCTTGTGTTAGCGGGTGGAAGAAGATGATTTTATCAAGGCGATTTAGGAATTCCGGTCTGAAGGCTTCTTTTAGTTTAAGAGTAATCTGTTCTTTCATTTGGTCGAATTTTTTGTCATTTTCTAACTTTTTATCTGATGTTTGGAAACCGATAGAGGCTTGCTTGTTTAATTCAGCCATACCAATATTGGAGGTTAGGATAATGATGGTGTTTCGAAAATTGACTCTTTTGCCTTTGGCGTCTGTAAGGTATCCGTCTTCGAGTATCTGTAAGAGAAGGTTGAATATTTCGGGATGGGCTTTTTCTATCTCGTCGAAGAGGACGACGGAATAAGGTTTTTTACGAATTGATTCGGTTAATTTGCCGGGGTCATCATAGCCAACATACCCAGGAGGGGCGCCGACCAGTCTGGAAGTGTTATGTCTTTCCATAAATTCGGACATGTCTATTTTGACTAGGGCATCGGATTTGCCGTAGATTTCAGTAGCTAGGATTTTGGCGAGCTCGGTCTTCCCTACTCCGGTTGGACCTAAGAACATGAAGGATCCGAGCGGGCGGTTGGTGTCAGAGATGCCGGTTTTAGATCGTCTGATGGCTTTGGAAATATTGATGATAGCTTCGTCTTGACCGACGATATGTTTGTGAAGTATTTTTTCGAGATTGAGAAGTTTGAGCTTTTCGTCGTTGACTAGATTTGTGACGGGAACACCGGTCCAAAGCGAGGTAATTTTTGCGATGTCTTCTTTGTTGATTTCGCTTGGTTTTGATTCTTTGTTTATTTTGTTTTTGAGTTCGTCGATTTCTTTTTGGAGTCGTAACTCGGTTGTTTTGAGGGTCATGGCTTTTTCATAATTTTCAGAATCAACTTCTTTTTCTTTTTGGGTTCTTATTTGTTGGATTTCGTTTTCAAGATTGACTACTTGTTGTTTTAATTTGTCGTTTGCGGGAGAGGAAATTTGCATGGCGGCGGCGGCTTCGTCTATGAGGTCGATGGCCTTATCCGGAAGCTGACGGTCATTGATATATCTTTCTGAGAGGTTGACAGCGGCGACGATAGCTTCTTCTGAAATTTTAATACCGTGGTGATCTTCATATGGTTTTTTGACGCCCTTTAATATTTCGATCGCTTCCTCGGGAGTTGGCTCTTCGACTAGGACGGGCTGAAGTCTTCTTTCTAGGGCGGCATCTTTCTCGATATGTTTTCTATATTCTTCTAAAGTGGTGGCGCCGATTAGTCTGATTTGGCCTTTGGCTAAAGCGGGTTTGATGATATTGGCGAGATCAAGGGATCCTTCGGCGCTGCCGGCGCCAACGACGGTATGTAATTCGTCGATAAACAGAATTACATCCTTACTTTTTACGATCTCGTCGATGATCTTTTTGACTCGGTCCTCAAATTGGCCGCGGTAGGTGGTGCCGGCTACGACTAAAGCCAGGTCGAGTTGAGCAATTCTTTTGTTTTGCAGCATGACTGGAACTTTTTCGTCGGCGATCCTTTGGGCTAAGCCTTCAATGATAGCTGTTTTGCCGACACCGGGCTCACCAATTAAAACGGCATTGTTTTTGGAACGTCGGCAAAGTATCTGTATGGCACGGGTTATTTCTTTGTCTCGTCCGATAATCGGATCGAGCTTGCCGGTTTTGGCCGATTTGGTTAAGTCAGTGGTAAAGTAGTCCAGTGCGGGGGTATTTGAAGTGGTTTTGGTTTCTGGGCGGGGAATTTCTGCTTGGGGCATAATGGCTCCTTCCTCCTGGGCAAAACCATTGTTGTCGGCTTGATTTACGATAAATTCATCGATATTGCTTAATTCTTGAAAATACTGTTCTAACTGTTCTTCAATAACAATGGGGTCTATGCCCAGTTTTTCAATTATTTTATAGGCGTAGCATTTTTCGTCTTTAGCGATGGATAATAAGATGTGTTCACTATCGATAGAAAGATGTTTGTATTGCGAGGCTTTTTTGATTGATTTTAAGAGAATTCTTTTTAGATCAGGGGAAATTCCGGTTGTGGTTTTAGTTTTGATGTCGTGCAGGCTCATTATCAATCTTATTTGGTCGACGCTTATCATGTGTTCTTGTAAGATATTGTAGGTGATAGTGCCGGGAGTTATGGTCATAGATAATAAGACATGCTGGCTGTCAACAGCAGTATTCATGGTTTGGGCGATTTTCTGACTGGTCATTAAGAGGCGACGAGCTGTTTCCCCAAATTTATCAAATATTTCTGGAAATTCTTGGTTAGCCATAGGAGCTCCTTTGGCTAAATAAAACTATATTTTGAGAGATATTATTTAGCCTTTTTGGTGGAAGTTTTTGATTTGGTCTTCTTTTCTTTTGGTTCTTCTACTGTTTCTTTTAATTTGGTTTTTGTTGTTTTGCTTGCTTTTATTTTTTTTGTTTCCGCAGTTTCAGTCGAGACTTCCTTTGTCTCTATTATTTCATCAGTTCGTTTGTTATCATTGTTATTTTTTACAGTGCTTGGATTGCTGGGTGAATTGATATCAATGCTCCAGCCGGTTAATTTACTTGCCAGTCTAACGTTTTGGCCGTTTTTACCGATAGCGAGCGATAATTGGTCGTCTGGAACGACAACGACTGCTTTTTGTTCTTCAGTCTTTAACTCGACACTTTCGACTTTGGCTGGAGATAAAGCATTGATAATGAAGATTTTGGCATCTTCATTCCATAAGATGATGTCAATCTTTTCTTCGCCGATTTCAGATAAAACAGCCTGGACGCGAGTTCCACGTTGTCCGACACAGGAGCCAACTGGATCGAGACCGGGCTGATCGGAAAAAACGGCGATTTTGGTGCGGGAGCCTGCTTCGCGAGCAATACTTTTTATTTCAACACTGCTGGCATTTATTTCTGGGATTTCAGCAGAAAATAGTCCTGAGATGAATTGAGGATCGGTTCTCGAAACGAGAACGCGGGGACCTTTGGTTGATTCTTCGACGCCGGTAATATAAACTTTCAGTCTTTGGCCGATGTAATATCTTTCGTTTGGAATTTGTCCACTTGGAAGCAGGGTGCCATTGATTTTGCCGAGATTAACAACGACATTGTCGCCCTCGATTTGTTGAACGTTGGCATTTAGAAGCTGATGTTCTTTTGATTTAAATTCTTCATACAGCATGTTTCTTTCGGCTTCTCTAATCCTTTGGATAATAACCTGCTTGGCAGTTTGGGCGGCGATGCGGCCAAACTCACTGTGAGGGGCAAGGGGAATTTCTATCTCGTCACCGATCTCGGCGCTTTTTTTGAATTTTCTGCCATTATCAAGAGTCATTTGGGTGTATTCATCTTCAATCTCTTCAACTACTTCAAAAATTTGACTGACTTTAAACTGGCCTGACTCGGGGTTAAGTTTGGCGCGAATAACTTGATTTGGATGACCGTAGTCTTTACGATAAGCGGCGGCGATGGCGGCTTCAACGGTTTCTAGTACAGTGTCCTTTGAAAGACCTTTTTCATCGCAAATCTGGTTTATAGCGGCTACAAATGGACTTATTGCCATAATGGTTCCTTTCTAGATCTCAAGAATATTATATGTATATTATAAGGTTTTTTATTAAAAAAAGTAAGTTTAACCATAAACTTACTCTAAAAAGATATTACATTATATCTGGTAAAAAGTCAACGGAGCAATTTGTATATTGTTACATAATGAAAAGTATTTGCGGTTGACTTTTGGGAGAAATGCTGTAAAATGATGGCAAATACCGAAAAAAGCAAACTTATCGCAAGGTAAGGACGCAAAATCGCGGGTCCTAATGGGATAGCCGGATTGCCGGGAAGATGGTACTCGAAAACACCAACTTTCCAGGTTGGTGTTTTTAGTATCTTTTCGGCCGAATACTTTAACGGGGGGGTATTGGTATGATTTTCCAGGAGTTTTCGGACAATGAGATATGTGCCGCGTTCGCGGCACTAATCGGAACAGGTATTCCTCTGGACATGCTTTCGATACTTGCCGGCCAGCCTCTTGTTTGGAGCCAGGAGTATAGGGCGGGCATTGAGACGATATCTGAGATGATCCTAGAGGAGGTCCAGAGTGGATCGCTTAAGCGGTGGGATTTTGATCTCCAGGATAGGAGTAGGAGACTGGTTGTTTTTGATGAGTGGGATGAAGCTGTTGTTCCGAGAGAGTGGAATGTTTCTGGGATGAGGGCGGTGCTTTTTGGTCTGGTCGGCTGCTATCGCAAAAAATGTTTAAGTCTGTCGCATGCTATTGTTGAGGAGATTGAATTGGCTCAGAGTTTCGGCGAAGTTACGGCAGCTAAGCTCAAAGCGATAAAATTGGCGATACTTGTCGAGGAGAATGACAGGTTGTTGTATAACTTCAGCATCCTAGATTCGAAGAAAGTGTGGCAGGCATATCATGATGCGATGAATTATTTCTCGAATAAGGTGTTGCGATATGACGAAAACCTTATGGATGCTAAGATTGAGTCGACTGCGAACTTAGATGTCTTCATTTCTAAGAGTCGCGCGAAGAACCGCCGTGTTCGATCAAGGGAATAAAATAAACTTAAAAGGGAGGCATTTAATGCCTCCCTTTTGCTTACTTGTTTTATTCGTATCTTAGGGCTTCGATGGGATCTTTTTGAGCGGCGCGATAGGCGGGCCAGAGTCCAAATATTATGCCGATTATGATGGATATTCCGAGAGCTAGGGCGATAATTTGAGGAGAGATATCGGGACTCAGATCGGTTTTGACTTCAATTATATATGAGGTTAGATATGTTAGACCCAGTCCGATTGATCCGCCTAATAGAGTAATAACAATGGCTTCGATTAGGAATTGAAATAAGATGGCTCCTTTGGTGGCACCGACGGCTTTTCGGAGGCCGATTTCTTTGGTTCTTTCGGTTACTGTCACAAGCATAATATTCATAATGCCGATGCCTCCGACAACCAGAGAAATAGCGGCAATAGCGCTGACCATTAAGGTAGCAAGGCTTAGAAATTGATTAAAAAGATTGAGAATATCATCTTGGGTCATAACACTGAAATCTTCTTCGCCCTTGTGGAGTTTGAGAATGGATTTTTGAATGTCGGATTTTACGGTTTTGACATCAAAATTGTCGTCTGCTTTGACTAAAATGCGTTGGATTTTTACGGTGTTTTTGTTGATTTCGGCGGCGGTATCGAATGGAATAAAAGAAATACCGTTAAACTCATTGGTAACAGAAGTGGATGATTCAATTTTCTTGAAGGTGCCAATGACTGTTAATTCTTTATCGCCGATTTTAACAATTTTACCGAGAGGATTTGTTTTGGGAAAGAGGGTTTTGACTGATTGAGGATTTAGAACAATAACATCCCGATCATCTTTATTAAACATTTTGCCTTTGTCTATTTTGGCGAGGTTGATCACTTTAATGGCGGAAGGATATGTACCGATTACGGTTGGTGCGGCAGTTTTGTCGTCATATTTTACACTCCCGAAAACCATACTCATAGGGGCAACTTGGCTGATGCCTTTAATGGTTTGGATTTTGTTAAGATCGTCTATGGTGAGAATATCCGAAGCTGTGAAGGCGGCGGGATTTTGTTGGGAAGAAGATGAATTGCCGATGTCTATTTTACCGGATACAACGGTGATAATATTGCTACCGAGGCCTTGGATAAGGCCGGAAACGTCATTTTTGAGGCCCTGGCTGATCGAGATTAGGATGCAAACGGAAAATACGCCGATAACTACACCTAAAACAGTAAGAAAACTCCTGACTTTATTGGACCAGACGGCCGAGAAAGCCGTTTTTATATAATTAATCATTTTTTACCTTCCTATCGTAGCTTTCTTTATCCGTTATTTTGCCGTCAAACAGCCTTATTGTCTTGTTGCATTCTTTGGCGACGTTTGGATCATGGGTAATGATGATAACGGTTTTGCCTTCTTTATTTAATTCTTTTAGGGTTTTTAGTATCTCTTTTCCTGATTTGCTGTCGAGATTTCCGGTCGGCTCGTCGGCGAGGATTATTTCCGGATTATTGATAAGAGCGCGGGCGATGGCAATTCTTTGTCTCTCGCCGCCTGAGAGTTCGGGCGGTTTGTGTTTGAGGCGGCCTTTAAGACCAAATCTTGTTAGTAAATCCATAGCTCTTTTTTTGTAGTTTAGGTTTTTCTTTGAATAAATGGTCGGGGTAAGGATGTTTTCTAGAGCGCTTAATTTTGGCAGGAGGTTGAAAGTTTGGAAAACGAATCCGATTTTTTCGCTTCTTATTTTGGCGAGTTTTTTGTCGGACATATTTAGGGAAATTTTTTCTCCGGCGATTTTTAACTCGCCGGTTGTTGGTCTGTCTAATAATCCAATGATGTTCATGAGAGTTGATTTGCCAGATCCGGACGGACCGACGACGGCGACCATATCTCCCTCTTCGATATTTAAGTCGATGCTAAATAATACAGGCACTTCGAGCTGGTTGCTTTTGTAGGTTTTGTAGACGTTGTTGAGTTCTAATATTTTCATACTAATCTCCTTTTCTGCCTTTTAATATAACATAAATAGGAAAAATGATGACAGCATTTATGATGCGTCCGAGACGGCTGGGCTGGTGGATGAGGCGGTAGAGCCATTCGAGACCGAGCCTTCTGATAAATAGTGGAGCTCTGGGGATGATATTGGAAATATAATCGAGAGTTCCGCCGATGCCGATGGCTAATTTTGTATTTAGCCGATCTTTTAGTTCGTACATAAAAAATTCTTGCTTGGGAGCGCCATAGGCTACTAGCAAAATGTCAGGTTTAAAAAGATTAATATCTTCTATTAGTGATTTTATTTTTGGATTGGTTGGGATTATTTCTTTTTTGTCGATGATTGGTCCGGATGTTCCTTTGACTTCAAGGTTTGGGTAACTTTTTTTAATAATCTGACTGGCGAGTGAGTTTGAGGAGGGACTTGAGCCGAGCAGGTAGACTTTAAGGCTGTTTTTGTTGGCGATATTTAAAAGGTCATAAGTGAAATCTGAGCCTTGAATTCTTTCTTTAAGTGGGGTTTTTAGATAATTTGAAGCAAATATTATGCCGGTGCCGTCGGCAATGGAAAAATCGGCTTGGTTTAGAATTTTTTTATATTTGTGATCTTTTTGGGCTAATAAGACTATTTCTGGGTTTGGGGTAACGCAATAATGGTATTTGTTTTGTTTTAAGAGATTTTGGATTTCTTTGAGTAGTTCTTTTTTGATGTAATTTGTAAAATTTACTCCGAGTATTGAGATTTTGTTCATTAGGTCTCCCCTACTCTATTCAAAACTTTTAGAGTTTTTTGAGCGGCTATTTCCCAAGAGAATAATTTGGCGTGATTTAAGCCTTTTGGGATGAGTTCTTTTTTTGTTTGGGGGTTGGTGATTTGTTTTAAGCCATCTGCAATATTTTTTGGGTTGTTGGGATCGATTAAAATAGCGGCGCGGCCGTTGTCGGTGATTTCTGGAATGCAGGTGTTGTTTGAGGCTAGAACAGGACAGCCACAAGCCATAGCTTCGATAATGGGCATACCAAATCCTTCAAATGAAGTGGGAAATACAAAGGCCTCAGCATTTGAAAGATATTTGGGAACTTCTTTGTCGGCAAGATATCCTAATTCGATGATATCTTTTTTAAATGGACTGGCTGAAATGGTTTCTTTGATTTTGTCGTAACCATGGCTGGGTTTGCCGGCCAATAGCAGTTTGAGGTTTTGAGTGCGGTCTGCCGACCTAGATCCTTCGGCTGACGCCTCAGGATGACAAGAGGAGGCACGGAAAAAGTTGAAGGCTTTAATGAGATTGACGATGTTTTTTTTGGTTTCCAGTCTTCCAATGTAGAAAAAGTAGGGCGAGTATTGTTTAGTTCTGCGGGGCTTATCTTGGAGCGGGCGGTATAATTCATGGTTATAGCCGTGCCAGACGACGCTGATTTTCTGAGCGGGAATTTTTAGAGTTTCTATGAGGTCTTGTTTGACAAATTCAGTGGGAGTAATGATGTGTTTAGCTTTTCTTTTGACATAGCTCAGGACGAAATTATGGTAGATTTTTTGGCGAGCGGGATAGAGTTCAGGATTGTGGACAAAGCCAAGATCGTGAACGGTGACGACGGAATTTTTGGGACTAAAAAAAGGTAAAGTGTGAGCAGGAATAAATAGAACGTCTGGTTTTTTGATTAGCATTTCTGATGATAGGCGGATTAGGGTCCAACCTCTGGTAAAAGGTATGATTTGCCAACTAACGTTTTTGGGGAGATCATTTAGTTCATCTTTTGGTTTTTGGTTTGTATATAATATGTAGTGATTTTTGGTATCTAAATTAACTAAATGGCGGATGATTTCGTATGAATACCATTCGGTGCCGGTTTTTGTTTTTCTCAGGGCGCGTGAGGCGTCGATGCCGATGGTCATAAAATTCCTTTATTTTTTTTATAGCGGTTGTTGTTGTGGTTATAGTATTTGTCCATGACTTTTTGTCATGATTGATCGAGGTCGATCTTTTGAGAATTTGCTAGGCGGACAAGAGCAAAAATGATATCGCCAATTTTTTCACTAATTTCTTGGATTTGCTCGTTGTTTTTTTTCTTTTTGGGGCCGAAGCGATGGTTTAATTCTCTAGACAACTCCCCTATTTCTTCGGTTGCTCGAGCAAGGATTTCTAGTGGTTGCCAGTAGGGATATTTAAATTGTCTAGTCCAATCATTGACGTCTTTTTGAATATTTTTGAATGACATAACTCTCCTTTGCGGAGGAATTATTTTTAGATCCTCTGCTCTGATGAGCTCAGGATGGACTCACATCATGGAAGATTCCTCGTATTGTTGTACTCGGGATGACACAAAATCTTATGATTTTGTGTCACTTTGCCCAGAGGACTGAGCGGCGATAATCTTCAAGATGTTCAACAGCGATACCGGTGCCTCGGGCGACGCAAAATCTGGCGTCTTCAGCGACTTGACATGGAACGCCGGTGACTTTGGTTAGTAAATTGTCGATATTTCTGAGTTGAGAACCGCCGCCGGTCATAACGATGCCCTTATCCATAACATCGGAGGCGAGCTCGGGAGGGGTTTTTTGGAGAACTGATTTAACGGCGCTGATGATTTCGTTAACTTCGTCTTTAGTGGCAAACATGATATCTTCGGTAGTAACGATAATGCTCTCTGGAAGTCCTGTAATAGTATTTGAACCGGAAACTTCAAGTTGCAGTTCTTTTTTGAGTGGAAGGACTGAGCCGACTTTTGTTTTTGCATCTTCGGAGGTTTGTTCGCCGATTACTAAATTATGTTTTTTTCTAATATAGTTGGCGATAGCTTGGTCGAATTTATTGCCTCCGACGCGGGCTGAAGTGGAAGCAACGATATCGCCCAAAGCGATGACGGCTACTTCGGAAGTTCCTCCGCCAATGTCAATGATCATATTTCCGCTTGATGAGGCAATAGGGATCTTGGCGCCGAGGGCTGCAGCGATTGGTTCTTTGATGGTGTAGGCGATTTTAGCGCCGGCTTGGGTACAGGCGTCGACAATGGCGCGCCTTTCAGTTGAAGTGATGCCGGCGGGGACTGAAAGCATGATTTCCGGTCTTATAAGCCTGATCCTTCCGCTGACTTTATTTAGGTAATGTCTGAGCATGGCCTCGGTAATTCTAAAGTTGGCGATGGCTCCATCTCTCAAGGGACGGGCGGCAATAATGCTGTCTGGCGTCCGGCCGAGCATTTTTTTGGCTTCTTCTCCGATGGCTACTACTTTATTTGTGGCGGCTTCAAGAGCTACAACGCAGGGTTCGTCGATAACGATCCCTTTGCCGGGAACATGAACTAAAATATTTGTAGTGCCTAGGTCTATCCCAATTCTTCGTGTAATCATAATTTATCCGACTTTAAAAAGTTATATGTTTTTATATTATCAGAAAAAAGTTGTTTTTCAATCTTCGCGCTTGATGTCGGCGCCGAGTGAAAGGAGTCTATTTTCCAGATCCTCGTATCCCCTATCAATTAATTCTATGTGTTCTATTTGAGAGGTTCCGTTTGCAATTAGGGCGGCAATAACCAGAGCGATGCCGGCTCTGAGATCTGGACTTAAAATTCTGGTGCCGAATATCGATGTGGGGCCAGTTATAAGGGCTCGGTGAGGATCACAAACAGTGATGTTGGCGCCCATTCTGATGAGATCGTCGGTATAAGCTAGTCTTTTTTCGTAAAGCCAGTCGTGGATGAGACTTGTGCCTTCGGCTTGAGTGGCCAGAACACCAAAGGGTGCTTGTATGTCGGTTGGGAGACGTGGCCAGGTGTCTATTTGGATCCTGGCGGCTTTGAGTTTTCCTTCTCTTGAAGCGGTGAGCGTATCTTCTTTGATGTCTACTTTTGCTCCCATTTGTTTTAGTTTGTGCACGATGGGATCCATGTGTTCGGGGGTAATATTTTTGAGGGTGATTTTGCCGTTTGTGGCGATGGCGGCGATGGCATAAGTTCCTGCTTCTATATTATCCGGCATTACTTTGTAATCTTTAACGGCGTTTAGTTTGTCGACGCCAGTGATTTTTATTTTATGGGAACCGGCTCCTTCTATTTTGGCACCGGCTTGAATGAGGAAATTGGCTACATCTTCGACGTGGGGTTCGCAGGCAGCTGGTTTGATGATGGTTTCGCCAGGAGTAACGGCGGCGAGCATCATGGCATTTTCGGTGGCAGTGACAGAGACTTCATCTAGGAACATTTTGGCGCCGCGCGGTTTTTTGAAGGTTGCTTCGTAATCTCTATTATTAATGTTGAATTTTACGCCAAGGGCTTGAAGTGCCTCGAGGTGAGTATCTAGTGGACGTTGCCCGATAACACATCCGCCTGGATGGGGAAAAGTGACATGTTTACAGTGATGTAGTATGGCAGGAATGAACAAGATGGAAGCGCGCATTTTCCGGGCGTGCTCGTATTTTATTTTGCAATTTTTTAAGCCTTTTCCGCCAATTTCCCAAGTATGGGCGTCAATTTGGTTGGCAATGGCGCCAGTTTCTCTGATAATTTCAGCCATAAGTTTTACATCAGATGTGTCGGGAATATTTGTGATGATGGAGGATTCTTCTGCTAAAAGTGCGGCGGTGAGTATTGGTAGAGCGGCATTTTTGCAACCTCTGATTTCGATGGCGCCTTTGAGCGGTTTACCACCATTTATTATGTACTTAGCCATATTCTCCTTTCGGCTTTAACTTTTTTAATCGTATATGATGTTTTCAGTTTGAGCAAGTAGGGTTATAATATAGAAAATATGAAATTATATGAGGAATATTATGGCGAAAATTAAAAATTTGCTTCCGCGGATATTATTCTGGTTTGTGGCGACTACGGTTTTTTTGGGGTTAACGGTTTTTGTTTTATTGGGAGCTGCTGGTTATCGAGTAAATTGGCAGAGATTGAAATTGCAAAAAACGAGTCTGGTCTGGGTGAAGACTCCACTTAAAGATATTAATTTATATATGGACGGCAAGTTGATATCGGGAAAGAGCCCGGTTCGGATAAAGTATGTTCAGATCGGGTGGAAGGAAATAAAGATTGAGAAGGCGGGCTACCATACATGGAAAAGAAATATATTTACTGATCCGGGGAAAGCGTATGAGTTGAGGGATATTGTTTTGTTTAAGAATAATGTTGAGCCTAAAGTGGTGGAGGATCCGGATGTTATCAGGTCACTTGAGGGAGTTTTTTCTTCGCCGAATATAACGGTAATGAATGGTGAAATGAGGGCAAATGATGCTCTGGTTAGCAGGTTTTTCCGCGACCCTTCGTTTTATAGTTGGTACGATGGTTATCATATTTTGTTCCAGGTTGGGGATGAAATTAGAGCTATTGATACGAACGGTTTAAACGATAATTTAATCGTAAAACTTAGCTCGGAAGAACCGACGGTTTTTAAAGTAATAAAAGGTGGTAAAAGTTTGTTATATAGAGACGGCAATGGGGTGAAAGAGGTGGTTATTCGATAGTAAAATCGAAAATATTGATTACTCTAGCCTGGAATAATTGTTTTTTTATTACTTATTAGCGAGCTTTGGGAAGAGATAGGATGGATGGATAGACTATTTGTCTGCCATCAGGTGTGGGTGAAATTAATTTGGCGATAGTAATGTATCTTTTTTGACTGGTGCCGATGGGCCAGCAAGTCATAAGGGTTAAAGTGGCGTCTTCTGTTGGTTGTAGAACGGAAATATCAGTCGGGGCGATCACTTTTTTTTGAACTACTTGATAAGTATAGTCTTTGCCTAAATATTCTATTTTGATATTTTCGCCAATGGGAAGTTGAGGAAGAAGAGCGAAAATGTTTTTATATTTGCCCTTTGACCAGCTATAATCAGACGAGTGCCCGACTATAAACATATTGCCTTGTTGTCCAGGGTGGGCAGTCTCGTTATAGTGAACAACTCCGTTGTCTAGATTGTCATGGATGTCTTTAAAAGGAATATCCCAGATTATGGGGACTTCAACGCCGATTTTAGTTATGGTCAGCATTGATGTTGTTGATAGTTGAATTGGTTCGGTTCTGGGGTCTTGAGAGGGAGGGATAGATTCTTTGTTTAGGATGGTGACATTCCAGTTGTATTTAACCATGCTTGAGAAAGCGGGGAAATTGATGCCGATATATATGAGTCCGAAAACAAGTAAAATTAAAATCACCTCTTTTACGATAAAGGCTTTTTTGTTTTTCTCTTTGCTAGCTTTTTTTGCTAGAAATTCCTGATAGATGGCTTGATTGCGGGTAACTAGCGGTTTGGTTTGTCTCTTGTTCATTTATTTTAATATATCATTTTTATAGTTAAAATAATATATGGATGACTTAAATTGTTGTTTTGTAGAGAAATTTTTGGTATAATTTGTAGGTAAGCCGAAGTGGCGGAACTGGTATACGCGCACGACTCAAAATCGTGTCTCGCAAGGGTTGAGGGTTCGAGTCCCTCCTTCGGCACAAGGTGGGACTTGGTTATCTTTAATCAGATAGTCAAGTTTTTTTATTAAAAAACTTCATAGAAATTCATTTTATATTTTTAAGTTTCTTCTCGGCGGTACAACTTGTTCCCTTGCCTGCCATTTCTATCAAGATTTGTAGTGTAACCTATTTGCCTAACCTTCTGTAACCAGATTACCATATTAACATAACTTTATTAATATAACTTTGTCAGGTTGCCGTTGTCTTATTAAGCATCCAGTTTACGGTCGACTTTGGTATGCTAGTTATTTTTGATATTTTTCTCATTGAAAGACCTATATTATAATATTTAATAATAATTTTAATAATAATCAAATTTATAAACTGTAGAGGAGTTAAAGACAAAAAGATCATATTTTATAACTTAAGCATAAGGTAATATTGTAGAATTTATCGACCGAGAATGGCGTCAATCATTTTTGCTTTAGTAATAATAGCGGCGGGAATTAGACCGGAGAAAATAGCAACCCAAATAACAGCTTCAGCACGAGCAATATAATCAATTTTATCCAGAATTAGTACGGCGTCGACGATTGGTAGGACAAATGGATGAGTCTCAAAATATGGAACAATAATGAAATTAAATATAGCTGTGCCTAGCAGAACGCCAAGGATAGCATAAACAGCTGATAAAATAACATAACTGAAGATAATAATGTATGGCCGAATACCAATAGCTTGTAAAATGCCAATTTCTTTTCGCTTGTTGACAATATCAATATAAATGACGATAAAAATAGTAACGGCAGCGATAAGAATGCCGACAACAGTTAATAAGGCATTGATACTGACAAAGCTTTCGCTAACTGATTTCATCAAACCAGCTGCTTCTTTCCATGTATAGACATCGGCGTCGATATTTTGATCTCTGACGGAGCTAATGATTTTGGTTTCATTGGCATCTTGATTAGTTTTAATAACAATCATAGTAGCATTGCCGTTAATATCAGGAATAATTTTTTGCAGGGCAGTGCGCGTAACGAAAGCTCGTTGATCAGTGTACATGAATTTGGTTTTAAAAATGCCGCGGATGGTAAATTGATGAGGTTGATTATTTATAATCAAGTTGACTTTTTCACCGACTTTGGCTCCTTTGAAAGAAAAAGCGTTTTGTTCAACATTTTTACCACCGGCGAGTTGATGTCCAATCAAAATACCGTCTTCATCATCTGCTTCTAGATATTTTCCGGTGGTGATATTGTTAGCAATATTAATAACTTTGGCATATTGTTCTGGATTGATAGCAAGAGTTTGCCAGTTACCGCTTATTTTTTCATATTGCAAACGGCCGGGGACTTGCGTTTCGGTGCCTACTGCCTTGACACCATTAATAGAACGGATTTTATCTAAAGAGCTGTTGACATCTTTGATAAATTCGGAGCCTTCTTTGGGTGCCATATAGAGATTACCAGTCATAGTGTTAATAACTTGTTGATCGGTGCCGATCATAATGCCATTAAAAAGTGAGGAGACAAAAATAAGATTAATAAAGGCAATAGCCATTAAAAAGAGTGTTAAAATAAGAGTCCATTTACGGCCGCGCTGAAGATATTTTAAGGCTAGATAGAATGGTAGACGGAGTTGGCTTTTCATACTAGCCTCCCGTCAGAAAGATTGATGACTCGACTGGCGTAGACAAGTTCTTCTGGCTCATGAGTGACCATTATGATAGTTATTTTGTCTTTTTTATTTAAATCTTTGAAAATTTTCATCACTTTTTCAGAGGCGATAGAATCAAGGTTAGCGGTCGGTTCGTCAGCAAAGATAATTTTGGGATTATTAATAAGGGATCTGGCAATAGCAACGCGCTGTTGTTCACCGCCGGAGAGCTGTGAGGGCAGGCGGTTCATTTTATCTCTAAGGTCGACTTTTTGCAAAATTCCGACTGCTTTTTGCTTGGCGATTTTACCAGTTTTATACATCATCATCGGCAGCATAACATTTTCAAGGGCGGTCATTTCGGCGATTAAGGCGTATTCTTGAAAGACATAGCCGAGCTGACGCAAGCGCAGACCCATTTGTTTTTTTGCTGACAAGTGAGCAACCTCTTGATCGGCGATGAAGATTTGTCCTTCGGTTGGCTTGTCTAAAAGAGCGAGTAAGTGCATTAAGGTTGATTTACCAGAGCCGTTGCGGCCAGTGATCATGAGAAATTCGCCTTTTTCTATTTCAAGCGAGACGCGGCGAAGTGCTTCAACTTTGGTCGCTTGAGTGCTATAGGTTTTAGATAAATTTTTAACTATTATCTCAGGCATAATTTTATAATCCCATTTTATTACACTTTAATTATACAGTCCTTTTGTCTTTTGTCTAGAAATCTTTATTTAATGTTAAAAGTATAAGGTTATTACAAAATGAGATTGGTTTATAGTAGAGTTTATCTTCTATTATATATATGTATATATGACTTCAACCTTTTGGTAATAAATAAAGAAAAGGCTGACCCCAGAGGGCCAGCCGATTAGATAGGACTAAGCGTTGATGTGAATGTCTTGGAGAGCTCTAACACGGATCTTTGGTAGATACCTTTCTCCTATTTTTTTTAGGGTTGAGATGCCTGTTATGGTCACGTGTCGGCCTGGTTGTACGGTTGAGTGCGAGGGGGTTTCAACGGTGACGTTACCGCCTTCCATCTTGAGAATGATGTGTCCGGCGGAAATACCCTCGACTGCACCGCAGACAGTTATGAGCGAACCGACAGTGTTTGGCCCTAGGCCGTTTTCAGACCCTTTTAGCCTGATTGAATCTGTCCCACAGATCTCGCTATATTGCCGTTTGTAAAGCGAGTGAACTTTCTTGTTTAAGGCTGGACGGACATTTTGGGTGTCGGCTCGAACAGAGCGTTCACCGTTTGGAAGATTTGTGATAAATCCTCCCAGCTCGACGTAGCTGTCGCAGCCTGCGTTTGCCAGCGGAGCGCCTTCTACTCTGACGGCAGATGAGCGATCCGGCTCCACAATATAGTAGCATTCAGGGAATATGGCCGATATATTACCCTTGACATGTACTAAATGGGTTTCGGGAAAATCCTCGCAGAGACTCATATCAGAGTTACTGGCGGCTTGGTTGATAAGGATAAGGTTGTGGCCTGATCGTATGTTGTCAATCTTATTACAACCTATTCCTATCATGTTTTTAGCATTAAGCGAGCCGATCGGTTCTTCGCCAAAGAGGATATACCAGTGGTTGGTTTTACTGTCCCCTTGTCCGAGCAGTCTGCGAAGGATGGATTGCCCGTTTTTCTGTCCGAATTCGGCCTTTGGGTCGAAAGTAGTTATCAACTGTTTCAGACTTTGTCCCTCACTGTAGGGGATTTGGTAGTCGTAGGGTTGTCCGTGCAGATCAATGATCCTTAATGGACAAGTCCCAGCAGTGATTGCTTGTGCTTGACGAGGAAAATCTAGAACCCCAGCTATTGTTATACCAATGAGTCCTAAACCCCCTCTAAGAAAACTGCGTCTATCTATTTTTGCTCAACTCCTTTCTTGTTTACGTTATTTTTTAATACTTGCAGAGCAAGCAGTACCGCCGAAATAATAAAAATATAAAGATAGATATTTCGATAACTTCTGGTTTGTTTTTGTTGATTTGCGATGATTGGTTTTTTCTGATCTTTGGCTGTTTGCGCGATTTCTATATTCTGCGGGCTGGTGATTTGCTGTTCTAACTGCTGTTCAGGTTTTATGGCGGCGACAGCGATAAACGGTTCGGATTTGTAAGCTATAATTGTATTGTCTTCTTCGATTATATCAGTTGTTATTGATGAGTTAATGACTTGGGTGGTTATTATTTGATCAGTGTTTTTGTTAGAGTCCTCCAGTTGTTTTTCAGGCTCTTTTGTCTTCTCTTCTTTAGGTTTTTCTGTTGTGAAATCTTTAGGGTTTTGTGGTGGAATTATAGGATAATATTTTTTTGACAATCCAAGCAAAGCATCGAGGGTGGTATATGTATTAGCGGAATAGTTAAAGAAAAGACCATTTCCGGTTTGGGTTGACAATAGGAAAAGCTCTGGATTTTTGTCTTCTATAATCCAGTCGGACAACTGTTCTTTTAAGGCATAAATGGATTGTAAGACCCATGAGGTAGTGTCAGCATCAGACAATTCAGAGTAGCCAAAGCCACCGTCGTTATTTTGCATGACTTTTAGATATCCTTTTGCTAGGTCTATTTTATTTTTGATAAATGTATCGGGTGTTGTTTGAATTTCTTGATAGTTGATTAGGGCCTGGATGGCTACGGCAGTAATGTCAGCGGAGGTAAAACACGACCCGACTTCAAATGAAAAACCACCGTCAACACATTGCTTAGATACAATATAATAAGCTAAATCTTTGATTTTTTCCTGATAGTCTTCTGTTTTTATGGTTGATAATGTGAAAATGGCAAAGATGTCGTCATTAAGACGTTGAGGATCACCATATTGAATGCCGTCAAAATATGCATCAAATTTTTGTAAAAGTTCCGGCAGTATTTCTTTTAGATTATCATCGTTTGAGTTAATAATGGCCATAATGTGGCGGGACAGACTGCCAGCTTCTATCAGGTTGTCATCATCTTCAGTAGTTAATTGATATTGAGTGATTATCTGGTCTTTCATCTTAAAAGTAGCGGGGTTATATCCGTAGGCTGAAAGAGCAAGGATGAGCCAGTCGTTTAGTGAGACATCCCAAGTTTCTGAGTCTTTGGGGTCGATAGTTTGAAAATATGAAAAGGCTTTGACTATTCGGTCGACGGCCGGTTCTTCAGCTTGAGCCCTGGGAATTATCAGGATAAAAGCAGCAACTAAAAATATAAAATATAGAAATTTTTTCATACTACTCCTTTAATTACCGTTAATTACCGTAACGCCATTCTACTTTGTCCTGGTCGTTTAGTTTTTGCTGGGATATGCCTAGATTTGCAAATTTATCGTTTAAATAATATGTCCAATATTTATTTAAAAGCTTGTTGCTTGCTGTGCCATTTATTTCTTCTACTAGTTCACCATAAGAATATTTTTTAGTTTTGAAATTTAATTTGCCATATTGTTGAAGTCTAGACATGAGATTTAAGACAGTGATGTCTTTATCGACACTGATAGTTTGGGTAATATTTTGCGAAGGAATAGAGAAAGTGACGGAAATTTGCTCTTTTTCTTGATCTCTTTGCTGTGTGCTTACTGGGAGCAAGTTTTGGTCTTTAGACTCAATGGCTTTAGTAGTAGTTTGAGGGGTAGACAGGATAACACTATTTTTAATTTGGCTTTTGTTTTGATTTATAGGAGCATCTTGCTCTTGCGGCTTGACTGTCTGATTATTTTCAATTTTATCTGATGCTGGTTTGGTTGATAAAATTTCTGTACCCATTTTGACTTTGGCCGGTACTTTAGTATTTCTGATTTTATTCTCTTGTTTGTCAACTTTAGCGAGATTGTTTGAGGTAATAAAGAGATAACCGCTCGTAACCACTATAAATAAAAGCAGAAAGTATCTTATATGGTTAATTTTCTTTTTTAACATAAAAATCCTTGCTTTCGGGAATTAAACAAGGACTATTATTGAGTTGCTTTTTAGCAATTCAACGCCTCAATTCCCGAAGGTCTTAATACATAATAGAAATGGTTTTCTGACTTGCGAATCCATAATTATTTGTATGAATTTGTTCGCTTACAGTGGCGGGAACCGCTTTGGCTTATACCAAATTGCCCATAGCTACTATTTATAGTTGTTAAATGACTTTCCAATACTAACAGTTGTATTTAATAATGCAAATAGTAGCTGTGGATAACTTTGTTTGCAATTATAGTTTTATTGCAGATTATGATTATTTTGAAGAGATTGAGGATGGCGGAGGTTGGCTAACTTGAATAAAAGCAACTAGCATGATATGTTTTCTATAGGAGTTAATATGGCAAATTTAGACCAGCTAGAATACCTGAAAAATCTTGACAAGAAAGAGATGATAAAATTTATCAAAATGTTGCCTGACGAGATCGAAAAGGCCTGGGTAGAATTGAATAAATTTGTATTGCCAGCAAATTATATTAAAGTTAATAATGTAGTAATTTTAGGAATGGGCGGCAGTGCTATTGGTGGCCTTCTTACAAAATCGCTTGGAGTATTGTCTTCGAAGATTCCGATTGAGATCGTGAGCGATTATAGACCCCCCTATTATGTTGATGAAAATTCTTTAGTAATCGGAGTGAGTTATTCTGGAGGAACAGAAGAAACTACAGCTGCCTTTAGAGAAGCGGGAAAGAAAAAAGCTAAACTTGTGGCTGTGACTAAAGGTGGCGAGTTAGCATCTATTGCATCCAGCTACAAGGCGCCGACTTATAAAATCGAGTTTGATTCCCAACCGAGGGCTGCGTTAGGTTTTACGATGATGGCGGTATTAGCTATCTTGTGCAAATTAAGTTTTGTTGAGATCGGCAATGATGATGTTAAGGAGACTATTGTTTTGATGCGCGGGATGAGGACAAAATTAAATCCTGAAGTACCCACTTATCAAAATGAGGCTAAGAAATTGGCTACTACACTCCGAGATTTTATCCCTGTTATTATAGGAGCCGGTACGATGGAGTCAGTGGCTTATCGCTGGGCGACTCAGATAAATGAAAACGCTAAGCATTCAGCATTTGCTTTAGCGATGCCGGAGTTGTGCCACAATTGGATCGCTGGCTTGCATCAGCCCAATGCGATTAAAAATATTTACACTATTATCCTTCAATCGAAAAACGATCACGAAAGAAACAGAGCGCGGGCAAATATCATTTCTCAAATTTTACAAAAAATGAGTATTAAATATGAATTAATCCAACTTCATCCGACAGGATCGCTTTTGAGCGAAATGTTGTGTACTATTTACTTTGGGGACTATGTTTCTTATTATCTTGGCATTATTAAGGATGAAGATCCGGATAATATACCGGAAATCACATTTCTAAAAAAACAATTATCAAAAATTTAAGGAGTAGTAATGGCAAAGATAAGGAATTTAAGGGCTTATCCGGTGAATGATTCCCGCGGAGTGCAGACGATTGAAGTTGAAATAGAACTTGAGAACGGATACCGAACTAAAGCATCAGTGCCAAGCGGAGTTTCGAGTGGAAATACCAGCGATGTCCATTTAGTCGACCCAATGGCGGCTATCCGAAATATTGAAAGCGATATCGCGCCTAAATTGATTGGTGATTTGGTTATGGATCAGCTTGAAATTGACGGGCTAATGAATCAGTTGGATGGCACACCGAATAAATACAGGCTAGGAGCCAATGCTACTTTAGCCGTCAGCTTGGCGGCGGCGAGAGCAATTGCTCATAATTCAAACCTTCCCTTGTATCGATATATTGGACGGATATTTGATGATGAACAAAGCATAAAATTACCAGTTCCTATGTTTAATGCTATAAATGGCGGGCAGCACGCGGACAACAATCTTGATTATCAAGAATTTATGGCAGTTCCTATTAGTGGCAGAACATTTGAGCAGAAGCTTGAGATGGGTATAAAGATATTTGACGAATTGAAAAGGGTTTTGGAAAAGAAGGCACTTAAGACTCGTGTGGGCGATGAGGGTGGATATGCTCCCGATCTTGATACCAATGAGATGGCTTTGGGTTTGATGGTAGAAGCAATTGAAGCAGCTGGATATAAGGCGGGCAAAGATGTGTTTTTATCATTAGATGTTGCAGCCTCATATTTACCGCCAACTTTCCAAATGATGACGCAGCATTATATTGATATCATTACTAATTATCCAATCATCTCGATCGAAGATCCGCTACCTGCCGACGACTGGCATTGGTGGGCACAGTTAAATACCGATATGATTGAGGCGAACAAAAAGGGCAAAAATGTATACTTAGTTGGAGATGACATTTTTGCTACCAATTTGAATAGATTTAGGCAAGGTATTAATGAGAGAGTTGGAAATGCTATTTTAGTGAAAATTAATCAAGCTGGGACTTTGAGTGAGATCCTAGATGTTATTAGGTTAGCAAAGACGAGTAATTATGAGTGTATGATATCGCATCGCGCAGGTGAAACTCTTGATACTTTTATTTCGGATTTGGCGGTTGGGGTGGGAGCAGGGTTCGTTAAAGCGGGCGCACCCAATTCTGAGCATCAAGAAAGAATGGTAAAATACCAGCGTCTTGTTGATATTGAGAAAGAACTTCTCGGAACATAAATTAAATATGGAGGGGAGGCTTGTGAAAAAGCCATTTGTTCTAATCGTTTTAGATGGTTGGGGAGTGGCTCCGCCCTGGGATGGTAATGCTATTAGTGCGGCTAAAACCCCAGCTATAAATATGTTATGGAAGACGGCACCAAGAGCTATTTTGGGTGCGTCGGAACAGGCTGTCGGGTTGCCAATAGGTGAGCATGGAAATTCTGAGGTAGGTCATTTGAATATTGGATGCGGTCAAGTAGTCCACCAAGATCTCCCTTCTATTACTGCGTACATTAAGGATGGAAGTTTTTTTCAAAATGAAACTTTAAAGCGAGCCTGTGATTATGCCAAGAAAAATAATTCTTATTTGCATTTGGTTGGATTGGTTAGTGGAGGTGGCACACATTCGCATATTGATCATCTTTTTGCGCTTTTAGACTTAGCAAAGCAAGAGGGTCTATATGGAGATAGAGTTGTCTTGCATGTTTTCACGGATGGGAGAGATACTCCACCGATGGAAGCGTTGCATTATATAGGCATGCTTGAGAAAAAAATAAGAGAAACAGGCGTTGGAGTTATTGCCAATGTGATGGGACGTTTTTATCCAATGGACAGAGAAAATCATTGGGAGAGAGTGGAGTCAGCTTACCGCGCGATGACCGAAGGAGTTGGACTTGAAACTCTAAATCCAATGGGAGCAGTATCTGCTGCTTATCGCAAAGGCCAGACAGATGAATTTATCACCCCAACTATAATTAGATCAAAAGATCAAACTAAATATTTCATTAAAGACAATGACTCGATAATATTTTTTAATTATCGCTCAGATCGAGCACGGCAGTTGACACAAGCTATCATTGATCCACATTTTAAAGAATTTCAGCGAGTAGTTGTTCGGAAGAATTTATTTTTTGTTGCTTTCACTTCTTATCAAGAAGGTTTACCTGTCCAGATCGCGTTTAGTCCGAAAAAAGTTGGTTATCCGATTGCTCGAGTTTTCTCGGAAAAAGGTTGGCGGCAATTACACGTTGCTGAGACGGCGAAATATCCTCATGTTACATATTTCTTTAATGGCGGGGAGGAACAGCCTTTTTCGGGTGAGGATAGGATTTTAGTGGCTTCCCCTGATGTGGATACTTATGATAAGGCTCCGGAGATGTCTGCCTATAGACTGACCGATCAAATAATCTCAGTATTAGATAGATATGATTTTATTATTGTTAATTATGCTAATTTAGATTTGGTTGGTCACTCGGGAAATTTTAAGGCGACTGTTAAAGCGGTTGAAGCGGTCGACCGATGTCTTGGTAAATTAATAACAGCAGTAAAAAAACGACATGGCTATACTGTCTTAACAGGTGACCATGGTAATGCTGAACAAATGGTTGATCCTGTGAGCGGAGATATTTATACAGAGCATTCGACTAATCCCGTCCCCTTTTTCTTTGTAACAGACGAGTCAAAAGTTGAAATTAAGCAGAATGGAAAATTAGCGGATATTGCACCAACTATTTTGGATTATTTAAATATTTCGATTCCCAGCGAGATGACCGGTCAAAGTTTGCTTATTAAGTGAGGAATAATGATATTAATTATTAATACAGGTAGTTCGTCGATTAAATATAAACTTTTTGACAACGATAAAGTAGTCAAAAGTGGTTCAGTCGATAGGATTGGACAGGGAGAATTTTTAAATCATTTACAAGCATGGGAAAGATTATATCAATCGGTTTCAGTAAATATTAAAAATATTCAATTTGTAGGGCATCGGGTGGTTCATGGCGGAGATAGATATTCTAAGACTACATTAATAACAAAAAATGTAATTAGCGATTTGGAAAGTTTTGTGCCGTTGGCACCACTACACTTGCCACCGGCTTTGGAGATTGTAAAAGTGACAATGTCGGTATTTGCAGAGGCCAAGCATTATGCCATATTTGATACATCGTTTTATCATAACATGCCAAATAAAGCGATGTGGTACGCTTTAAAAAAAGAGGTGCTTGAACAATATAAAATTAGACGCTTTGGTTTTCATGGCGTTAGCCATCAATATGCACTACGAAAAGTGCAAAAAGAGCTGGGAATGATCCGCACACAACGCACAATATCAGTGCATTTGGGATCTGGTTGCTCGATCTCGGCAATCAAAGATGGGGTTTGTGTTGATACTTCAATGGGATTTACTCCGATGGAAGGTTTAGTGATGATGACTCGTTCTGGTGATATTGATCCGGGTGTTATTTTTTATTTATTAAAGAATGGATTTGATGTTGATAGATTAGAGGAGTTACTAAATAAAGAGTCGGGAGTTTTTGGGATATCGGGTTTGAGCAGTGATATGAGAGATGTTTTGTATATTGCCGGCTATAAAGTGGATGATGAGAAATATACGCCGCCAAAGGATGTGGAAATCACTGAGGACAAAATAACTTCGGCGAGATTAGCGGTTGAGATATTTGCTTACCGTATTATTAAATATATTGGAGCGTATATAGTGGTACTAGGAGGCTTGGATGCTTTGGTTTTTACGGGGTCTATTGGAGTTGGGTCTGAGGAGCTACGGAATTTGATTACGAGCTACTTAGCATTTGCCAAAGACTACGAAATTTATGTGGCTGAAACAAACGAAGAAGAAGAAATGATGATTGAAGTAATGAAAGCTGTTGAATTAATGAAAGCACCAGTATAATTTTGTATGAAGTTAGGGACGTACTAGGTGTGAGTTAGACTATTTAAAAGATTGCTGCTCTTTTCAGCTTAGCAGCTTGAATTTTTGATTGTTTTTAGATATAATTCATTTGTTATAGATAATTTTAGCATTGTAAAAATTTTGGGCCTGTAGCTTAGTTGGTAGAGTGCTTCCATGGCATGGAAGAGGTCAGGAGTTCGAGTCTCCTCAGGTCCACCAAATCACTTTTTTTGTTCAAAAAAAAATTTTCTACAGAGAACGGAAGGGATAATTTAGGGGTTCCAAATCCCGTTTCTGCGCAGTAGGAAGGATTTTCTTCAAAGATCATAGTGTGAACCATATTTTTCAGGTTCCTGTCTGCTTTTTTCCATGTTTCTGCCGGGGTTCCAAGAAATTTTAGAGCTAAATTAAGAGCCTCGTCCATGTTGGGTTCTTTTTTGTTTACGGCATTATTTTTTAGATCTCTAGCCATCTTGTCTAAAGCTTCAACCTTTTGTTCGTATCGTTCTTTCACGCTGTCAGATTTAGTTAAAGCAATAAGATCAATGTATTCATCAATTTGCTTCTCAATGGTTTTAATTTCTTCCTCTTTGGTTTTTTGATCAGCGCTTAAGCTGTTAATTCTTTTCTGCCAAATTCTAACAGCTACTTCTTTTGTCATTTCTAAAAGCTCTGGGCTCACTTTAATTGATTCCAGCAGATCTACGTAGTCATCTTCTAGTTTTGTTACTTTAATATTTTTGGGATTAGCGGAACAGTCTTTATTGTTACAAGTGTAATGAGCAAAGTATTTACCCCATCTTCCTCTGCTCGAACTGCCTGTCATTTTTCGACCACAAACAGAACAATTAATATTTCTTCTTAAAGGAAATTCTAA
>CAYZYR010000008.1:0-38739 GCA_964482785.1 uncultured Candidatus Saccharibacteria bacterium | reverse complement strand
TGGAAACAACGATTGAAAGTCTAGCGGCTCATTTTGAATTTCCAGTTACAGGACTATTCGATGATCGAATTTTTGATAGGAGATGTTGTTTTGGTCTAAAAATAAATAAATGTTTTTTATGATTTATCATATGAGAGATGGAAATACTGGGATTTGTTTTATCTTGCCATAGTTTATTGTTTATCTTTTCTTGGTTTGCGGTTGCGGTCGATATTTTTTTCTTTATATTTAATCACCTCTTCTTCAAGACGATCTTTAACTATATCAATGGATGTTCCCCAATCAGCAGTGGCATTGTATAAATAGACGGCCTGTTTTTGGTTGGGAAGAGAAAGGTTAGCTTCAACTCTTTTATCTTCGCCTTGGCGCTGGCCGAAATCGTCGATAAATTCTATTTCGAGAAACGAACCTTCGGGGAGCATTTTTTCTATTTTTGAGAACCTTTTTTGACAATAGTCTTTTATATCTTCCGTAATGGTGGTATTGCTTCGGACTTTGATGTTCATATAACCTCCTAGTAGATATAAATTAACATAATAATGCTGAGTTTTGGCTGTGGAAATGTTTTATTTTTTGGCTTTTATTACATCAAAGCCAGTATATTTTGCCAATGTTTTGGGGATTTTGATCGAGCCGTCGACTTGCTGGAAATTTTCGAGAATAGCAATGATGGAACGGGTCATGGCAATAGTGGTGCCATTTAGCATATGGACAAATTCTTTTTTGCCATCTTTTCCAAATTTGATATTTAAAGCGCGAGACTGGTAATCGGTGCAGTTCGAGGCTGAGGTTATTTCGGCCCAATCACCAAGGGAATCGTCTTTGGCGGGCTTGCCAGGCATCCAGGCTTCTAGATCGAAAGTGCGATATGACGGAGCGCCTAGATCAGCAGTGCAATGGTCGATAATGCGATATGGAATTTCTAATCCATCAAAGACTTCTTTTCCAATGGCTAATAATTCTTGGTGGGCTTTTTCGGATTCTTCTGGTAGAGTGTATTGAAACATTTCAACTTTGGTGAATTGGTGAACTCTAAAAATGCCTTTGGAGAATTTGGAATAAGCGCCGGCTTCAGTACGGAAGCAATGCGAGAGGGCGACGTATTTTTTGGGGAGATCGGCGGTTTTGAAGGTCTCGTCGGTATGATAGCCACCCATGGTAATTTCGGCAGTACCAATCAAGGCCAAATCTGAATTTTTGACAGAATAGACTTGGGTTGATTGGCCGCGAGGATTGTAGCCCATAGAATCGAGGATTTCTTTTTTGACCAGGTCGGGAGTTATAAAAGGGGTGAAGCCATGTTTTAGAGCAATATCGAAAGCGTAGCGAGTGAGGGCTAATTCTAAAATAGCAGCTTCGTTTTTCAGGTAATAAAATTTGGCGCCAGAGACTTTGGTGGCGCGGTTAAAGTCGATTAGATCTAATTCTTCGGCGAGTTGGACGTGATCTTTGGGGATAAAATCGAATTTGGTTGGCTGATATTTCTGTTCGACAATTGGGTTATCGTCCTCGTCGGAGGAAATTTTGACGTCGGGATGAGTGAGATTTGGGATTTGCATTAAAATATCTTTAAATTTTGGTTCTATGGTTGATAATTCATCCTCTAGTTTTTTTATTTCACTACCGATGGATTTCATTTTTTCGATAATTTCAGGGGTTGGTTTTGTTTTTGAGGCAGTATTTCGCTCTGATCGAAGTTCTTCGATTTTTTGGAGGAGATTAATCCTTTTTTTGTCTAGATCTAAAAGCTCGTCGATATTTGCATCGGAGAGGCGGTTTTTGGTGTTTTTAATTATTAAGTCTTTGTTTTCGCGGATGAATTTGATGTCTAGCATTTTGCCTCTTTATAATAGATTAAATTTTATAATAGTGACTTCGGTATCTTGATCTACCGGCATTTTATAATAATTGCTGTAATATTTATACATTTGATCGTCTGAAGTAAATTTTTCGTGGTTGGCTTTGTCTTCATGCGTCAGGTCGGCAAATCTTTTTTCACATTTTTCTAAAATTTGGACCCGGGCAAAGGGTTTGTTTGTTTGGAGATTGACAAGAGAAACCTCATCGCCGGGTAAAACATATTTTTCTGACCAGATACGCCAAGTGTTTGTTTTTTTGCCAGATAAAATATCCGGGATTAGCTCGGGTTGGAATCCTAAGATGTCTACTTTAATTTGATTGCCCACTATACCTCCTTGAGACGGTTTAGGATAAAATTTTTATCCAGCGCACCCAAGAACCAGCCGGCTTGAGGACCGTAATCTTTGTTTAAAAAGACCCGATAGAGGGCAGAAAAGGCTTCTTTGGGATTGATGGAAAGCTCATTTTTGACATCATGAATCAAAGTATGGATCTCCTGGCCATCCCATTTTTCGAGAGATTGGAGGCGATCGAGAAGTTTTTTCAAGAATAGTTTTTGATTGTCATTTATCTTAACTTGAGGCATTGTTTCTTGGACGACAAATTTCATTTCCTCAGGGGCGAATTTATTGAGCCACTCCTTAGCTACGGATATGCGGTGCTTTATTTCCTCTATTTCGATGTCGGTGAGTTTATTTCCTTTTTCTTCTTCGGCATATTTGAAAATGTCGGCGCGAGGCATTTGCAACATGTTGGCGATTTTGGAAAATCTTAAAACATAGTTAGGTAATTCTTTTTCGATGCCGATCTCGGCGAAATAGAAAGCGCGAGCTAAGTCTGATTTAGGATCTGCGTGGTAGGCGGCAAGAACGCGATCATAATCGTCATACAAAGTTAAAATGGTATCGCCTTCAGGGTTGAAGTCGGCAGTGCGGCGGTATTTAGTCTTAGTAAATAAAAATCTGAGAATGTTTGAGGGAAGGAAAACATAGACATTTTTGGCGGTAGCGCCGACACCTTTTGAGCTCGACATCTTGGCACCGGAGATCAGGATCCATTCGTAGGGAATATCATAAGGAGGAGTATGCTTGTAGACTTGACGGCAGATGGTGTCGGCTATTTCGCGAGAGCCTCCTTTGGTGGCGTGATCTTTGCCTTCGCCTTCGATATCCATTTTAAATAAATAAAATTTGGCCGGCCATTCGACTTTCCAAGGGAGTTTGGCGTTACCTTTGAAAGGCTCGATTTCACCCTCATAGCCGCAGCCCTTAGCCCATTCGACTTGGTTTGGTAGACACTGAAAACGAACTTTTTTGCTATCCCAGCCTATTACTTTGGTTGATCCGGTTTTACCGCAGACAGGACAAATGACGTTTAATGGATACCAATCTTGGTCTTTTTTAGCTCCGGAGACTTCAAAGTAAATTTTTCTAATCTCATCGGCGTGATCGAGAGTTATTTTAATTGCTTCGTCAAAAAAGCCGACTTTATACATTTCGGAAGTTTTTACAAACTTTACATTGTAGCCGAGGCCTTTAATGACTTCGATAAATTCGTTGGCATATTGATCGGCATAACTGGCTGATTTGCCGTCTGGAGCGGGGATATTTGAAAGGGGCATACCCATGTATTTTTTAAAGGAAGGATCAAGATAGACAGGGAAGCCATCCATTGGATCGTAATCGTCAAAACCATATTGAAACAAAGCTTTCTTTCCTTTATCAGCTAAGGCATGGCGAACAAGTTCATGGATAATAACACCACGGAGCGCTCCGATATGGATATGGCCCGAAGGTGTTTTCCAATCGGTTATTAAGTATTCATCTTTATTTTGTTTTTTTAGAATGTCTTCGACGATCTCGTCTACCCAAAACATAGTGCTCCTTAAATATGGTTTTATTTTAACAGAAAAATGACCTGAAGACAATCAGGTCATTTTTCTTTGGTTTGGTTTTATTTATTGAACTTCGATGATTTTGTATTCAAATGATCCGTCAGGAGTTTGAACAGTGATTTTTTCGCCTTTTTTGGCACCGATAAGGGCGCGTCCAACGGGCGATTCGGCAGAAATTTTTCCTGACACTGGATCAGTTTCGGTTGGGCCAACTAAGGCATAAGTCTCTTTGTCTCCGTCAACCTCAACAATAACAGTGTCTCCGACGTTAACAATGCCATCTTTTGCGCCTTTGGCGATGATTTTGGCGTGCTTAATCATTGATTCGAGTTCTTGAATTTTACCTTCGATGAAAGCTTGTTCATTTTTAGCTTCGTCATATTCGCTGTTTTCCGAAAGATCGCCAAATTCTTTAGCGACTTTGATACGACCAATGACTTCTTTTCTGTCGTGGTCTTTTAACTTTTTTAGCTCGGCTTTGATTTTTTCCAAGCCTTCCTGGGTTAGCATTACATCCTTTGCCATACGACCTCCGATTACAAACAACTAAAAATGCCTAAAGGGAAAATAGGGCAATTAGTCATGATATTCAACAATTGATCATATATTAGCAAGCTGTTATACCTTTGTCAAGAGAAATTAGGGACAATTTTTAATCTGGCTGACTATAAAATTATTATCTTATTTTGCTTTATAAAATCTTGTGTGAGATCTTATAAAAAATGAACCGGCATATTTAAATATTTGTGAATTTTTACAATAAGCATGAACCTGTTATTATCTTATAATTAATTTAGTCTCTACCACAGCTAAGAACAGGAGAGACATCACATGCTCTTTATTGCAATAACAGAGGCAGGGGCAAAAGGGGCAAAAGGGGCAAAGGGAAAGACCGACATTCTTGATGGGATCTTCCTAGATACTTATCAAGAATTGATGGAGAACTTTGAGGTCACTAGAAAGATAGAAAGATCGACCGAAAAGCCTCCATGGGATAAATACTTCGAGGTTGATACGTTTAGAGAACTAACCGATCTCGAGAAGCTTACCTGGGGCCGAAGGCTTGACTGTGTGTCAGGCCTGTCGGCCATCGGGAAAGACTGGACAATTGAGGAAATGACGAGAGTGAGTCAGCACGCGCCAGATCCTCTAAAGCGCCTTGTAAGACTTCCTTTGGTAACCTCTAGGAAACCAAGGAAAGATGAGCACAGATGTAAAAATGTTGATGCTATTAAAGATGGGGCGTACCACATTTTTGTATCTTCGGACAAGTTCCAACAGATGATCCAGAACCAGGAGTTCATCTGCTGGAGGCGCCGAGAAACGGGAGCCTACTATGGTCTCTCGTATGAAGTTGCCAAACAGATCTTTCTCAATCATCCTGGGTACGTATTAGTATCGTGCGGACTAAGGATGAGTTGGATAATTGACAGATGTTTTGACGGCTATCCAACAGTTTTCTACATTCGCGCTCCGGAAGAAGTTATAAACAGATGGTATCGCGAATGTAAGAGACCTTCGGGCCAGAGGGATAAAAGGTTGAATTTCGAGGTCCATAAATGGGCTGAGAATGTGGCTGACTTCTGTATTAATATCGACACAAGGGAAGAGCTATTCCGGAATCTCTTTGGACTGAAGTGGATCCAGAGTGAAATAGGGGTGTCGCGTGGAGGAAAGAATAGATAGAGGATGCAAGGAATGCAACGTAGGAGACACAACAACTATAGCTGTGGTAGGAAAGATCGAGACAGGGCGGGGCTATGCTAGCCCCGCCCGACGACAACACTGATAAAATCAAAGTAATGACAAAAAATATTAATAATCATGCAGTCAAGAGCATGGGCAATATAATATATAGTTATTTAGGAATATAATAATGATAAGAAAATGTGTAAATTGCGGAAGTGCAAATATTTTAGAAATAACGGAATTAAATCTGGCGTTTTTTTTGTGCTCTGAATGCCGAAAAAAATCCGGCATGGCTTTGCAAGAAGATGGTAAGATCATTGTGAAGGATACGCCAAACGGCATTAAACATATAACTGTTGGGGCGCTAATAATTAGAGATGGTAAGGTTCTTCTGGGTAAGCGTAGAACATTCCCTTACAGATACTCGAATATAGCAGGCCATCTTGAGTACGGTGAAAAACCGAAAGAGGCTATTTGGCGTGAAATATCAGAAGAGGCGGGATTGAAAGTAGAAGATATTGAGTTGATTTTTCATGGTGACATTATTGGCAACAAATGCCGAGCGGGAGCAAATATACACGAGTGGTATTTTTATAATGTTAAATATTCAGGTGAACCATTAAATAACAATGAATTTGAGCATTTTGACTGGTATGGAAAAGAAGATCTTGAAGAGTTGGATTTGGGTTTTGCAACACGATACCTTTTTGAAAAGATTGATATCAACAAGAGATTGAAAAATGATTAAAGAAAATAAAATGGAAAATAATTGCATTGAGAAGATGATGATCTATAGTCTTGCTACCTTGCCTATTTTGATAGTGAAAGATACTGGCCAAATCATTTTTATAAATGATTTGGTTGGAAAAATATTTTCAAACGAATTAACGATTGGGGATAATTTTTATGAGAAAGTGGGAGGGGAAGACGAGGGATTGTATATTATCCAATTGATAAAAACGGTAATTACATCTGGTGAGACAATTAAGAGAATGTTGACATTTTCCGGGCGGGTATTTAGTATAACAGCTTCTTTTTGGGATGATAATGGAGATACTGGCTGCAGCTTGGTATTTCAAGATGCAACTGAGTTGCAACAAAAGAAGACTGAGAATGAATTGTTATATCAAATAGCTCTGACGATGAATTATACACTGCCGATCAATGAAATTTTAAACAAAGTGATTCATCAGATTGTGAGTGCAATGAAATATGATCGCGCTAGTGTTTTTTTGCTGGACAAGAAGAGCCAGACGCTGCAAGATGTAACGCAATACTCCAACACTAGACCGCAGGCTAATGCATTTAAAATCGGGGAGGGGATCGCGGGGTGGGTAGCTAAGACCGGGCAGCCTTTGGCTATTCCGAACACAAGAAAAGAAAAAAGATATGTGATTGAAGAAGGTAGATCAGGAAATGATGTCTCGATTTTATGTATACCGCTTATTTCAAAAAATAAATTGTATGGGATTATTAATTTTCATAAACCGGCGGGGATTTATTTCAGTGAGTCGGAAATGCAAATATTGCTGGTTATATCATCGAGAATATCGGCTTTTTTGGAGGTGGACAGGCTGAAACAATGGTCGGATGCGAAGGTGAAGTTGGCTGAAATTTTGAATTCTAGTTTGCAACTTCGACCGATAATAAATAGATCGCTTATTTTAGTGCAAGAAATTTTACAGGTAGATAACTGTGCTTTGCTTTTATGGAGGGCTCATAAAGGTTTCTTTAAAATATATTTAATTGAAGATGAAAAAAATAAAAATATTGATTTTGTCAATATTAATAGAAGTCTGACATTTGATAAATTCAATCTGTTTGTTCGGGACAAGATAACTCCGATCAAGCTAAGCCAATACAAGAAGGCGACATGGGTCCGTGAGCTTTTGGAGGAAATTAAGTGGCAAGATGCCTATTCTTACCCTGTCAGTATTAAGGGGAAATATAACGGATTATTGATGGTAAATCATCAGAATCCAAAGATAATTGATCCGGACGAGCAAAATCTGGCCATAGACCTATCAAATCAAATAGCTTTATCTTTGGAAAATGCTGATTTGTATGGTTCATTGCAAAAAGAAGTTAGTTTGTTAGATAGTATTCAAAAGACAACCAATCAAGGGATTGTCTTGCTGGATGGCAATGGGAAAATAATTTATCACAATGATGCGATTAATAAATTATTTTCGATTAAAAAAGAAATAATTAAAATACCTTTATTTGAGATCTTGAAATCTATAGAAACATATAGCCGGCTTGATTTTGTTTTTACGAAAAATTTTATTGCTAATCTCCAGAAACGGCTTTCTGATGATAAAGAAATTAAGTTTATATTACAGACAGTCGGATTTCCGGTGAAATATCTTTCTATAGAAATAAAAAATCTGAGCAAACAGGATAGCAACAAATCTGGTTACTTGATTACAGTTGACGATATTACTCAAATTCAAGGGCTTCAAGAAACGATGTCTGAAAAGTTGGATAAACTGACTCAGCTATTTAAAATCTCGTCGATTAGTGCAAAGGAATTTAAAGAGACGATAAATAAAATTATTAAATATATTCCAAGTCTATTGCAGGCTGAGAGTTCACTATTTATCGTTATAGAAGATGACGGCAAAGATAGTTTTGGCCGACCGATAGCCCAGATGAATTGGAATACGGAAAAATGGAAAAGTTTTATTTACGACATTAGATTTAATCGACACGCTAAGAGTTTGTTTATAAAAAATAAATATCTCAACTTTCCTCAAGATTTAGCTGATTGCCGAATGAAAGATCATTTTTTGCCAAAAGGGCTTAGAAATCTATTGGCGGTGCCAGTTTATTTAAGGGGGAAGATATTTGGGGTCGTGATGGTTGCTAACAAGCAGCGCGGCCGCCGATTTAGTCAAGAAGATCTTAGAACTTTAAGTATTGTAGTAAAACAAATCGAATCTCAATGGGAAAATGTACAATTGATTGAGGAAATTCAGGCGGAAAAAGAGAGGGTGGAGATGATTATTAATCACGCGAGCGATGGTATGATTTTAGTTAATAAGCAAGGTCAAGTGGTTCTATGGAATGGGGCAATGGCCAAGCTGGTTGGGGTAAAAGCAAAGGAAGCAATCGGGGATAATATTGATCAGATAATTAGAACTACGAGTGGTAAAAGTATTATTAATTTGTCTAATGAGAAAATGAATGGAGAAGGCGAAGGATCGGTTTTAGACCTTGAGATTTTGACGAAAGAAGGAAAGAGCAAATGGGTAGAGCTTCATAGCGCTAAACCAACTTTTTATCAAGGACGGTTTTCGGGGAGCGTGGTAATGCTGTTTAATGATGTTTCGAGGTATAAAGAACTGGAGCAGCAAAAGAATGAATTTATTTCGATGACAGCGCATGAATTACGAACGCCGATTACAGCTATTAAGGGATATTTGAGTATGATTATTCGGGGCGATGCGGGTGATTTGAACGATAAACAAAAGTTGTATTTTAACAGAACATTTAAATCAACTGAGCGACTGGTGAGTCTAGTAGAAGATATTTTAAATGTTATCAGGCTGGAAGAGAGAAGAATTACTTACAAGCCTGAGAGCATGAGTATAGCCGGACTGGCAGAAGAAGCTGTCCAGGACTTCCAGCAAAAAGCTTTTAATCAGGGGGTAAAAGTAAGTCTAGAAAATATACTAGGGCGAGAATATAAAATATTTGCTGACCCCGACAGAGTAAAACAGATATTTAATAATCTGATTGACAATGCGATTAAATACACACCAAAAGAAGGGGATGTATCAGTGAAACTCAGAAAAGAAAAGCAGGGCAGTAATAATCATGTTATTTTCGAAGTTGCTGACAATGGAGTGGGGATTTCCGAAGATCAAATTGAGCAAGTATTTAATAAATTTCAGAGAGTAAATAATATATTAAGCAGTCAAGCGGGAGGTTATGGTTTAGGTTTATATATAACCAGATCGTTGGTTGAACAACAAGGAGGAAAAATTTGGGTAAATAGTAAATTAGGTCATGGAAGCTGTTTTAGCGTTTCATTCCCAATTAAGAAATAGAAGGAGTAAATATGAAGAAGAATATATTACTTGTCGAGGATGATGTAATGCTTTCGGAGATGTATCAAGAAAAACTCGAAATGGAAGGATATAAAGTTACCTTGGCTGAGGATGGAGATAGTGCAGTTCGGAAAATTAAATTGATGCCGGACTTGGTATTATTGGATATAATGATGCCGAGAATGAATGGATTTGATGTTTTGAAGAATGTGAAGTCTGATGTGAGAACGAAAGATATTCCTGTGGTTGTACTGACAAATATCGGGAGCGAATCAACGGATAGTGATAAGGATTTGGCAATGTCGCTGGGAGCAGAAGATTATCTGGTTAAGAGCTACCATACGCCGGATGAAGTGGTGGATAAGGTGAAAGAGATTTTGACTGTATAGTAGAATTGGGCATACAAAAAAGAGCCTAACTTAGACTCTTTTTTGTATGCTAGATATCGACTGGTTTATTTGAGTAGTCTTTTAATCAAAAGGGCCATTTTTATTTCAACGGCGTCTTCGAAATTTCGAGGATCTTTGCCGATCATTTTGGCAATTTGATCCAAGCGGTAGATGACAGTATTTCTGTGGATACCGAGTTTTTCGGATGTCTGAGTGAGATTTAAGTTTTCATCGAAAAAACATTCAAGGGTATGAACGAGATCCTGGTCATCGATCTGATCCAGTATTTGATCAGCAAAGTAGACTTTTCTTTCTTTGCCACCTTGGCCAACAATAGAAAGTAAGCCGAGCTCATCATAGGAATAAGCCTTGTTGTCGCCCCACATTTTTCGGCCTAAGGTAAGGGCCTCGTCTGCTTCTTTGCAAGATTTTATGAGGCCAATCAGACCGGTTCTGGCCCGGCCGATACCGGCTGAGACATGAGTGATATTGAAATTCATCATAGGGGCGACAATGTCTTTGAAATTGTCCTGCAATAATTTGGTTACTTTTGATTCGGGTGTGGATTTGACATCTTTGAATAGAACAAATTTATCTTCACCCATGTAAGCGGTGATATTTTCTGTATCTTTAGTGAAAAAGCCGGAGATGGTTTTTTCTAAATCTCTTTTTTTACGGAGAATGACGGATTCTTTTTCGTCAGAAAATTCAATATTATGGTTTAAATAATTATTCCAAAAACCTTCTAAATGAATGATGAAAGCCATGCGAGGAACATTGAGACGATAGCCTAAAACTTGAGCCTGAGAAGCGAGATAGGCTAATTGATTGGGATCTTTGTTAAATAATATACTGCAGATAAATTTATCAGTTGAGTCCAGGTCGGGCTTAACCGAATCATAGTGTTGTTGAATGAGTAATTCGGCCAAACTTCTAACTAGAGGGACTTGAGGCATGAATTTTTGGACGTCGTCGTTGACTAGAATATAGCCTTTGACGTCTCCGTTATAACTTAAAGGAACGGCAATGTCAGATCCTTCGATGCCGTCATTGGTCATGACGCCGTTGGAGGATGGGTTAAATGATTGAATATTTATTTTATGGCCGAGCTGATTTTTAGTGGAACTGGATAGGATTTGACCTTCTGGGTCGGCGATATTAATCTGTCCGCCAAGGAGGTTAGTAATGTAATTTTGGATTTTGTCTGCGAGTATACTTTCCATATGTTACCCCTTATTGTTTTTGTGCAAGTCGCACAAAAACTAATAGTGTTAATTATATTGTTTTTTTCATAAAATGTCAATAATTTTCAATGATTGTCGGGCTTCTTTTCTTTGTAAAAGTCTAATTTGGCATTAATTCAACTCGGATTTAAATGATATTATTGTGAATTATTATAATTATCCTATAAATCGAGAAAGATCACATCAGTAATAATATGTTAATTATTATAAATTAATGATTAAAAATTTGTAAAATATTACAAATAAATGGCCTAACTAGCCAAGCTAGCTAAAGTATGTCGCTTGACACTTTTTAGATAATGCTATATTTTTGACCAAAACAAAGATGGGGTAAATGCATACTAGAGAATTAGAAAAAATTTACAGGGAAGCTAAAGACATTATCTCTGCAAGTTTTGAGCGCAGGATTTCACGACGAATTGAGAACGTAGTCCTGAAGGAAAAGGATTTGGAGAGAAAAGATGAGGCTTATAGACTGGAGTATAGAGTTCCGGCCTATTTTGATGCGAATAAAAGAACGGTGTATTATAATCATCGAATTTTAGAAAAATGCAATCGGGATATTGTTTTGAATATATTGGTTCACGAATTGCTTCATGCTTCAAGTAAGCATAAATTTGATAATAAAAAAGAAAGATTTTTAAAGTCGGGAATCAGGCGTCAGTACTTAAATCGGAAAAAGATTTTATTTGCGGGTATAAATGAAGGATTTACGCAGTGGCTCTGTAATGGTATACACAAGAAATCAAAGGCCTATGACGGAGAAGTCGAGATAGTGGAAAAATTGATTGAAAGGAATGGACAAAGGGTTTTGAGAGATGAATTTTTCTACGATAAGGGGGATTTTTTGGAAGAATTGGCGGAGACGATAGGGGTAGGGACTTTTTTGAAGCTGAGCGAAGAAGTTGATCGACAAAATTATGGGCTGGCGGGAAAAATGATCGACAAAATTATGGGCTGGCGGGAAAAAGAGATCGAACAGAAATTAGTTAAAAATCATAGTCATTTCTTATTGGAGAAATAGCTGGATAAGATGTCGCGAGCGACTGGAGCAGAAGTGGCGGAACCTTGGCCGCCACCGGCGACGACAACAGCAACGACAATTTCGGGGTCTTCATAAGGAGCAAAGGCAGTAAACCAGGCATGGGTATTGGTGTTGTCGCCGAATTCGGCGGTACCGGTTTTGGCGGCAACAGAAAAGGGTAAGTCGCGCAATTTGTAAGCCGAACCAGAAGTAACGGCCATTCTCATTCCTTCTTTAACGACTTTGATGTTTTCTTTGCTGATGAAATTTGATTTTACAACATTTTTGGTAGTGCTTTTTATAATGTTTCCTTTTGAATCGACGATCTGAGAAACCAGATAAGGTTTAAGGACTTCGCCATTATTGGCGATGGCGGTGGTGGCAACGGCGACCTGCATTGGAGTAGAGAGAAAATAGCCTTGACCAATGGACATGTGGTAGGTATCGCCAATATACCATGGTTCTTTGATGACTTTTTTCTTCCAGGCACCATTGGGAACAAGGCCAGAGGACTCGTTGGGAAGGTCGATGCCAGTCGGCGAACCGAAGCTAAAGTTTTTGAGCCAGGCACCAAGCCTGTCTATACCCATACCACGAATATTTAAATAGCCGCCGCCTAAGGCATAGAAGAAGATATCGTTTGACTCGGAGATAGCCTGACGGACATCGGTTATACCGTGGACTTTCCAGTCGTTGAAAGTCCATTGGCCGATTTTGATGGCGCCGGCGGAAGTGTCTAATTTGGTTGAAGGGGCGATGGTTTTTTCTTGGAGGGCAGCGGCGGCTACCATTGGTTTTAAAACTGATCCGGACGGATAAGTGCCTGAGATGGCTCGATTTAGAAGGGGTTTTGATTTATCATTGATGAGATTATCGTAATCTTTATGACTAATGCCTTTGGCAAACAGATTGTTGTCGTAATATGGAATACTGACTGAGACGAGGATGGCGCCTGTTTTTGGATTTATAGCGACAGCAGTTCCCTCATGGGTTTTTGAATCTTGAAGAGCTTTATTGAGAGTGTCGGCGGCAGCTTGTTGAAGCCGGCTGTCGATACTAAGGATAAGGTTGTTGCCGGTTTCGGGGGAATTGCTTGAAAGGACGCGCTGAACTCTATTTTTTGAGTCAACTTCTAACTGTTCCTGGCCGGGAGTTCCACGCAAATCTTTTTCATAGACATATTCGAGACCGACTTTACCGATCCTGCTGGAATTGGAATAGCCTTTCTTTGGTAAATCTTTTGCACTGACGCGTCCGTCATAACCAAGCAGGTGAGACATTCCGGGAATATTTACATAGCTGCGTCTCGGCTCCTTGGAAATATGAAATGCGGGAACATCGGAAAGTTTGCATTCCCAGATAATAGAGGTGTCTCGATCGATATTTTCTTTAATCGGCTCAGACTCGATAGAGGTAAAACCGCTGGTGATTTTTTCTTTGAGTTCGTCAATGGAGATGCCGGTGACACTAGAGACTTTTTGATATATTTTCTCTCTTTCGTCTTTGTCTTTGGGGAGGTCGGCCGGATAAAGTTCCAGGTTGTATGAAGGAATATTGTTTACTAGAGGGACTCCCCGACTATCCATGATAATACCGCGGGGCGGTTCGATCTGGCGGACTCGAGCACGGTTGTCATCGGCTAAAAAACGGTTTTCGTAACCATGAGTGATCTGGACATTGATTAATTTTAAAACAATTAGGGTGCTTAAAAGGATGCTGATGGCATAAAACAATCTTAGAGAGGGGCGATGGTCTATTTCTTCTTCCAGAACGTCTTTATTATCTAAAAGTTCAGAGGAAACTTCATATTCTGTTTGTGAATTTTGGAGATGGCCAATATGTTGAAAATTATCAAAAATGTTTTTGCGTTTTGGCATCATAATTTTACCAGCTTATATTTTTTAAGAATTTTGTGAAATAAAAGATAGATTAATAAACCAACAAGTGTTTCATATATTACATAGCTTGGAATTATTTGCAAGTTGTGTTGGTGGAAGACTAATTGCTGTACTAGACAGTTGTAGAGAGAAAAAGTTATCAATATTGGAATTATGATAATGGGCGGTGGTTCATTGAAGAGCTGTTTTACAAGGATAGTATAAGTTAGATAAGCGAAGGAGAACAAGAGGGTAAAAAAACCAAAAAAGTACACGCCGGTTAAGTCTAGGAGCGGGCCGCCAATTAACAATGCCCAAATGGCGTGTTTTTCGCGATTTAAAATGAGATAATTTAGGATAAGCAAAAATATTATGTTGGGATAGACGCCAAAAATGGCCAGATGCGGCATGAAACTAATCTGGAGGATGAAGCATAAGATGACTAAAAATATATTGTGCCAATTTTTCATTATTATTTAATTTATTTAATTTACTTATGGGCATTGTTCGGGTGCGAAATTATTTAACGATAAAAACGGTTTCAAGTTGGGAAAAAGCGATAGGCGAGGTGATAAGGGCGGAATGGGAGATTTCACTGCGAGAGAAATTGACTTCTTTGACTGAACCGATGGGAATACCTCGGGGAAGGATATTACCGATATCGGAAGTAAGGACATATTCCCCTCTTTTAGGGGTGATATCGAGGGGGATTTCATTAACAATTAGTCCTTTTAATCCGCCTTGGAGGATACCGGTGGCACGAGATTCTTGGAGGTAAACGGGAATTTTAGATTGAGTGGAAGCGATTAAAACGACTTCGGAATTATTTTTCCGGACATTGCGGGTAAAGCCTACTAAAAATCCCTGAGAAACTACGGCTTGGCCATCTCTTAGATTGTCTTTGGTTCCTTTATTAATAATGACAGAATCGTTAAATCCGGTCGGGCTTTTGGAAATGATGTTGGCGGATATAAGTTGCATGTTTGTTGATTTGGTGAATTTGAGCTCTTGCCTTAAGAGTTCATTTTCTCTTTGGAGTTCCTTGAGCTTAATGTTGTAGGCTTTGAGCTCGGTATTTTCCTGTCTTAATTTAATATTGTCTTTATTGATGCTACCGATGGAGGCGAGGGTTTTCAGGAAGGTTTTAGCTCCGGAAGAGGTATTGGAGAGAGTACGAGAGATCGGAGTGATGACTATGAAAAATAGGTTCCTGACAGGACCGAGGAGCCCAAGAGGATTAAAAATTATAGCTAGGACGATAAGAGCGGCGACAATTAATTGGCTTAAATATTTGCGCATGAGAACTCCGAAAAATTAACGAGTAAATTCGGTGGGCAGAAGAACTTCACGAAGATTTTCCAGATCTTCGAGAACAATGCCAGTGCCACGGGCGACGCAGGTGAGGGGGTCGTCGGCAATGTGAACGCCAGTGCCGGAAGATTGAGAAATCAAGACATCTAAACCGCGAAGAAGGGCGCCGCCGCCGGCCAAAACAATGCCTCGATCCATGATGTCAGCAACGAGCTCGGGAGGAGTTTCTTCGATGGTGGTTCTGATAGAATCGACAAGAATGGCGACTGATTTTGAGATGGCTTTTCTGATTTGTTCGTCATTGACAATGATTTCTTTGGGGAGACCACTGACTAAGTCTCTGCCTCGCATGGGGATTTCTATTTTATCTTTCAAGGGAAAGGCTGAACCGACGGCGATTTTTATTTCTTCGGCAGTGCGAGGGCCAAGTAGAAGATTGAACTGATCTCTGGCATAAGAGATGATATCTTCATTCATTTCATCGCCGGCGACGCGGATCGAACGACTGGTGACAATTCCGCCTAAGGAAATAACGGCGACTTCGGTAGTGCCGCCACCGATGTTGACGATCATATTACCAGAGGCGTCTTGGATGGGAAGCCGCGCGCCAATGGCGGCGGCAACGGGTTCTTCTATAAGATAAACTTCGCGAGCGCCGGCGTTGATGGCAGCTTCTTCAACAGCGCGGCGCTCAACTTCGGTGACACCATAGGGAATGCCAATAACAACTCGGGGTCTAGGGAAGAAAGAGAATTTTTCTTTGTGAACTTTGGTAATAAAATATTTAAGCATTTGCTCGGTAACTTCAAAGTCGCTGATAACTCCGTCGACAAGAGGCCTGATGGCTACGATATTGGCTGGGGTGCGGCCGACCATTCTTTTGGCGTCGTCGCCAATGGCCAAGATTTGTTTGGTTTTTTGATTAATGGCTACAACCGAGGGCTCATTAATAACAATTCCCTTACTCTTGACATAAACGAGCGTATTGGCGGTTCCAAGATCAATACCAATATCTTGGGAGAATAAACCAAGAAAACGATTTAGCATGGATACCTCTTTATTGTAAATAAATGAAGATAAGAAGCAAAATGTTTGAGCTGGATTGTTTTTGCAGTTAGACTAAAAAGATTTCACTTTGTGAACAATTGCAAAGTTGGCTCCAGTCTGGACTTATTTTAGTTTAATGATCGGATAAAAGCAACCTTAGGTTAGATTATAGTTTACCGCTTCGATATTTTAATAGACTGGCTTGGTGTTCAGAGTAGTCTTTACTGTAAATAGTGCGGCCGTCTTTGGTGTGAAAAAAGTAATAATAGTCAGTATCGACGGGATTGATAGCGGCTTTGATACTAGCTAAACCAGGATTACAAATGGGTCCAGGGGGAAGACCGGCATGCAGATAAGTATTATAAGGTGAATAAACTGAACGATAATCTGCCTGAGTGATCTGATCCCATGAGCCTTTGGCGTATTGTACGGTCGGATCTGCTTCAAGCCTCAAACCGTCATTTAGGCGGTTGGCGTAGACGCTGGCGATTTTTGATCGGTCATCTTTGGAGCTGGCTTCCCGCTCGATAATCGAGGCTAAGATGAGCTGATCTCTTGTTGGGCCGAGACCGGCAGTTCTTTTTTGGAAATTATTTTTCATGATATTAATAATATCTTTGGTAGTAGAGCTGGTTGAGAAAGTGTAAGTGTCAGGAAAAAGGTAGCCTTCTTCATCTTCGGCTTCTTTTTCGAATTTATCTTTATCGACAATTCCTCTGGCGGAAAGACGATCGGCGATTTGGGAGATGCTGAAACCTTCAGGAAAAGTGATTTTGACCTTGGCGACTTTGCCATGGCCGATGATATTGGCGATAGTAGCAACATTCATAGAAGGCGATAATTCATATTGGCCGGCAGAAAGATTTAGTTTTTTAATTTTTGTGTAAAGGATAAAGGCGAGAGGTGATTTTATTAATTTTTGGTTTTTTAATTCTTTAGCTATTTGGAGTCGTGGGGTGTTTTTTTCTACGAGAAATAATTTATAAGATTCTTTGTCGCTTAAGGGTACGCATACGGCTTGCTTGAAATATAGTAAAGCGCCAATCATAAAACCGACCAAGAGAAAAGCGATAATGAGAAAGATTTTTTTAAGAATAATTTTAAACATATTTTCCTCTTCTAAATGTCTTATTTTATAATATAATTAAATTGAGTTATTTTCAAAGGAGGGACATATAAAGGCCTTGGATGTTTTGGGTGAAAAAATAGAAATGATACAAAAAACACCAGGACTCTATTACTGTGTTTTTTGTCATTGCATAATTAGATGAAAGAAATATTCTAACAATAATCACCTATCGTGGATTAGTCATTTTTTATTTTGTTTAAAGAACTATAGAACTTAGGCATTGCGGCACAGTTGAAGCTATGATCAAAGACAATAAAGGCTGAGATAAACTCATCCCAGAGAAAGACAGTCTCGTCTTCCTCTTTGACACTGAGTTCCAGACACTTAGAGCTACCGCCAAGACTGATCAGTTTGGTAGATATTCTCTCTATGTGCCTAAAGGCAAATACTACCTTGCTGCTCAATACCCTAACTACAAGCTAGACATAACCTCTAAAGATCAAAGATACTACCATGGTCAGACCATAGAAGTAAAGAACACCTCCTATATCCGTGAGAGATTGAGGATGAGGAGGGTGAACTAGTCCTGATTTTCGATATATTGCTGGAGGATAATTTTAGCGGAAACTTGATCGACTCTTCTTTTTATTTGGGGAAAGGTTAGTCCTTCTTCTTTTAAAAGTTCTTCGGCAGCAAAACTGGTTAAGATTTCATTAGTTGTATCGATAGGGATTAAAACATGATTTTTTAGATAATTGATGAATTTAAAAATTTTCTCAGCCATAAATGATTGGGATCCGTTGCTGTTATAAGGAATGCCGACGATGATTTTTTCTATTTCTTCAGAATGAATGATTTGGAGAATTTTGGCGGAGGCCTGAAAAGTGCCGATACTTTCGTCTAAAAAAGACTTGGCGGGCCACTTGATCTCCAACGTGCTATATTCTTCGGCGATTTTACTACCAATAGATAAACCGATCCTTTTTTGACCGACATCTAGGCCTAAATAATTCATAGTAATATTATATCACGTCTATTGAGCTTTAATCTCTATTTTAGTTTTGCTGGCGTTGGTAGGGATAGTTTTTAGATACCAGCTAGGGGTAAGAGAAATTTCGGCTGATGAGACACCATCGATTTTCGAGAAATATTGACTGGATTCTTCTTTGGTTTTACCGAGAAGATCGGTTTTAATTTTGTCCTCTTTGAGATTGGGAATAATTTTGCCTTTGGCAGTAGTTTTGAGTTTTAGGTAAACTTGGCTTGGGTCGGTGGCGACTATTTCGGTTTTAATGTCTTTAGTGTCGGCCGTTAAGAGAGATTTACCTTCGGGAACTTGGTTTTTGAGGGAATTAGTAATTAATTCGGCATATTTATCTTTGTCAAAAGTTAAAATACTGGTTTTTGTTTTGACAGTGTAAGTGAAATCTTCTGACTGCTCACCTATCTCAGCGTTAGCGGTCGTATCTAAAATTTCATTTTTAATAGCATCTTCTAAAAATATGGCATCGCCTGATTTCTTGACGAGGTCGGCTTTGGCTTTTTTGTAGAGGGATTCGGATATTTCTTTAGTGGCTTTGTCGACATCATCTTTAGCAATAACGGTAACTTCTTTGGTTAATCCGCCTGTCATAGCTGAGCCTTTAGCGGTCACAAAGGAATAATTGGCAATAGTATAGGTGGCGGCATCAGTATTGTAATTGTCTCCTGGTTCATTGGCGGAAACAGGGATTTCGATTTTGCCGGGTGTGATAGTGGTGACCCATTTGCCGCCGCGCCAATCTGTAGACGAAGAGCCGGCGGGGACGGTAAAGGCTTTGGTATTTCTAAAAATAAGGTTGTTGTCGGCGTTTTTAAAGGCAGTGCCAACCTCAAAAGATTGGCTTATGCCAGTTTCATTTGAAACTGTCATAGTGCCGGCGGCTTTTTGGCCGACATCTTTTTTGCCGGTGGCTTTGACGGTTTGGGTGGCTTCTTGGGTAGATTCTATTAATCGGGCTGGAATGATATTTTTAACGGAATTGACTTGGGACTGATCTTTGTTGACTTGAAATTCCAGAGTTTCTTTGATGTCTTCGGAATCGACGACGACTTTGATATCGGCGGAAATGTTGGTTTGGATGTAGCCATAGAAGAATAGACCGGCCAAGATGAAAATGAAGATAATGGCAGGAATAAATTTGGTATAATTGATTTTTCGGGCCGGTTTAAGAGGAGTGGATGAGCGGAAACTGTCGGCGGATTTGACTTCTTTTATTTTAGCTTCTTTTTTGGGTTCAGATTTAGGAGCGATAACTTCTTCTGGAGATTCCTGATCTTCGGGTTCGTCTTCAGCTGGTTCTTTTGAAGATGATTCTTCTTGAGAAGTGGATTTGGATTCTATGTTTTTTGTAGTAAATGTTTTAGAAACTAAGGGCTCTTCGTCTTCCTCTGGAAGATCGCTCTCTTCGTCGTAGCGATGGACTTTATAGGAAGAGGTTGGTTGAGGAATATCTTCTGAACCAGACGACTCTTCTTCGATGATCGCTTGGGGTTTTGGAGCGGATGGAGGAGCGAGAGGTTTGGTGTCGTGGATATTTTCGTAGACTGTCAAGCCTGTTCTCATGGCCAAATTTTGGCCAATTTTATCGGAAGTAACAAGAGAAATATCTTTTTTTAAGTTTTCGGCTTCTTTTTTTAACAATTTTAAATTGACCACGCTTTGCAAAATAATAGCGTTTCTGGGAGCAACAATACCGACAACAGGCGATTTGGACTGTTTTAATTTTTCGATGACGGAGGTGATTTCTTCGTCTGGTTCTAAATATATGACAGCGTCCATATGATTCCTTTAAGCCCTTAGAGATGAGATGACTCGGTTAAGGATATTATCCATGACTGTTTCTTCCCCGACCAACTCGAGGGCAACGTTGGCCAAAGCCATAGGAGTTACATCTGACGGATCTTTTAATTCTCCGGTTTCGTCGATGATATTTGTAACATCTTTTGGTTTTAAATGAAAGACGGCGGGTTTTCTGGCAAATGGTAGTTTCTTTCTCCACGTATCTGTTTTTAGGGCTTGGGTGATTTCTGGAAGGTTACTTCCGCCGCCGCAGAGAAAGATACGAGAAGGGAGAAGATCGACATTTGAAAATTCACCTAAAGTTAATTCGACACCAGAAAGCCAAACTTCACAGTCGGCTTGCAAAGCCCTTTTGATAACTTCAGTATCTTCTTTACTGGCTTCACTTTTTGAATAGGCAATTTTTAGTTTTTCGGCTTCTGGAAAATTTTCGCCGGTGACAGCGGCGATCCTTTTGGTGAAAGCGCGGCCGCCAAGGGCAAACATCTTGGTGCCTTCGACGCCGCCATTTCTGACGACAGCAATGTCGGAAGTGCCACCGCCGATATCGACGAAAATGGCGGAAAATTCGGTTGATTCTTCACTACCCATACAGCGGGCGACGGCATAAGGCTCGGCGGCGATAGAGATAAGGTCTAGCTTTAATCCTTCGGCGATAGTTTGCAAAGCACCGAGATGAACTAATGGTGCGAAGCAGGTGTAAATGGAGATTTCTAATTGTTTACCTTGAAATCCCATAGGGTCGACAATATGATAGCCGTCAATAGTAACGCCGACAATGGAGGCACTAACAAGGCGAACATCGACTTCTTGTTGGCCGGTCTCCCAACTTAAGATCTCGCGAGCGCGATCAAAAGCTCTCTTTAGAACGCGATTGATGATCTGATCTAATTCGGCTCTTTCTATTTTTAATTTAGGATCATTGCGAGTGTATTTTACAGTAGTAGTAGCACCTTTAACTAATTCGCCAGCAATTCCGATGACAACTTGCTCAGGGAGAATGCCGGCCTGGTCGGCGGCCATTGATATAGCGGCTTCGCAATTTCTGATAACGCCCTGAATATCGGTGACGGTGCCACCTTGCATATCAGATAGTTTTTGGCGCTGTTTGCCGACACCTTTAACATAGCCCTTGTTGTCTTTGGCCTGGAAAATAAGTGTTTTAACAAATTCAGTACCAATATCAAGAGATATGGCGTAGTTTTCTGCGGATATTTTTTTACTAAAAAATTTTCGTAATCCCATAGGTTTTTACCCCTCAATAATAGGTTATCACGTTAGGAAAATAGTGGCAAGGGGATTGGTAATATAGATTGGAAAAGAATTTATTATAAAACAGACACAGTATTGACTTTTTGGAGAGTTGGAGATATACTAACATATACGAAATCAATACGAGTCGAGGTGACAATTAAATGATCGAAGATTTCGATGCTGCTCGTGATTTTAATAACGAGCATTGTCCAGTGTGTACTTCTTGCGGCAACTGCTGCAAAAACCCTCCACAACTAACAATGGAAGAGCAACGATGTGTGATGGAGTGGCTCGGACAAGAAGCTGTGGACGGAGACCATATGGCCACTAAAGATGGCTATTGCGTAGCTTATAAGCACGGGGTCGGGTGCCTTCTTCATCAGGACGATCCTCGCCAGAAAAAACCGACTAGGTGCATAGGCTACGTATGTACAAAATGCTATCAAGTTGATCTGAGTCCTTACGAGGAGTATATGCTTGCAAGGTATAGGACATGGATCTACAGGATTGAGCTTTATGGTATAGACGAATACATCTAGTGCTTTTTATAGGCGCATAGGGCGGAAGCATTTGTCGCAGACTGCGACGAGTGAGCAACCGCTCTTTTTTATATAAAAATTATGGCCCCTTACTTAATAGTTTGGGGCCATTTTTGAGACGTTGTTCGATCTCCTTCAACCTCATCCCGATATATATCGCATGGCTGACGATTGAGATGGCGCCATCTTTTACAATGGCGAGCTCGACCTTTTCTGCGGTGCCGCCGGAATATTCGGCGAGTAGTTCGTGCGTGGTGTTGTCATATTGTCGGGCGACTATCTGGTTGTTTTCGGCGCTGAACGCGAAATAGCCGTTTGGATCCATCTCCAGTCGCCAATGTCGAAGATTAAGCAAAGACTCAACGCGTTCGTAGCGCTTTGGATCAATGCTGATAGAGCGACTGATGACTACCAATTTGCCGGCAGGAAGTCCTGACAATTTTGATACGAAGTGCTGGACTGCCATTAGACCATAGACATTCATGATTCAGGCGTCAACGGCATTATGGGTACGGTAGTCGGCAGTGAGACTGAGGCCGCCGTCGAAGTAACGGAAGAAGATCGAGGCCAGGCAAGGATTGTCCTTGAGGCAGAAATCGCTGTTGCTGTCCCAAAGGGAGAGATAGCAGTCTCAATTTTGAGGATTTATTTTCAGCTTCCGGCCAAATTTTTCCAGGGCATCATATCCGTAGTACTCCCTGATACGATTGCCCTAGGCGTAGGCCTTGTCTTCTTTTAGACCTGATTCTATCATTTCTTCTTGATATGATAATATCAGGTTTTCATTTAGACCGAGTTCTTCGAGGCCAGAGTAGTCATTGTACACAGGGTTGTTAATGACTACTTTGACATCTAGAAGTTCTTGTCTTTGCCCTTTGGGCAGGTCGACTACGATGCCATGTCTTTTGATGTGACTGAGGAGATCGAGCCAGGCTCTAGTCGGAGTGTCGGCTACGATCTGACAGGCGGCAGGGTTAGAGGGGAAAGTAACAATGTCCGGTTCGGGCAGAGGGATGTCTATTGGAGCTCGTAGAGAAGTTTGCGGTTCAATAGATCGCAAGTTCTCTATCAGCTCGATGACAGACTCTTCTTCTTTTAAGTCTCCAGCGCGAATAATGACAGGTTGAGATTGGCCGAAATATTCCGGCTTCACTAGCCCGTCGATTATTCGCTTAGTGCCAACTATACGATACTGGATCTTTCCGTCATCGCGGAATTCTTCCATACCTTTTTCAAAGAAGGCAATAAGATCTTCTGCAGAACCGCTGCTGTTAGAGCCGCAGATAACCAGGTGTGTTATCTGAGGATTAAGAAGGAGGTTTCGCAGAAGCTCGGGGATGCCATTGCCATAGAGATTGCCAATGGCGGCGACGAGAGAGATTAACGGATCGAGATTAAAGCCGTGCTTCTGAAGCAATTCATAAACCCAGTCTGTTTTTGACCACAGAGTGAGCAGGCCGATAAAGCCAGAGTTCGGATTGACGATTCTGATCTTGTCTGAGTAGTACTTGATGTCTAGCAAATTCTATCCTCCCATATTGCCGCGCGGACATCCGACGTTCTGAAATTCTCCAGAACTGAAGTTGCGGTAAAGTGTACGCTTCTGTTCTTCCGGTACTCGGTAGTACTTCTTAACGAATCCCTTGGGAAGATCATAGATATACTCGACATCATCCCAGCCTCTATCGAGTGCATAGGCGTAGTAAGGCCATTGTTCTGGAATGCCTTCGGCATAGACTACCTGGACCGGCAGGTTCAAGGATCTTGCCAAATAGACACGATGCATGCCGTCGTTTAAGATTTTGACGACCCTTCCATCGGGCTCTTCAGATAACTCGACAACAGGCGGGAGGACATCGATTGGATGATTACAACCATCGATTGTAATAGTGATATAACCGTTTAGCTTCAGAATGTCTGTATCGTCATAAACGAGAAGACTTTCTCGTAAGGCAGTGACTTTCAGGATTTCCGGATGGAAGACATAGGTCTGCGCTGGCGCGATGTCGTTTGTATTTAGAACTGACAGACTTAGCCGGCTTGTCAAGTAGGGATAGGCGGTCTCGTTTTCTAGCATCGTTACTCCTCGCATATTACTGAAAAGTGTATCTGAAGAATGATGCTCTACGGAGATAATGCGAATGTGATGTCCATTATTAGTTATATGATTCATTGTTCAAGTGCTCCTTATCAAAAGATTAGACGGAAAAATCTCGTCCAGATTGAATGTAACAAGTAAGGCGAGGATTGTAAAGGGGACGAAGGGGGTTATTCTAAATTTAAAATTGATATATTTTTATACGAGAAAATGAGAGTGTTTTGCAAGATAGGTTTATATTTATATTATAAACTGGATTTCAGATGTCGAATTTACTAGAAGGCGATTCGGCGATGAAATGACGGAACTTGAGGGTTTGATACTGAAGGATATACGGTCTGTATCATGAAGAATGGATCGGGAATTTGTAAATTTATTCCAGAACGGCTTTGATACGGCGGACACCGGAGGAGGAAGATTCTTCTTTTTGGATTTTAAAGCGACCGAGTTCTTGGATGTTTTGGACGTGAGGTCCGCCGCAGATTTCTTTGGAGAAATAATCTTTAGTTGTTTGGCCGACAGTATAGACTTTGACTTTTTGGTCGTATTTTATTTCGAAGACACCCATAGCGCCGGCAGCTTTGGCCTCTTCGACGGTCATTTCTTCGAGATGGACGGGAAATTTTTGAATAATTTGCTCATTAACAAGATCTTCGACTTGTTTTATTTGTTCTGGTGTCATTTTTTCGGAATGGGAGAAGTCTAAGCGAAGTCTTTCGGGAGTAATATTGGAACCTTTTTGAAAAATATGATCGCCGAGAACGCGGCGGAGTGACTCCAAAAGAAGATGGGCGGCGGTGTGCAATCTGACTGTTTGTTGGCCGCCGTCGGCCAATCCGCCTTTAAACATGCCGGCGGAGGCGGTGCGGGATAATTCCTGATGAGCTTGAAAAGCTTTTTTAAATTCTTCGACATCGACTGAAATATTATTTTCTTTGGCCAGTTCGATAGTCATTTCAAGAGGAAAACCGTAGGTTTGATAGAGATTGAAAGCGACACCGCCGGAGAGATTATTTTTTTGTTTTTCAAATTCTTTGAGGCCTTGTTTTATAGTTTTGAAAAACTTTTCCTCTTCGTCAATCAAAACATTATCTACTGTTCCTTGGTAAAGTTTATAGCCGCTTTCTTTATAAATCCGGCATACAATCCCACCTATTATACTTATAAAATGCGGGCCGGCCGACGAGCCATTAACCTCAATCTTCCGAGATAGAATGACATCATAGATCCCTAATTTATAAGCTTGCAACATTGCACGGCGGATGAGACGGCGGACGACATAACCGGCACCTTTGTTGGAGGGATATGAGCCATCGGAAATAGCGAAGACGGCTGCTTTGATGTGGTCGGCAATTATTCTAAATTGCTTCCTAGTTTCCACCCAGCATTTACCATCCTTCTTTTCATGTTCTTCGTCGGTCAAATCGCCATATTTCAATCTCGAAATTTTTTCGATTTTTTCGATTATTGGCCAGAATAAATCAGTGCGATAATTGTCATCGGTGCCGTTTAAAACGGCCAACATTCTTTCCAAACCCATGCCGGTATCGACATTTTTTTGCTTTAGAGGCTCATATCTGCCGTCGTCGGTTTTGTTATATTGCATAAAAACATCGTTCCAAATTTCGACCCATCTTGGATCGTTTTCGGTTACTTGAAAATTATCCGGGATTTGGTCAGATTGGCCGGTCCAGATGAACATTTCAGTATCGGGGCCGCAAGGACCGGTGGTGACGGCTGGACCCCACCAGTTATTTTTTTTGGGCAATTTGGCGATACGATCAGCGGGAATACCAAGTGAGAGCCATTTGTCGTAAGCCTCTTGGTCGAAGGGGGCGTCATCGTCGCCGGCGAAAACAGAGACGGCGAGGCGAGATTTATCGATGCCAAGCCATTTTGGATCAGTTAAAAACTGAAAGCTCCATTCGATGGTTTCTTGTTTGAAATAATCTCCTAAAGACCAGTTGCCGAGCATTTCAAAAAAGGTGTGGTGAATTTTATCACCGACTTCGTCGATATCGTCAGTACGGATGCATTTTTGGGAACTGGTCAGCCGAGTACCTAGGGGATGCTTTTCGCCAATTAAATAAGGAACGAGCGGATGCATACCGGCAGTGGTAAATAAAACGGTTGGGTCATTTTCAGGACGCAATGAAGCAGAAGAGATCACACTGTGACCCTTCTTTTTGAAAAATTCTAAATATTTTTGTCGAAGCTCGGACGAGGTCATTACTACCATCCTCCCTTAGGAATGATTAAGGCTTTCCAGAATTGATTGATGTCTATTTTAGATGAAACTGGTTTTTGATTTAGAGGTTCGAATTGTTCTTTGGGCGTCCACCAGTCTCCGTAAATTTGGTTGTAGACATTTTTGGTACCGGTGACTTTACGGACAAAACCTTGGGTTTCGCGAGGCAGAGTGCCACGACTGCGATAAGAATTGACAGCACGGCCACCGCCATTGTAATGCATTAAAACAAGGCTTTCACTGCCTCCATAACTCTTTAGTAGTTGGCTTAAATATAAGGTGCCATATCTGATGTTGTGGGCCGGTTCATAGAGCTTGTTTGGAGTGAAATCTTTGTCGCCTAATTGGGTGGCTAAGGCGGCGCCGGTTTTGGGCATTATTTGCATTAGGCCGATAGCGCCGACTCCGGAACGGGCTTTAGGGTTGAAATGACTTTCAGTGTAGATAACAGCGCAAATGAAATTGGGATCGACTTTGAATTCTTTGGAGGCGCTTATAATCTCATTTTGATAGCTGAGAGGATAAACAGAAGCTCCAAAGTAGGAGGGAATAAGATAATAACCGAAAGATAAAACGGTAATAATTATACCCAAAAATAAAAGCCATTTAGCTTTTTTTGAAAGACTGTGCTTTCCTTTGGTATTAGTGATTTTGCGATGTATGCGATACATAGTCGTCCCCTCTGTATTATATTTTATACTGTTTAATAGATTGTGTCGAGTGTCAATCTGTAAAAATAATTAAACTTAAAATTTGGCTGCAGATTTGACGAGCTTGATTATTAAAAGATTTGTTTTTTGCTGGTCTTTAGGGTTAGAATTTTTAATTATTAAATTGAATAAATAGGCGTATCCATCGCGAGTTTGAATAATGGAATAATAGAGAGTTTTACCATCAGGGGTACCAGTGAAAACTCTTCAGCTGGTTGACCGTAAAAATTGATTTGGGTTTCAGAAAATGGAATGTTGTATGAATTGAGGCAGGTTCGAAAAAGCCTACTTGAGGAATAAATGTTTCTGCTGTTGTTGGATTTAGCGCCGTTTTTTATAATGGTAATGTCGATTAAATAGCTATTTTCTTGAGCGGCAAAATATAGGTTTAGAGAGTCATCTTTATAGAGTTCAACTTTTTCAAGATGAATGGGAGCTTTGAGAGATATTTTTTTATTTGGGTCAGAGTGGATTATTGTTTCTTCGCCGATCGGCATTAGAATAATCTTGTCAGCGGCAGCCATTGATGGCCTTTTTTGAAGGTAACGGAAAAGAAATACAAGGCACAGCCGATAATGATAGTGATGAATAATCCGCTCCAAAATAAGATTTTTTTGAGGCGCATGGTTTTAAGGTCTTCTTCATTTGAGACGTCTAAAATATCTATCTTTGGAGCGGGAAATTCTTCTGGATCTGATTGGGGGTTGGAGATAGGATTTTGTATATTTTTATTAAGCGAAAGTTGTATTTATATTTATACTTCAGTGTCGTAAATGGCGCTGACAGGGCAAATAGAAATCGCTTCTTGGGATTGTTCGGGAGTTAGTCCTTCGGGGTTGAAGCATTCTGATTTGCTTTCTGCGTCGAAACGAAAATGATCGGGAAACTGGGCAACGCAGGATTGACAAGAAATACAACTTTCTTTTTTGACTGATAATTTCATATTGCTCCTTTTTTAACTTTAATAATATCTTAGTTTTAATAATATATTATATGTTTTATTTTGGCAAAATTTGCTTAATTTTTATGGCTATATTATGGTGAAAATATGATTTACGCCGAAGTGATAATAAACCAAAAAACGAAAGACTGGAAGGCGATTTTTGACTACGAAGTGACGCCAGAGGTTTTGCCTTATATAAAAAGAGGATCGCTGGTGGAGGTGTCCTTTGGGACAAAGGGAATTGTTGAAGGGGTGGTGGTAAAGCTGAAGAAAAATCTGCCTTGTGAGTTAAAGGGAAGGGTTAAGAAAATTAAGCGGATTTTGCAGAGTGAGACTGTTGTTTACGAGAGAGAATTTGAGTTAGCATGGTGGATGGCGGAGAGATTTGTGGCGACGATCGGAGAATCGATGTTTGGTATTATCCCGCCGATTCCGAAAAAAGAAGTAAAATTATCGGGGAATGAGGGGATTAAACCGTATGAGACAAGAATAAATAAGGGACAGGGTAAATATTATCTAGTGACGGAAAATATCGAAAAAAGGCATCGGAGTTATTTTAAAATAGTTGGGAAAAATAGGGCAGAAAAATTGTCGACGGTTATTATTTTTCCGGATTTGAAATTACTGGAAAATTTTGTAGAGAAAAACAGAAATGAGATTGAGAAATTTAAATGGACGCAATATAGTTCAAGCGATGCTAATTCAGCCCGCTTTAAGAAATGGCTGGAGATCAGAGAGGGAAATTTTGAGTTAGTGATAGGGAGTCGAATGCTGGCTCTGTGTGGACCGAAGAATATTGGGACGATTATTGTTGAAGAGACTAATAATTCGGGTCATTTTGAAGATCAAAGTCCCAGATATAACAGCCAAGAATTGACAAAATTTTGGCGAGGAAAAGGAGTCGATGTGGTTGAAGGTGATTTGTTGCCGAGTTTAGAGCATTTGGTAGCGGCGAAGAAAAACGAGATCACATTGACGAGCGCTAATTATTTAAAACCAAGATGCGAGGTTGAATTGGTCGGAATGGACAAGGAAAAAAGTATTATATCTCATCCGCTGGAAAATTTGATAGAAGAGACGATCAAACAAAAGGAAAATCTTTTGATATTTTTGCCGAGAAAAGGCGATGGCAGCATCACGGCTTGTCGGGATTGCGGACATATTTTAACTTGTGAGAAATGTGATGTTCCATTGATTAGTTTTGGAGGACAGGACTTGAAATGTAATGTTTGTGGGAAGAATCATATGATGCCGAAATGGTGTGAGAGATGCCGAGGAACAAATATTGAGTCGCGAGGGTTGGGAAATCAAAAAATAGCGGGACAAATCTTAAGGCTGATTGAAGGGAAGTATAAGGTTTATTCGGTTGACAAAGAGCATGAGCTGACTGATTTAAAGGAAAAAGCGATTTACGTAGCAACTCAGGCGATATTTCGATATAAGATTGAGGTGGAAAATTCGGCGATTTTGAGCGGAGATATATTTATTGATAGGCCGGATTATAGCGCGTCAGAGAGAGCATTTGAGGAATTTTTTCAGGTTTGCCAAATGACGAAGAAAAAATTATTAATACAAACAAAGAAACCGGATAATTTGATATATACGGCGATCGGGAGCGGGGGTTATCAAAAGATGATGAGGGTCCTTTTGGAGGAGAGGAAAAAATTTGGATATCCGCCTTATTATAATCTGGTCAAGATTGAGATTTCGGAAGGTAAAGATAAGATTGGGAAAACGGCGGAAAAGATAGTTGATTTATTGGGTTCGTCTAGACTAGAAGGAGAAATATTAGGGCCAATTTCGGCTTATCATGGAAAGGTTGGGAATAATTTGGTATGGCAGATAATAATAAAGGGCTGGAAACAAATTGATTATGATCTGATGCAGGGAATTCGAGAGCTGGGTGGTAAACTATTTATTAACCCAAAAAGTTTGGTTTAATTGGTTGAAAAAAAGGTTTTTTTAAGGTAAAATTTAGGGGAAATGAGAAAGACACCAATAATAACAATTCCAAATCCAATTTTGAGGCAAAGGGCACAAAAAGTGTCCAAATTTGATGAGGCATTGAGGCTATTAGCGGCGAATATGGTGGAGATGATGCGAAAATATGATGGGGTTGGACTAGCAGCACCGCAGATCGGAGTATCGAAGAGGATGATAGTGCTGGAATTTAACCCGACTGAAGAGGAGAGCGAGAAGCCATTTCCACTGACAATCTTGGTTAATCCTTCGATTACTAAATACTCGAAGGAAAAAGTAGTGATGTTGGAAGGTTGTTTATCATTACCGGATATTGAAGTAGAAGTAGAGAGACCGAAAGAAGTTAATGTGGCGGGGCAGGATCTTGAGGGAAAGACGGTGAAGATCAGGGCGAAGGGAATCTTGGCCAGAGTTTTACAGCATGAGATTGATCATTTGAACGGAGTTTTATTTACAGACCATATCAAAGATTATAAAAATATTAAACATTACAGGGATTTGAGAACAGTTTTGCTGGGAACGCCGGATCTAGCAGTGCCTGTTTTGGAAGCGATGATAGTGAATGGATTGAATATTGTAGGGGTGATTTGTGAGACAGACAAGCCGGTGGGGCGCAAGCAAGAGTTGGAGAAACCACCGGTTAAGGTGTTGGCTGAAGAGTACGGTATTCCGATCTATCAGCCTGATAATAAAGAAGATTTGGAAAAGATTGTGGAGGATTTGCAGGTTCATTACGGTGTAGTAGCAGCGTATGGAAAAATTTTGACTAAAAAGGTTTTGGAAGAGCCGCCGTTTGGATTTTTAAATATTCACCCATCAATGTTGCCGAAATATCGGGGGGCGACTCCTGTGCAAAATGTGATATTGAATGGAGACGAAAAGACGGGTGTGACGATCATGAAAGTGACGGAAGAAATGGATGCGGGCGATATTTTAACACAAAAAGAATGCGAAATTGAGTTAAACGATACCGAGGGAAGTTTAGATATGAGGTTGTTTATTGAGGGGGCGAATCTGTTGATGGCGACTTTACCGTTGTATTTAAGCGGGCAGATCGAGCCGAGAGTACAAGACGAGAAAAAGGCGACTTATACTAAACGATTAAAAAAAGAAGACGGGCTAATTGATTGGAGCCAGTCGGCGGAAGAAATTGAGCGAATGGTACGAGCCTATTTTCCTTGGCCAAAGGCGTACACGATGATAACTAGCAACGGACAAGAGGAAGGAGACATCGGACAGTTGGCAGTCGGCGATAAAAGGTTGATTTTCCATAAAGTAAGAGTGGAGAATGGGAAGTTGATGCCAGAGGTAGTGCAGTTGGAAGGTAGCAAGCCGACGAATTGGGAGGATTTTAAGAGAGGTTTTAGAGGTAAATTGCCGGAAACTTTGAAATAGGGATTAGTAAAGGCTGGAGACAAAGATAAAGGGCCGGATTGGAAAATCCAACCCTTTTATTGGTTACGAGTACGTACATTGAGTCATCGGCGGCTGTGAATTAAACGGCCGCCGGGAGTCCTGTGCCAGTGATATGGAAGTAGGCTTCCCGATACCTTTCGATCGTCTTCTCGACTGTATCTGTAGGAAGCTCATGACCAAGGATAGGCATTATCCCAATCGAGAGTCAACAAATAGTCACGGACAAACTGCTTATCAAAACAGTCTGGTTGGGAACGACCGGGCTGATATTGATCAGCAGGCCAGAATCTGGAAGAGTCGGGTGTCAGGACATCATCGATCAGGGTAAGTTTACCATCACGAATCCCGAATTCGAACTTAGTATCACAGATAATGAACCCCCGCTCGGCAGCAAGTTCGGATGTCCTCACATAGAGAGCTATGCTGGTAGACGCAGCCTGAGCGCCGATTTCTTCATCCACGATCTGTTAAAACTCCGAGAAGCTGATATTCTCATCGTGCCTGCTCGTTGCTTTGACAGATGGAGTGAAGACAGACCATTCTAGTTTATCAGTTTTCCATAGTCCCGAAATATATTCGTTGCCGTGGATAGCGATTGATCTAGATGTGTTCTTGGACAGTTCGCTATATTCCTCATGGAGTGAGCCGTAGATGTATCCGCGGATAATACCCCTTTGAGAGGATCGGCTTTATGAACTAAAACTGATCATCCTATGAGCATTTCACGATGCTGCTCAGGATCTTCCACCCTGTATTCCGCTAATGCCTGAATGATACAGGTTGTGTCGGTGGCGATGAGGTGATTGGCGATCAAATCGCGGGCTTGACCAAGCCAGTAAAGTGTAAAATACCCGCCCTTTATCAGGAATGCCTGTAGGCAGGACAACGTCGAAGGCTGAAAGACGAACGGTGGCGACCATCAATAGATAATCTCCGAGGTTGTAGACGTCCCGTACTTTACCCCCTCGTCTTTAGGAGTCCCTTGATATTAGTGTCCAACACTATCATTGTTATCTCTCTCGCTTTCCCTACTTTAGACAGTAGAGTGGTTAATGGCGAAGTCGAAATGATCAGCCCATTTTACGGTTATCTCTCGGGCGCGAGCAGGCGCAATGCCTACATAACCAGTCGGATCGAGGATGATTTCCTTTTCGTCCTTTCAGTTGTAAGATATAAATAAGAGACACCAAGGATGGCGCTTTTGTTCGAGGCCATTGCGCTATATGATTGGCTTTTTAACAAGGATTTGCCAAATAGCTAAACAAGAGTCCAGACTGGCGGAAGACTTTTAGGAGAGGGTTTTGGTGTTTTTGGCGAGCAATGTATCCGGAATATTGTCATTAACAGAATAAAGTGGTAAAATATTTTTGTAGCTTTTGGAGCAAATTTTGTTTTGATTTGAGTTAGATAAGCACAGGCTACACGCCGAGGTGGTGGAATGGTATACACGAAGGACTTAAAATCCTTTGCCGCAAGGCTTGCGGGTTCGAGTCCCGCCCTCGGCACCAATGTCTGACAAAAGGCACCAAAATTTGACTTTTGTGCAAAATGGGTTCGAGCAGAGTTATATAATTCCACTAGGTGGGAATCAGTCATCTTTTTGTGAGATGGCTGATTTTGTTATAAAAAGTTATCTTGTTTTTTTAATTCCATCTTATATTGTTGTTAATGTGTCTCCGTCACAGATAAAAATATTCCTGAATAGAGTATTTTTATTTAATCTTCTTCTGAGATGTGCCAGGAGCCATCGTCGGCGATTTCTATCTGGCCGGGAATAGTGAAGCCGGAGGCTTTTTTGTGGCCGCCGCCGCCAAAGATGGCGGCCAATCTTGAAACATCGATGTCTTCTGACTCGGTTCGTAAAGAGGCTTTAACCTTGCCGTCTTCAGTTTCGGACAATAAAATGGCCGCTTTGGAACCGGGAATAGTATTTATCATATTAACAACGCCTGACAAGTCGGCGTCGGTGGCGCTAACTGATTCTATATCTTCGCGAGTAACGACAGAAGCAACCAGTCCAAAAGAATTTTTGCGGATGCGAGAAAGGGCAACGCCCCAAAGTTTTAAAGAGGCAACGGAGCGGTTGAGGGAGATATTTTTTGTTATTAATTTGAGCTTGGCACCGTGAGCCATCCAGACGGAGGCATTTTCCAGAGAACGAGGAGTTATATTTGAATGTTTGAAACCGCCAGTATCGGTGTAGAGTGAAGTTAGGAAGCAGGTGGCGATGTCTTTATCGAGCTTGACGTGGAGCATGCGCAAGAGGTCGTAGACAATTTCGGAGACGGCAGCGGCTTCTTCGTCAAATAAATTAATATTAGCGACTTTGTGAAGATCGTTTTTGGGATGATGATCGATATTGATGAGCATTTTTTTGTGCTTGGCAAATTCTTTGAGGCGTTCGGGAAAGCCGGTTCGGCGGAGATCACCGCAATCGAGAACAATGATGACATCAAAATCACCGACGAGAAAATCATTTTTAACAGTGTCGACTTCTGGTAGAAAAAGAAATGGTTTGGGGATCTCGTCTTTGCAAACTGAGATGACATTTTTACCAAGTTTTTTTAGAGCCATTTGCATAGCCAAACTAGTAGCAATAGTATCGCCATCAGGAGATTGATGAATAACCAGAAGAAAATTATCGTATTTATTGATAAGAGAGACTATGCTTTCGATGATTTCCATGGGAGGACTATTACCTTTCTTTCAGTTTCTGGCAAATTAGCCCGAGTTATTTTTAAATTATCCATAAACTCCGGCGTAATACCCTCCTCTTTTGAAAATGCTTCGATGTCAGAGTAATAAACAGGGATCACAATGCGAGGGTCGATCTGTGTGATTACTTTCATGGCATCTTTAGGAGAGAGAACATCTTCACCGCCGACAGGGACGAAGAGAATGTCAACATCGGCGGCGTCTTCCTGCTCTTCGTCAGTTAGAGGTCGATTTAATTTGTCCAGATAACCTATTCTCATGTCTTCAGTTTCGATGATATACAACTGACCAATGCCGATTATTTCAACTCCACCGATTTCGTATTCGCCTGGTCCAGTCAAAACGAAATCATTGACGATATTTTCTTTACCAAAGTTAATAACAACATTTTTGGTTTTGATCTGGATGATCTCGGTTGAGGGCATGGATATAGTCATTAGAACTCCTTTTTACAGGTTCATTTTAACATACATGAGGGCTGGGCGCAATTCTTATTAAGATATTTTACTGCGAGACTAAAAAAGCCAGGCCTACACCTGGCTTTTTCAGCGATTTTTCGATCTGATTTATTTGTCTTCTTTTTTGGAGGATTTTTTCTTGGTTTCTTTTGGTTCGGATGATTCGGACTGTTCAGCTTGTTTTAAAGACAAAGTGATTTTGCGGCTGTCTGGTTCAATGGTAAGTACTTTGAAGGTTTTTTTGTCGCCTTCTTTGACAAACTGATGGGGATCGTTGCTCTCGTTGGATATTTCAGAAACTTGAACGATACCCTCGAGTCGATCGGTAATTTTGACGAAAACGCCGAATGGAGTTACACGAGTAACTTCAGCTTCGAGATTGTCGCTGACTTTGATATTCTCGATTTCTTTATTCCAAGGATCGGAAGTCAATCTTTTGATAGACATGGAGACACGACCATTTTCATTTGAAATGACCATGGCTTCAACTTCGTCGCCTGGGTTGTAAAGTTTTCTGAGATCGTCAACTCTGTCCCAGGAAACTTCGGAAATGTGGATCAACCCTTCAAACTCTCCGATATTTACAAAAAGACCGAAATCAACAACACCAGTAACTTTGCCTTTGACTTTTTGACCGACTTCAAATTGAGAAGCTTTTTCTTCTTGCAAAGCATCGCCGGCAGCTTTTTCAGAGAAGATAAGCTTGTTGGAATTACGATCAAAAGCGATGACTTTAACTCGGAGTAATTGATTGACAAGATCGTTTAGCTTGTTGAAAATCTTGTCTTTGTCACCGCCGGTAACGCGCGGATAATGAGCGGTTGAAAGCTGAGAAACAGGAAGAAAGCCTTCGACATCGCCGAATTGGACGATGAGGCCGCCGCGATTGGCTTGGGTGACTTTAACTGAGATAAGCTCACCTGAATCCATTTTTTCCTGAAGAGTACGCCAGACTCGTTCGCGGTCGGCGCGTCTTAAGGATAAAACAACCATCCCTTCGTCATTTTCGAGTGAGAGAATGTAGGCTAAAACTTTGTCGCCGGATTTTAGCTCTTTGACATCGTAAGAGAATTCACGATCGGGAATAAAACCGAGACAAAGACCTTGGACATCGACGAGGATGCGGTTTTTGGTAATAGAATTGATAACGACTTCGATAACGTCGCCTTGATGAATTGGGATGAGGCTAGAACCAGCTTGTTCAACTAATTCAGCCATGGTTTGCGGTTGGGTTTGCGACATAGGGTAACTCCTATTAGATATTTTACTATAATCTTACTTTTTTGGGCTTTGGTAAATATTTTTCGATTTCAACTTTTTTGATGTATTCTTGTTTTATTTTTGGCATTTTAAACAACCAGTAATAACCAATCCAAGCGGTCCAGACTATGATAGCGATAATATTGGCGAGTAATAATAGTCGACTATTTAAGATGAAGATGCCGAAGAAACGAGAGACGGCCAAAAGGGTGCCGACTAAACCCAGCCAAAGCGTCATATTCCAGATGTGCCAACGAAGGCGAGAATAAAGAGGCTTTTTTTTATTTTTGCGGTTGAGAACAATACTGATAATAATACCAGCAACAATAGTAATTACAAAAATATAGCCTAGCAGCGCTACTAATGAGCTAGAGAGGGACAGAGCATTGTCAGTAAGATAGTTCCAGCTGAAGACCTTTTTGAAATCTATCATTCGGGCATCTTTAACTGACAACAAGAATTCGGTGAATTCTTTCATATGCTTAATTTTAATCGCGAAGCGCGACTTCTGTCTAAGGCGACAGAGACCTTTCTAACAAACCGTTTTGACTTGCGTCAAGGGATGGTTTGGTGCCGAGAGGCAGAATCGAACTGCCGACACCATGATTTTCAGTCATGTGCTCTAACCACTGAGCTACCTCGGCAAAGAAATCATTAAGAATTCTTGGTGGGCGTTGAGGGATTCGAACCCCCGACATCCTCGGTGTAAACGAGGCGCTCTGGCCAGCTGAGCTAAACGCCCGGATATTACATTAAATGACAAAAGATATTTCACATATTTTAAGGCATTTTTGCCTTGTGCCGAGGACAGGACTTGAACCTGCACGAGCTTGCGCCCACTACCACCTCAAGGTAGCGTGTATACCAATTTCACCACCTCGGCAATTTTTAGAATTTTATTTAAAAATTATTTTTCTACTTTATAATTTTACTCTATTTTTTAAGATTTATCAAGATTTATTGGCAATATCATTTAAGACGCGCCAGCGACGCTGTTTTTCGGACCAGGGAATGGGGTCGCCGAGTTTGTGGGCAGCGGTACCGGCGCGGGGAGAATATTTGTTAACATAGGCAGTGGCATAGCCGACTTTTTTGAAAATATCGACAGTTTCTTGAAAATCTTGTTCTGATTCACCGGGAAAACCGACGATAACGTCAGTAGTAATCTCGACATTTGGGATAATTTTTTTGAGACGGTCGGTTAACGATAAATACTGCTCTCTTGTATAGGGGCGATTCATGGCTTTCAGTATTTTATTTGAGCCGGATTGAATAGGAAGATGGATTTTTTTGATGACCTTGGGGAGATCGGCGATGGCTTGGATGACTTCGTTGGTCATGTCTTTGGGATGGTTGGAGGTGAAGGTGATTTTAAAGTCGCCGGGAATGTTGTTTAGAATTTTCAGAAGTTCGGCAAAGTCGAATTGATAGGAATTAACGTTTTGACCGAGGAGCATTATTTCTTTGAAACCTTTAGCGATAAGAGATTTGAAGTCGGTAATGACCTCATCGACAGGGCGGGAAGTTTCACGGCCGCGAGTGTAAGGGACGGCGCAATAAGTACAAAAATTATTGCAACCGAGAATAATGGGCAAATAAGCTGATTCGGGATTGCCAGATGCGAGTAGATTTTGAATGGAGCCAACATCTTTTAGCTGTAAGATGTCTTTTAGAGTCTCAGGGGTTTTGATGTCCCAAATAAAAGCATTTCTTTGTTGGAATTTTTTAACATCTTGGTCGATAATACATCCGGTGATAATAATTTTTTTGTCCTGCCAGTTGCGGATTTGGCCTAAAATTCGATCAACGGCAGTTTGGCGCACAGCACAAGCAACAACAAAAATGACTTCAGCATTTTCAGCGTCGGTTGGATGAAATCCTATTTTTCCCAACATATAATTGAGGCGGGCTGATTCCCATTCATTGTATTGGCAACCATAGGTTTTAATAAAATAATTCATACCTGGATATTATAGTAAAAAAGGATCGATTAATCAATAAATTAGATTATTTTGATGGGTAAAATAGGAATTTTTGTCAATGAAAAGAAGGCGGGGACCGGATGTCCCCGCCTGCGATGAGCCGACACTCGTTGGGCGATTAGCTGGGCATTTCGGCAGACGTTTGACTGAGATCGATGGACTCGAGAACAATGCACATAATGAGCATTAGATGACATCGAGTAAATTCATTTACTTCATCGAGTTTGTCGGTTAACTCAATGAGGAAATGATAACTCCCAGTGCTGTCGAAGGAGGAGGTAAGCTCATGGTATCGATATTTCAGGCCGCCCATCTTGGCTTCATCTTCTCGGTAGTCGCGGGGTTTGATCTGTGGTAGACTGCCTTTATTTGCGGACCAAAGAGCAAGAAGGAAATAGTTCAGAGCTTCATGAGAAGCATAAAACGCTTCTGAGAAGGCTTCGGAACCGTCCTCGCACCAGGCTGAGGCACAATCAGAGATTGTCTCGGCGACGTAGTTAAAGAAATTGGGCGAGGAGGTGGCCATGAGATATAGGGCGTCATTTTGATTGCGGTTTGTGGAAAGAGCGAAAGCGGCATCGCGATCGGAGACAATGATCTTTCTTCTGGTTACCATTAACAAATCCTCCAAGGACTGGATTTGCCAAAAATCGGCCGATAAGCATAAAGCGCTAACCGAAGTTGGCGCTTTATGCGAGAACATAGCTTCGGCAACCCGGCTACCCCGAGGGGCCCGTGGCTTTGCGTCACCACATTACTGTGATTTTGCCTTTATCGATTTTTAACATGTTGATAGTATAGCATTTTTTATCTGTTTTGTCAAGGCCTAGCTTGGATT
>CAYZYR010000007.1:35596-39136 GCA_964482785.1 uncultured Candidatus Saccharibacteria bacterium | reverse complement strand
TATTGATTGATTCTATTTATAGATTATACTTTCTGTTATAAAATTGCAAGTTGATAGATTTATTGCATATTGATTTGGTTTTTGGCATAATATAGTTATGAAAGACAAAGGAATAACTAAAAGAAGCGAGGATTTTTCCGAGTGGTACCTGAATGTGATCGAATCTGCCGACTTGGCGGATTATGGTCCAGTTAAAGGTACGATGATCATAAAGCCATATGGTTACGCTATTTGGGAAAATATTCAGAAAGTTTTGGATAATAAATTTAAAAAAACCGGGGTGAAAAACGCTTATTTTCCGTTGTTTATTCCGGAAAATTTTTTGAAGCGGGAAGCGGAGCATGTTGAGGGATTTGCTCCGGAAGTGGCAGTGGTTACTCATGCGGGCGGGAAGAAACTTGAGGAGCCTTTAGTAGTGAGGCCGACTTCGGAAACTATTATTTATGATGCTTTTTCTAAATGGATAAAGTCTTACAGGGATTTGCCTTTGCTTATTAATCAGTGGGCGAACATTGTGCGTTGGGAAATGAGAACGAGGTTGTTTTTGAGAACGAGCGAATTTTTGTGGCAGGAGGGACATACTGCTCACACAACTCATAATGAGGCTGAAGAGAGACAGAAGACGATGATTGATGTTTACAGGGATTTTGCAGAGAAATATTTGGCGATATCGGTTATTTCTGGACGTAAAAGTGAGAGTGAAAAATTTGCTGGAGCGGAGAGGACTTATACAATCGAAGCAATGATGCAAGATGGTAAGGCGCTGCAGTCGGGAACTTCTCATACTTTAAGTCAGGATTTTGCGAAGTCGTTTGATGTGAAATTTTTAGATCAAGACGGCCAAGAAAAATATGTATGGCTGACCAGCTGGGGAGTGAGCACTAGGTTAATCGGCGGTTTGATAATGACTCATAGTGATGATAAGGGTTTGGTGTTGCCGCCTAAGATCGCACCTATTCATGTCATTGTCGTGCCAGTGTGGAGTGATGATAATGGGAAAGAGAGTGTTTTGGGCAAGGCAAAGGAGATTCAGTCTATGTTTGATGATGAGAATTTAATTGTCGAACTTGATGATCGCGATATGAGGCCTGGTGTGCGTTATTTTGAATGGGAAAAGAAAGGTGTGCCGATTCGTATTGAGATCGGGCCGAGAGATATTGAAAAGGGTCAGGTGATTATGGTTAGGAGAGATACGGGCGAAAAAGAAGAAATTGCTTTCGGTGATATTAAAGATAAAACGGGGGACTTGCTGGCGGATATCCAATCGTCACTTTTGGAAAGATCTAAGAAGAATAGGGAAGAGAGGACGGTAGAAATTGATAGTTGGGATGAATTTAGGAAGCATTTTGAAGGTGAAAGCGGGTTTGTGTTAGCTCACTGGTGCGGAGATGAGAAATGCGAGGCTGAGATTGCGGAAAAGACGAAAGCGACTATCAGATGTATTCCTTTTGAAGGAAAGAAGGAGAGGGGAAAATGCGTTTTGTGCGGAGGCGAGTCTAGAGAACGGGCGGTTTTTGCGAAAGCGTATTAGGTGGCGAGCGTGTATTTTGTGTCTCGATAATACTCGGGATGATAATGGGAAGATCTTAGAATTTAATATATTTAGGGAGGAGGGAGAATGTTTAGGAAAATTAAGGGTTTTACTTTAGTAGAACTGTTGGTGGTGATAAGTATCATTGGGACTTTAAGTACTTTGACTGTTTATGGGATAAAGAATTCCAGAGAAAAGTCGAAAATATCTACAGCTAAGGCGGATGTGAGCAACTTATCTCTTGCTGTGTCTATGATGTACGCAGATATAAGATATTATCCCAAGGCTCAAAGAAACTTGGCTATTAATGCTGCGAGGAATTGGGATAAAATAAGTAGCGACGAGATGGGATTAGTCAAGTGTGACACATCTACTTTTACTGCATCAGTATGTGATTATGTCTGGAAGGGCCCTTATTATAAAGGCCCAACAAGGGATCCGTGGGGTACGGATTATGTTTATGCGCGAGGATACAGGGCTCCTAATGATTCTTATGAATCAGTAGCTTTAGTTTCTTATGGAAAAGATAAAGATTCTTACGTATTAGATGATTCTTTGAACCCAAATGTTTCAAAGAAAAATAAAGCTTGTGATGATGTATTTAAGCAATTATTTATCTCTTCGTTATCGTCAGATTCTATACCTGTATGTTCTGGTGTATTGAATAAAGTTGAATAGTGCCTGACAAAAGTGTTGACACAGGTTAAATAATTTGATATTATTATTTTTGTCAGAGTAAAAAGGAGAGGGAAATCGCTATTGCTTCTACCAAAACAAGGATGGGGGTAAACGGCTGAGAGTTAGCTAGGTGGTATTTTATGCTAATCCAGCCGCCATGAGGCGGTTTTTGTTTCTTCGCAATCAGGAATTGGTATCAGAATTCAATAATTTGAAGATTGGTATTTGATCCTGATTGGATCCGGACGTTAACAAAATAGTAGAAATTTGGGTAACTAATTTTCGCTGAATATATTTAATCGATCACAAATGTGAAAAAACAACATTATTACAGAATTCGTCATTCCTGAATTGAATTTGGGAATGCAATCTCAACATAAGAGCATATGGGGGATGCCTAGGGAGAAATGGCCGAAGAAGGACGTAGTAGCCTGCGATAAGCCTCGGGGAGCTGGCAAACAAGCTTTGATCCGTGGATGTCCGAATGGGGAAACCCACGATGGTGAAGCCATCGTATTTATGTGCTGAAATGCACATAAATGGGAACCCGCTGAACTGAAACATCTTAGTAAGCGGAGGAAAAGAAAACAGTAGTGATACCCTTAGTAGTGGCGAGCGAACGGGGCAGAGCCTAAACTTTCTTGGTAACCAGATTTTGGGTATCAGGAACCGTCAGACCTAGATCCATTAAAATAGAGGGATCATAGTGAGTCTCGAGCGGTGGCCTGGTGCCCGTAATCTGGTTACTGAGTAAGGGTTAAAGGGTAATTTCAGCCGCAAGGCAATGGTAATTCATCTTGGCTAGTTAAAGGATCCTGGAAAGGACAGCCATAGAAGGTGACAGCCCTGTAAACGAAAGTCGTTGAATACCATCGAAGTTATTCCTAAGTACCAACGGGCACGCGAAACCCGCTGGGAAGTCGGCGTGATCATGCGCCAAGGCTAAATACCATTTCTCACCGATAGTGAACTAGTACCGTGAGGGAAAGGTGAAAAGAAGGCCGAGAGGGCCAGTGAAATAGAATCTGAAACCATATGCTTACAAGGAGTTGGAGCCCGAGCTTGCTCGGGTGACAGCGTGCCTTTTGAAGAATGAGCCAACGAGTTAGCTGTATGTCGCAAGCTTAAGGTCTAATGGGCTGGAGGCGTAGCGAAAGCGAGTCCGAATAGGGCGTTAAGTGGCATATACTAGACCCGAAACCGAGTGATCTATCCATGGTCAGGATGAAGCAACCCTAACCGGTTGTGGAGGTCCGCACCCACCAGGCGTGCAACCCTGGGGGATGAACTGTGGATAGCGGAGAAATTCCAATCGAACTCGGAGATAGCTG
>CAYZYR010000007.1:1730-35586 GCA_964482785.1 uncultured Candidatus Saccharibacteria bacterium | reverse complement strand
AAATATATTTAGGTATAGCCTCTTGCTACAATTCCCGAGGTAGAGCACTGATTGATGTCCGGTGGGGGTAACCTGTCGGCATCAGACAAACTCCGAATGCGGGTTGTTAGGGCAAGGGAGTCAGTCCGTGCGGGCTAAGCTGCACGGTCAAGAGGAAAAGAATCCAGACCATAAGCTAAGGTCCCTAAGTTTTGACTAAGTGGAAAAGGATGTGAATGAGCGTTGACAACTAGGAGGTTGGCTTAGAAGCAGCCACCCTTTAAAGAGTGCGTAACAGCTCACTAGTCCAGCGCACGATCTGTCGATGTTCCCTCTAACGAGGGAACGGAGATTGGCCCTCTGCGCTTGTTTGCGCCGAAAATTTAACGGGGCTCAAGTCAAGCACCGAAGCTATGGACTTTCTGATTTATCAGGGAGTGGTAGGGGAGCGTTCTGTATGCAGTGAAGCTGCTTCGCGAGAACGTGGTGGAGCGTACAGAAGTGAGAATGTTGGCATGAGTAGCGAATTAGCCGGGTGAGAAACCCGGCCACCGAATGTCTTAGGTTTCCCCCGCAACGGTAATCGACGGGGGGTTAGTCGGTCCTAAGCCACTAGGGTGGCGATGGACAGTAGGTTGATATTCCTACACCGCATTAGTCTTACCCCTAGAAGACGCGGACCGGAGGTTGTGTGCAGCTATGGCTATGTTGTGCAGAGTTGAAGGTTCGACAAGAAAATTCTAGGATTAATTAACTAATGTGTCCGTACCGCAAACCAACGCAGGTAGACGAGGCGAGGAGCCTCAGGTGATCGAGAGAACCTTCGTAAAGGAACTCGGCAATACAGCGGGCGTAACTTCGGGATATGCCCTCCCTGGCGCAAGTCAGGGCGCAGCGAAAGACCCCCAGGCGACTGTTTACCAAAAACTTAGGTCTCTGCAAACCCCTTGAGGGAAGTATAGGGGCTGATGCCTGCCCAGTGCTCGTAGGTTATCGGGAGCGTTGATTGTAATGCTTGCATTATAAGAGGTGCGAACTTAAGCCCGAGTGAACGGCAGCGGTAACTATAACCGTTCTATGGTAGCGAAATTCCTTGTCAGGTAAGTTCTGACCCGCACGAATGGCATAACGGTCTGGGGACTGTCTCTACGAAGATCTCGGCGAAATTACAATGCCGGTAAAGATGCCGGTTACCCGCAGCAAGACGGGAAGACCCCGTGGAGCTTTACTACAACTTGGCATTGGGTTTTGGAATAGGATGTGTAGGCTAGGTGGGAGAGGCAACTCAAAAGATGAAATACCACCCTTGTTATTTTGAAATTCTAATCCTGTCAAAGACTCGAGACAGTGTCAGGTGGGTAGTTTGACTGGGGCGGTCGACTCCTAAAGAGTAACGGAGTCGTACAAAGGTTGGCTAACTCCGGATGGAAATCGGAGTGATAGTGCAAACGCATAAGCCAGCTTGACTGGAAGACCCACAAGTCGATCAGGTACGAAAGTAGGTGTTAGTGATCCTCTGACGCAGAATGAGATGGTCAGAGCTCAACGGATAAAAGCTACCCCGGGGATAACAGGCTGATCGCGCCCAATAGTTCACATAGACGGCGCGGTTTGGCACCTCGATGTCGGCTCATCGTATCCTGGGGCTGGAGAAGGTCCCAAGGGTTTGGCTGTTCGCCAATTAAAACGGTACGCGAGCTGGGTTCAGAACGTCGCGAGACAGTTCGGTCCTCATCTGCTGTGGGCGTGGAAAATTGAGGAGGTCTGTCCCTAGTATGAGAAGACCGGGATGGACGAACCTATGGTGTATCAGTTGTCCTACCAAGGGCATTGCTGAGTAGCTACGTTCGGTTGGGATAACCGCTGAAAGCATATAAGCAGGAAGCCCGCTCCAAGATTAATTTTCATAGACTCCTGGTAGACCACCAGGTTGATAGGCTTCAGGTGTAAGTGCAGTAATGTATTGAGCCAAGAAGTACTAAATGTCATATTGAGATTCATTCTCAAATTAAGCACAGGAATTGTTCAGCATTGAGCAAAAGCACGATTATTATATATTCGGGTATTATTACTCCAAATTTCTACTATTTTGAAAATGTCTGTTTGAAAAGATAAGATAAGATGTAGCGTCTTGGTGGTTCTTGCGAGGTGGGTACACCCGTTTCCATCCCGAACACGGCAGTTAAGCGCCTCAGCGCCGATGATACTTGGTCCGAAAGGTCCTGGGAAAGTAGGTCGCCGCCAAGACATTGCATCTTATTTTTTTTATACATATAATTAGATAGAGAGATAAAGATAAATTGCGGGAGGGATATGCGGGTTGATAGACAAATAGTTTTATATTTAATAGGTTTATGCGGATTTATGGGTTTGTATCTTTTTATTAAATATAACCATTTTGGAGATGTTTTTATATTTTTATGTTTGGTCGGCATATTTTTTTATTTACGCGATCAATTTAGAAAAGGCGGGAAAAATGAGCGCAGATAGCGGGATGGGAACTCCTGAAGGTGTTAAATCTTTAGGGAACGCTGAAGTCGTGCGTAATGGTGATAATCTTGAACACGATCCGAAAGTCGACAGTTTTTTAATGGAAATGCATAAGTTGACGGATGAACAGATTGAGGTTGTGAAATCGCAAGGACAACGTCTTATTGAATTAGGGTGGTTTTCTAAGGAAATTTATGAAAGAGTTCTGTCGGGACAAGCTAGTCCGGAAGAATTTCGGTTGGTTGGGTCTTCGGAAGAATTATATTCTATTTTAGGTTTTTTGGAGGAAGCGAGAGCTATTGATGGCGGTAAGGCATTTGCGGTTATGAAAGAAATGAAGGAGGCGATGTGAGTAAATTAGACGTTATTGAAAAATTGGAATGGGATCCGCTTTTTATTGGCGGTAAAGAAGCTTTGAAGATGGTGAAAGAGGGATATATTTCACGAGAAAGAGCTAAGAAAGAGGTGAGAGATCTGGCTGTAGGGCTTCGAGAAAATAATGACAGTGTTATTGAATCGATGGATTCTTATAAAAATGCTAAGATCGAGAGAGCTAAGTTGCACTTATCGGAAAATGTTTTCAATGAGCAAGATATTATTAATTTGGAATATTATTATTTGAAGAATGATGTTACTATTTTTGGGACTCCTAGAAAGCTTTCCGAGGAAGCGAAAATGGCGTGGGGGATTATTTCTCCTTTAATGGAGAGACTAACTTTTTGGGATAAGTTGAAGGAGTTGTTTAACGCGGGCGTCTTGAGTCAAAGTCAGTTGGAAGAGGCAAAGAATGCTATTTTATCAGGGGCGGCTTTTAGCGAGGGATTGAATAAAACACTGCTTTTTTATGAAAGGGTAAATTTTGCTAAGGAGCGAGGTATTTTGGACCAAAAAGGATATGAAAAGGCTATTAAATTGATTCCTGTGATGAAGAAGAAATTTTTAAACGAAGAGAGTGTTTCTGTTGAAATGGAAATTAGCCGAGAGGTATTGGAGGATCTTTCCCAGGGTAATACAGAGGCGTTGGCGAGCGAGGCAGTGCTCGATGAGCAAAACCAACCTACGGAGCGATCTTCAGAAGATTTGATTTATGAATGGAAGAAGTTGATTTTTATTTTGACTGACGCTTGGAGTTCGATGCTGGGGATTGATTTAAGGCCGGATGTTCATAATTATTTAAATTGTAATGATTTAGCCAGATTGAAAGAGACCCATGCTTTTTTAGTTAGATTAAATAGAGAGTTTGCTTTGAGCCGGAAAGAAGAAACCGCTAAAAAAGATAAGTATGCGAAAATTATTAAGGATCATTTGAGTCATTAATATTCTTGACATAGTCTTTTTTATCGCTTAATGTGAGGTAGAGACAGTGCACAAGAAACATCATATTATACTAACGGCCGTTTTGGCGCTAACTATAGGATTATTTTTAGTGGTTCTTGGTTTGACTGGTATTAATGTTATTAAATGGTTCTAGTAAAAGGAGGTTTTTATGAAGAAAAAACTCATAGGTGGTTTTACAACATTGGCGTTGGGTGTGATGCTGGTAGCGGGCAGCTACGCAAGTAAAGCAGCGTTAAGTGCGGATCAGCTGTCTTCCTCGGCGAGCCAAACAATCGCGATCGCTTTGTTCTTGGGAATTGCTTTGATAATATTGAGCGCGATTTTATTTATAAAAGCTAGTGGTGTTGACGAAACTAAATAGGTGATATTGATATGGTTCGTAGTAAAATGATTTTTGGTTTTTTGTTATTGTTTTTGGGTATAATGATGACTGTTTTTGGCGTTTCGGGGAATGATTTTCAAATAAGTGCTGACTCAGTACTGAAAACTAATGTGAATGTTATTTCTAGGTATGTGATTGGCTCAGGAATATTGTTTATATTAATTAGCGCTTTTCTTTTTAATAGTGTAAGATGTGATTTTGAAAAGAAACGATATTAATCTTTGATCGGTTTTTTGATTTTTTAAGACCATTGTTGGTATATGCAAGTTTTGGCGATTAAAAAGGTAGTTTTAGACCATGCTTTTGTGGCTGAGGCAAGGGCTTTTTTGCCTTTTGGGGTTAGTTTGTAGAGTTTTTTGGTGTGGCCGCGAGTGGAAAGTCTTGAGGATAGATAATCGTCTTTTTCTAGTGTTGCCAACGTGGTATAGAGAGTGCCGGGAGAAGGGGAAGGACAATGATCTCGGGTGAACTCGGAGATTTTTTGGGGGATGATATAGGCGTGAAGTTCCTGTTTTTCGAGGACTTTGAGTAGACAAAATCTTAAGAGGCTTTGGTTGATGAGGTTATCCCAATATTTTCCGGTGGTCATGTCGAGTGGCATATTTTTCCTTTATATCCTTTGGGTAAAGGGCTTTTATCTATAAATTACGCTTTTTTTAGAGAATGTCAAGATGCGGCTCGTGCTTGTTATTCAAAACACGTGCTCGATTTTTCCTGCGAGAATCGTTGCTCTATCTCGGATTGCGGCTTGCTGCTATGCTCTGTAACCAAGCTCACTCCGTCTCCGATAGGTTTTCCACAGTAAGTGCTCGCTTTAGTTTTTGGCTACAGTTTGACACAAGTGGTCGGGGGGATTGAGTTGAGCAATACTAATAAGTATTTAGGTGCAGAGGAGGTGTAAAATGAAAAAGCAGTTTTGGCTGGTATTTTTGCAGGTGTAATATTTTTTATTTTTGATCAAATATATAATAGTCCCCAGAAATGGTGGGAATATATTGTACTAACCCTCATATTTATGATTATTGAATTAACATTGGCTCTATATTTCGATAAGAAGATAGAAAAGAAATATAAGGAATATTTAGAGAAAAATAATAAATAAGTGCAAAATTTGAAGGCCTGCCAAAAGCAGGCCTTTTTTGGCATAATTAAAGGATGTGCTCGGGTCAAGTCTGAGGATGAGAGGCGGAGAAAGTTCTCGACAAGATTGAACAATGAAGATATTATTGTGGTAGTTATTGCAAACGACGAAGGAGCGCGGCAATCTATTAAAAAGATTGTTTTGTTATTATATTACTTGCAATGACATAAGAAAGAGAATAATAATGAGAGTAGTGGCGGATTTTCATTTCCACTCAAAATATGCGATGGCGACTAGCAAGAAGATGGATTTGGAAAATATTGCGCAGTGGGCAAAGTGGAAAGGTTTGAATCTTATCGGTACAGCTGACTGTACTCATCCTTTGTGGAGCTATGAGCTGGCGAAGAAATTAGAGCCAGCAGGTGAGGGTGTTTTTAAATATAAAGGTGATGATAAATCGCCATATTTTATTATTACCGGGGAAGTGTCGACAATTTTTAACCAAGACGGAAAGACTCGGCGGATGCATACGTTGTTTTTTGTGCCAGGTTTTGAGTCTTTGATGAAAGTGAATAAAGAATTGGCGAAACACGGAAAAATTGCTTCTGATGGTCGGCCGGTGTTTGGTCTGTCTTCGAAAGATTTGGTAAAGATTTTGTGGGAGGCCGACGAGAGATGTTTTGTGGTGCCGGCTCATATTTGGACGCCCTGGTTTTCTTTGTTTGGTAGTAAGTCGGGCTTTGATGGCTTGGAGGAATGCTATGGTGAATTGTCGGATCGGATCTATGCTTTGGAAACTGGCTTGTCGAGCGATCCGCCAATGAACTGGCGAATAAGTAATTTAGATACGTATACTTTGCTTTCAAATTCGGATGCGCATTCGGGGATGAATATGATGCGAGAGGCGAATGTTTTTGATTTGGAAAAGGTTTCTTATGGTTTGATTGTTGAGACGATAAAGACGCGGAAGAATTTTTTGTATACTTTGGAATATTTTCCACAGGAAGGAATGTACCACTGGGATGGGCATCGTGATCATGCGACTTGTATGTCGCCGAAAGAAGCGGAAAAATTGAATAATATTTGCCCGATCTGTAAAAAACCTTTGACGATTGGGGTAGAACATCGAGTTTTTGATTTGGCTGATAGGGAAGCAGGCTATATTCCTAAAGGTTCGGTACCGTGTAAATATACGATGCCTTTGGATGAGATAATTGCGGAGGCTTTGGCGGTGGGGGCAAACTCTAAGAGTGTTTTGAATGAATATCATAAAATGGTGCAACTTGGAGGATCGGAATTTGAGGTTTTGATAGAGTTACCGGAAGAACGGTTGCGAAAGATTGGTCAAGAGAGGGTGATCGATGGTATTTTGAAAGTGCGACGAGGGGATTTGACGATTCGCCCGGGATATGATGGACAGTATGGGGAAGTGACAATTTTTGATAAAAAAGATAAGATCGGGGAGAAACAGACGAGGTTGTTTTAGGTTTGTATTAAGTGGTATATATCAGGTGCGTGTAGAATGTAGAAGAAAGAGGGAAGAATGGGAATTGCAGTAGAATTTAATCCTGATTTGACGCCGCGAAATTATAATGAACACAAAGAGGGGAGACGTAAGATTGAAGAATGTTTACCAGAGAAATTAGGAGAAGGTAAGATTTATGACTTTCTGAAGAGCGGGCAGAGAAATTATTGGTTAGATGGGGAATTCCACTTTTAGAGACGAAGGGAAATCAAAAGCTTTCAAGGCCTTTGGCAAGCATCATTATTATTGAGGTGATGCACTTTAAAGATGAAGATAGTGTTTGGACTAAAGGAAAGTATAAAATTGTTGAGGTTTTTTGGGGAAATAAGATCGAGCTTGAAAGCTATGCGAGAGTAGGAGAGCGTGACGTTTGATTTGTCGAAAATTGATTCTATTTTTGATAGGGTTACATGAGGTAAATAAGTAAAAAGGAGTTTTATGCCAGAGTTACCTGAAGTCGAAACAATTAAACGGGGATTGGAAAAGGTTGTTACGGGGAAGAAAATTGTGAAGTTTGAGGCGAGAGATCCGAAGGTGGTGAAGTTTTTGCCGGATGCGATTGAGGGCGAGGAGATTTTGGGCTTGGAGAGAAGGGCGAAGATTTTGGTTTTTAGATTAAGTGGTGGTAAGATGATTTTATGTCATCTAAAAATGACAGGGCAGTTGATTTGGGAAGAGAATTATGGCGAAAAGAATTTTGTTTTAAAGAGGTCGCGGGTGGCTGGAGGGCATCCGAGTTCGGACTGGGTGAATAAATTGCCTAACGCCTATACGAGGGCAATATTTCATTTTGATGATGGCTCAGTATTGTTTTTTAACGACCTGCGTCGTTTTGGATGGCTTAAACTATACAAAACTGAAGATTTGAAAGAAATTGGAGAACTTAGGAAGTTGGGTTCCGAGCCTTTTTCAGATAATTTTACAGCTGAATACATGATGCTTAGAGCAAAGAGAATCCCGACTCGTAAGATTAAGCAATTTATTATTGATCAAGAGATTATTTCTGGGGTAGGTAATATTTATGTCGACGAGGCTTTGTTTTATAGTGGAATTCTGCCGACTCGTGCGGTGCGAGATATTTTGATTAGCGAGTGGCAGTTTATTAGAGATAATATCCGTAAGGCTTTAGAGTTAGGAATAAAGTACGGAGGTTCTTCTGAGGATACTTATGTGGACGCTTTTGGAAATCAGGGAACGATGGGGGAGCACACAAAGGTTTATCGTAAGACTGGGAAGCCGTGTCAGATTTGTGGTACAAGGATAGAGAGGATTGAATTAGGGGGAAGAGGGACGCATTTTTGTCCGGTATGTCAGAAATGAGATTAAGATGGGTTATTATGTTGCACAAAAAGATGAGATGGGTTGCGGCGTGGCCTGTGTGGCCAGTTTGTTGGGTTTATCTTATGATAAAACTCTGAGCTTATTTGGAAAAAGTAAAATAAAAGCGAAAGAAGAAGGATTTATTTGTAAAGATTTAATTGAAGTACTTAATAAAATGGGATTAGAGTATGAATATAAATATATCAAGCTTAGATTAAGACAAGAAGATTTATAATGATGGTACGATTGTTTTTATTGAGAGGTCCAAAAAGTTTCCTTTTGGATATTTTTTGCTAAGATCTGGGCGTTGTTGGATTGACCCCTGGATAAATTTTCACTAAGATAAGAATATCGAGAATGCTATGGCTGGCGAAAGAGAGCGCCTGTCAGGAAGAGCAGTCTATAGGATTACTCCAGTAAATATTTAAGGAGAAAAATGGAAAAGATTGTAAGTGTGGTTTTGGCAGCGGGCAAGGGGACGAGAATGGTCGATATGGCCGGATATAATGATTTGCCCAAGGTGATGGCGGTTTTAGCGGGCCATCCGATGATCAGTTATTGTTTAGATAATTTGCAGAGGGCCGGTGTGGATAAAAAAGTGGTAGTGGTTGGATATAAACAGGAGATAGTCAGGGAATATTTAGACGGAGAAGTGGAATATGCTGAACAGGACTTGCAGCTTGGCACGGGACATGCGGTTTTGGCGGCGAAAGGTCAGTTAAGGGGAAAATATGGGTCTGTTTTGGTTTGTTACGGGGATATGCCTTTGTATAAACCGGAAACTATTAGAAAGTTGATCGAAGAATATGACGAGAAATGTCCTGCTATTGCGATGTTGTCAGTTAACTTTGAGGATCCGATTTTTTGGGCTTACGGGAGGATTATTCGTGATAAGAATGGAAATGTTGTGAAAATTGTAGAGCAGAAAGATTGTGATGAGAAGCAGTTAAAAATCAAAGAATGCAATCCTGGTTTTTACATTTTTGAGGCAAAGTGGCTGTGGGAAAATATTGATAAACTTCAGGCCAATAACTCTCAGGGCGAGTTTTATTTGACGGACTTGATTGGCTTGGCTAATGAGCAGAAAAAGAAAATTGTTGCTGTACCAGTGAACGAGGAGAGCGAGGCGATGGGGATTAATACTTTTGAGCAGCTTAAAAGGGCAGAAGAAGTTTTAGTGGAGCGGTCAAAAGAGTATGCCGACATATAAGACAGATGGAATTATTTTAAAGAGAATTAATATTAATGAAGCAGATAGGCTGTTAACTATTTATACTGAAAAGAAAGGTAAGATCACAGCTGTTGCTAAGGGTGTTAGAAAGCCGCTTAGCAAATTGGCTGGTCATCTCGAGCCTTTTTGCCTGGTGAATTTGGTTTTGGCGGAAGGTAAGAATATTGATACTGTAGCAGGGGCCTGCGTTAGAAGCTATCATCAAAATATTCATAAAGGATTGGATGAGATGAGTAGGGCGGCTCGTTTTGGTGAGTTAATCGATGTTTTGACTCAGGATCATGAAGAAAATCGAAGATTGTTTAATTTGATATGCGAGTCTTTAGAGTTTTTAGATGAGCGGGCTGATCTGAAGATTGTGGATTATTATTTTTTGATTAACGGGCTGTCTATGCTTGGGTATTGTCCGGAGTTGTATGAATGTGTGATGTGCCGCGGGAAGATCGGGCCGGAAATTATTGGCTGGGATAATGAGTATGGCGGAGTTGTGTGTGAGAGTTGTGGGAGTCATAATCAAAAGGTGTCTGCTGATACGATTAAGGCATTAAGAGTGATGCTGGGTAGAAAGGCAGATGTGGTAAGGAAAGTTGGTCTGCCTGAGAAGGTGGCCGATGAAATTGATGCTCTTTTGAATGATTTTATTGTTTTTGTGAATCAGAAAGAATTGAGGTGTAGTAAATTTTTGAGAGTTTTGAGGGGGGAGAGTTGTATTTAGTCGGGATTTTAAGACTTGTGGTTTAGTAGGCGGTTTTCTCTGACAATCTGTTTACTTATGGGTGGAGAAAGTGATATGATTAACTAAAGCCAAGGAGGGGAGGTGTCGGTGTGGATGAATCTACAAGTGCTGTAGGAACTGTACCGCCAGCGCCGTTGACATCAAGTACGCCGCCGGAGCAGTATCAAGCGGCGCCTTCTAATGTCACGGTTGCTGATAATGTAGTTAATTTAAATCCAACTATGGTTTCACCTGGCGGGGAGGGTGTTATTTATGTTAATGAGGTAGATAATCAGTCTCAGGATCAAAATGCTCCGATCCAAAACCAGAATTCCTCGGTTGCGTCTAACCAAGATCAGAATTCTTCGACCGTGACTGACCATGGCCAGCAGATTTATATAGATCCTTTACAATTTCAGGTTGAAAATGGACAAAATCAGATGGTTAACGGGTCAATGGCTAATAATCAGTCATGTCCAGTAGTTGACAACCCGATGGAGAGTGTGGTAAATAATGCAGCTACTATTGTTACTCCTGTTGATTTAAATAGTCAGAATGTGGGGAATGTAACAAACTTGAGGCCTTTACTGGTAAATATCGGTCAAGTTAATGGCGATCAAGACGAGGGTGGTCCGCCATCTGCACCTTTGGGCCAAAACGAAAATTTGAGTGCAATGATTGGTGATACTGCTTTGCCTCCTGATGCTTCAGAACAGCCATGTCCGTCAATAAATCCGGTACCGATCGTTATTGAGCCTCCTAAGCCTAAAGTAGAGCCGAATTTGCAGTTGGGAACTATTGCAAGCGGGACGGGAGTCAAGCCGAGTTTTTCGCCGGAAAAATCTTTGGATGGTAATAGGGTAGATAAAGTTGAAGGATTGGTAAGTGGAACAAATGTGGCAGTGGCACAACAGTTGAAAGATTTAACTGTTGCAGATGAGCCGGTGGAAAGTGTAAATAGTGCTCCAGTCAAACATCCTTTGTATGATTTGTATAGCGATCTAGAAAAGAATAGTAGATATAATTCGTTGATGATGGAGCAAGAGAGAGAGGCAGAAAGACGGCATCAGAGCTTGGAACAATATCAGGATGAGATATATGGTTGGCAGATCACCGCTAGGATTGCGAACATTTCGATGGTTGCTAGTTGGGTAATGGCATTGGTTTCTTTCTTTTTCCCGGCATTTTTCAAAGTTGACCAGAAGGAAACATTATCAGCTGATTTTATACTTTTTGTTTCCACGGTTTTGTTTTTGATGGCTTGTACGGTATTGTCGTTTTGGGTTAAGGCTATTAGAGCATTTAAGATAGTGACTTGGGTTGTTTTTTTACTATTTGTTGTAATTTTTATTTTGATTTCATTGTATTCATCGAATATTTTGAAAGGGGATATTCCGTTTGTTGATATATTTATGAAGAGATTTAATTTTTAGGAGAAAAAATGGAGAAAAACGAAGAATTGATGGAAAAGATAGTATCTTTGGCTAAGAGGCGCGGTTTTGTATTTGCAGGGTCGGAAATTTATAGGGGCTTTGCTAATTCGTATACTTATGGTTCCTATGGCAGTGAATTGAAAAATAATATTAAAAATTTATGGTGGAAGAAATTTGTTCATCGACGGCCGGATATTGTTGGTATAGACGGGCCTATTATATTGCATCCTAAGATTTGGGAGGCTTCGGGTCATGTTTCGGGGTTTAATGATGCTATGGTTGATTGTAAGGAGTGCAAGAAGAGATATCGGGCGGATAATTTGATTGAAGAAGCAATCGGTGTTGATATGGAAGGAAAACTGGCAAAAATGAAAGCGGTTTTGGATGAAAAGAAGATCCCGTGTCCGAATTGTAAAAAGTCAAATTGGTCCGATGTTCGTAATTTTAATATGATGTTTAAGACTCAGTTAAATACTACTGATGGGTCTCAGGAAGAGGTGGCGTATTTGCGGCCGGAAACGGCAGGGGCGATCTTTATTGAGTTTAAAAATGTGCTTGATTCGACCCGAATGAAGATGCCTTTTGGGATTGCACAGATCGGGAAGGCATTTCGTAATGAGATCGTGGCAGGGAATTTTATATTTAGATTGCGAGAATTCGAGCAAATGGAGATCGAATATTTTATTAGTCCTGAGGCGGATTGGGAGAGTAAATTTGAGGAATGGTTGTGTTTGCAGGAAGAATTTGTGTTGGATTTGGGGGTAAAGAAGGAAGATATTAGCAGGAGAGAACATCCAAAAGAGAAATTGTCACATTATTCTAGGAAGACGGTGGATATTGAATATAAATTTCCGTTTGGAACTAAAGAATTGTTTGGGTTGGCGCATCGAGGTGATTTTGACCTGACTCAACATGCGAAGTTTTCGGGTCAAAAATTAGAGTATTTTGATCCAGAAAAAAATGAGAGCTATGTGCCGCATGTGCTTGAACCGACTTTTGGGTTGGATAGGAGCGTGTTGGTGTCATTGCTTTCTGCTTACAGTGAGGAAAAATTGGAGGGTGGAGATATGAGGATTGTAATGAAATTTCCTAAGACGATTGCGCCAGTGAAAATGGCGGTATTCCCTCTTTTGAAAAATAAACCAGAATTGGTGGAGAAAGCTCGATTAATTTTTGAGGATTTGAGTTGTGATTTTGTTTGTGAATTTGATGACAACGGGAATGTGGGGAAGCGCTATCGTCGACAGGATGAGATCGGGACACCGTGGTGTGTGACGGTGGATTTTGATTCGCTAGAGAATGATACAGTGACGGTAAGAGACAGAGATACGATGGAGCAGGAGAGGGTAAAAATCGACGATCTTAAAAATTATTTTTCGGTTAGATTGGGTTAAATTTTTTGGAGGGACTATGAAAAACAATCAGACGCATTCATCGTGGCTGGCGATATGGCTAGGGTTGGCTGTAGGGTTTCTATTATATATTATAAATCCTCTAGAGTATTTTAATATTGATGGAGATGTTTATTGGTGGATTTATTTTTTGGTGGTTGGTTTTGTGGTCGGGTTAGTATGTGCTCTAACAGATAGAAAAAACTCTTTTTTGGCAGCGCTTACCGGTGGGTTTATTATGTTTTATTTGAGGTATTTGTCGGCTGTGGTTCAAGTGAGAGCTAATGCGGGGTTAAACGTAAATTATTCTGATACATTATCGATAATTTGGGACTCTTATCTGGGTGTTTTAATCGGAGCCTTGGTTGCTGGTTTGAGTGTGAATTTGAGTCAGAAGAAGAGAAAGAATGTGTGACTTATTTTAATTAAAAGTAAAAGAGCGACCTTGTGGAAAAGTACTCTGCTTACAGAGTATTTTTTTGATTGATTGGAAATGTTGACAGTGGTTTGTGAGTGGAATATAATGGCTATGCGGTGGTGAAATGTGGATAAAAGTGGGGAAAAGTGGAGGAAGCTGTGGATAACATCATAGTTAAGCCATCTCAGAAGTCGCAAACGATCATTAGAGATATTTATACTTCAGTAAATGAGAAAGGACATGCTAGTGTTCATCGGGGAATACACACACAATATAGACGACAAAGGACGATTAGCAATCCCGTCCAAGTTTCGAGCACAGTTATCAGCGGGCGCAGTCGTTACGCGCGGCTTGGATAATTGTTTATTTTTGTACCCTAAAAATGAATGGGAGAAGATGGCAGAAAAGATAGCATCTTTACCAATGACACAATCGAATGCCAGGGCTTTTGCGAGATTGATGCTGGCAGGGGCGATGGATGTTGATATGGATAAACAGGGAAGGGTAGTTTTGCCTGCTTATCTACGCCAATATGCTTCGCTCAACGGCACTGTTGTTGCAACTGGTTTGTATAATAGGATTGAGATTTGGGATGAGAAGATGTGGCGAGATTATCAATCGAATGCAGAGAAGGATTCATCTGATATTGCGGAAAATTTAGTAGATCTCGGCATTTAGATTGATTGCCCTAGAGTGCATTTCAGGAGGGGCTTTTAAAAATTTGTTTGATAGGCCAGTGGTGGGGAGTGTTTCTGTAGATGGGCAAAACACAAACGCACTGTTAGATCAATTCTACAGGTGACTTCGGTCACGTGCAAAAAAAATTTTAGGAGGGGTCCTCCGTCTAGGTTAGATTTTTCACAACCTATCAGCGGTGGCAACCATTTTATCCGTCGAGAGACCTTTTCCTGCTGCTGGCCTTCAATATAGATTAACTTATAATAAACAACTTATGGCTAACAGCAATGTAGATAGGCTGTTGGCAGCAGGTAATCGGTTGTAAGCTAGGTGGAGGGATAGTGTTAGTAACTGTAAATTCAAGATCTAGAGCTGGACAAAGAAGAAGAACAATTAAAAGACAAGGGGTGGCTGTAGGTCCTTTGGCATTGAGATTTGTTACTATTTTTGTTTTGGCCCTCTTAACTTTGATATATTTAATACAATCAACGAAAGGTTCGACTAAACAAATTGAGATCTCTAGATCTGAAGATAAAATGGAAATTTTGAAGAACCAAAGAGAAGATATACAAATTGAAGCAATTCGTTTAAAATCAATGCAGAATTTAAAAAATAGCCCGGTTATTCAAGATTATGAGCAGGTCATCGATTTTGAAGATTTATCAAAGAACTAACTTGTTTATCTAAAAAAATAGGAGTTTTATGAAAGCAGACGGAGACGAGTTGAATCGCTCTCGGCTAGATTTGTTGAATGCTTTTATCTTAATTGCTGTACTGGTGATAGTGGGTAAATTGTTTCAAAAGCAAGTCCTTGAGAGCAATGCCTATAAAGTGAAAGCTGAAAAACAACATATTGTTAAACAAAGTGTTCCGGCACAGAGGGGGCAGATTTTGGTTGAGGAGTCTGACGGGCAATATCCGCTTGCAACTAATATTATTTACTATGAAGTTTGGGTCGTGCCAAGATCAATAAAAGAGCCAAAAAAGGTTGCGTTAGAGCTTGCTAAGGCATTGAATTTAAATCAGGATGATGTTTATGGCGAAATAAACAATAAGAAACTTTATATTCCACCTTTGAAGAAAAATATTTCAAAGACTGATGCGGACAAAATCGCGAAATTGGGGCTCCCTGGTGTTTATTTGATGCCGAAAGAATCTCGGTTGTATCCTGAAGCGACATTGGCTGGTCAGTCTCTTGGTTATGTTGATACTGAGGGCAAGGGAAAATATGGTATAGAAGCTTTTTATGATGAGATATTGCAAGGGATTAAGGGTGTCAGAGTCTCTAGCAGAGATAGTTATGGCAGGAAGATAGCGACGATTAAAGAGGAGCAAAAAGAATCAGATGGCGCTGGCTTGGTTCTTACTTTGAATCGCAGTGCGCAGTTTAAGGCAGAACAGTTGCTGGTAGAAGCGTTGAAAACTTATGAGGCAGATAAGGGGTCTATTGTGGTGATGGATGTCGAGACAGGCGGGATTGTGGCGATGGCGGCGGTTCCTTCTTATGATCCTAATGGGTATAGCGAGGCTTTTAAAAGTGACCCTAATATTTTTAGAAATCCGATTTCTTCAGATGTGTGGGAACCGGGGTCTATTATGAAGCCGATTGTGATGGGAATGGCGTTGGATCAAGGGTTAGTGAACCCCTCGACGGAAGAAGTATTTGATAGTTGTGTGAAGGTCCAAAATTATCCTATTTGTACAGCTACCAAGAAAGCCTTTGGTCGTGAGACTATGACTCAAGTGCTGGAAAATTCTGATAATGTGGCGATGGTTTGGCTATCAGATATGTTGGGAAATGAATCGATGTATCGATATTTTAAAAGGATTGGTTTTGGCGAGAAAAGCGGAGTTGATCTACAGGGTGAATCGATGGGAACGATCAAAGATTTTAAAAGATGGACGGATTTGAGTAGATCTACAATGTCTTTTGGTCAGGGGATGACAACAACACCGCTGCAAATGGTAGCGGCTTACGCTGCTATAGCTAATAACGGAATGCTTATAAAACCGCATTTGGTAGAAGAGATAAGAAAATCAAACGGGACGTCAGTTAGGGTTGGTAAAGAAGATGTTCGGCGGGTTTTTAGTAAAAAAACAGCGCAAGATTTGACTCAAATGTTAATTTCGGTGATTGAAAAGGGGCACGGAAAGAGAGCTGAGGTTAAAGGTTATTGGATTGGTGGGAAGACGGGTACGGCACAGATAGCAAATCCGGAAGGGGGATATTACGAGGATAGGCATGTCGGGTCGTTTGCTGGTTTTTTCCCGGCGGATAAGCCGAAATTTGCAATGGTAGTTAAGGTTGATAATCCAAAAGCGACGCAGTGGGCAGAAAGTTCAGCGGCACCGATATTTGGACAAATGGCTCAATGGCTGTTAAATTATTATAGAATTAGTCCAAACAGAACAGAAAGTTAAGTTATGAAAAAAATAATTAGAGATTTTATGCAAAAAAAGCTGGCGGAGTGGGCAGGAGAAGTTTATCAGAAAAAGAAGCCCTATGTGATAGCCGTAACCGGCAGTATTGCTAAGACTTCAACGAAAGAAGCGGTTTTTGCTGTTTTGAGACAACAGTATAGCAAGGATGTTTTTTGTAATCCGGGAAATTTGAATAATGAATTTGGTCTGCCATTGGCTATTTTGGGTTTTAATAGGTCGATTGGTTTTAAAGATTATCTTTGGGTGATAATAAAGGGATGGTTTGTAAAGACTTTTAAGCCTAGAGATGAGAAGTATTGGGTTTTAGAAATGGGAGCAGATAAGCCTGGTGATATTGAATATTTGATAAATATCGCAAGGCCGAATATGGCGGTGGTGACTGCGGTGGGGGCGTCTCATCTGCAGAATTTAAAATCTGTTGAAGGTGTGTTTGAAGAGAAATCAGTTTTGGTGAAATCGTTGGATAAAAATGGGGTGGCGATTTTGAATGAGTTAAATGGATGGGTTAAAAAAATGGCAGATAAGACTGAGGCTAAAGTAATATTTTTTAAGCCGGGGATTGACGCAATAGCACAAGAAGCGGCGAAGACGGTCGGGCGCGAGATTGGGGTAAGCCAGGAAAATATTGATAAGGCCCTTGAAAATATTAAGCTGGTGACTGGAAGGATGAATATTGATGAAATAAAAGGGGATGTTTGGCTGATTGATGATAGTTATAATGCTAATCCTTTATCGATGGAAGTGGCGCTATATAAATTGGATAAACTATCGAAAGAGAAGAAGGCAAAGAGGAGAATAGCGGTTTTGGGGGATATGTTGGATTTGGGTGATTATACTGTTGAAGCGCATCAAAAATTGAAGCCTCTTATAGATATATATTGCGATTATGTTATCGGTATTGGGGAAAGTATGGGAGCTCTTGATCTTGATGAATGGTATGAGAATAGCGACTTTGAGGGTATTAAAATATTGAATAAGATTGAGCGGGGTGATATTATTCTGGTGAAAGGTTCGAGAGGGATTAAGCTGGAAAAAATTGTTCAAAGATTAAAATAAGATTTAGGAAGAGGTTTTATGCAACGTATTGATATTTCGGAAATAAGTATAATAAAAGTTTTATTATTGACGGCGACGGCGTTTATTGTGGCGATGGCATGGAGTCCATTTTTAACAAATTTTTTATATAAGAATAGATTGGGTAAAAAAATAAGAGATACTGGTTCGGATAATAAGAAAGCGCCTATTTTTTACGCGTTGCATAAGGGAAAGGAAAATACTCCAACGATGGGAGGTTTGTTAATTTGGATTACGGTTGTAGTGGTGACGCTTACGACTAATCTTAGCCGGTCTGGGACTTGGCTACCTCTGACGGCGATGGTTGGTTGCGGGATAATTGGAGCGATTGATGATCTTTATAATATTAAAGGTATCGGGCCACATAGAGGTGGGCTGAAATTTGGATTTAGGTTTTTCTTGTATGCCTTGATCGCGTGTGTTGGGGCGTGGTGGTTTTATAGTAAGCTAGGCTGGAATGAAATACATATACCGGCTGTGGGCGACTTCAATATTGGGTGGTGGTATGTGCCTTTGTTTATTGTTGTGCTGGTGTTTACTGCTTTTTCGGCAAATCAGACTGATGGTTTGGATGGATTGTCGGGCGGGGTTTTCGCTAGTTCTTATGCGGCTTTTGCACTGATAGCGCTTATGAATGGTAATGTGCAGTTGGCTATTTTTTGTGGGACGATTTTAGGGGCGTTGCTAGCATTTTTGTGGTTTAATATTTATCCGGCGCGGTTTTTTATGGGGGATACGGGAGTGATGGCCCTGGGTATGACGCTAGGAATTATTGCTTTTTTGACTAACAGTGTTGTGATTTTACCGATCATAGGTTTTGTTTTTATAGTTGAGGCGGTGACGACGATCATTCAAATATTGTCAAAGAAATTAAGGAACGGTAAAAAAGTATTTTTGTCAGCGCCTATTCATCATCATTTTGAAGCTATTGGATGGCATGAAACGAAAGTTACGATGCGCTTCTGGATAATTTCTTGGGTTTTTGCGGCTGCTGGGGTGGTGATCTCATTACTCGGACGGGGATAATTTAGAACTTATTCGAGAAGTAATTATAAGATAGGTTCTAATCTCTTTATATAGATTTAAAGCTATGTTTTTGGTATGATATTTATGTTTAATGGGTAGGGAGCGACTATGTATGATTTTCAAAGGATGAGCGTGGCTATGCTGGGAGCAGGGATTGAAAACATAGCTTTAGCTAAATATCTCTTAGAAAGAGGGGCGAAGGTTGTTATTTATGATACGGGAGATCCGGAAAGACTGGCTCAAAGATTGGAAGGATTGGATAATGAAAATCTTGCTCTTGGGACAAATAAAGATAATCCCGAGATGATCTCCAGCCATGATATGTTTTTTCGATCTCCCGGAATGCCTTTGGAAGCGGCCAAAGAACTGGCTCAGAATAATACTCTTTCTTCGCCGATGCAACTGTTTTTTGAGTTATGTCCGGCTAAAATCGTGGCTGTGACTGGAACTAAGGGAAAGGGAACGACGTCTAGTTTGATCGGCAGTATAATTGGTCAGGCCAAACAGTCCGGTCTTTTTAAAGGTAATAATTATGTAATGGGAAATATTGGCAAGGCTCCATTTGAGGTAATGAATGATTTAACTAAAGATGATATAGCGGTGATTGAGCTTTCTAGTTTCCAGCTAGAAGATATGACTAAAAGTTCTAATATTGCGGTTGTATTAGATATTACGCCGGATCACTTGGCTCCTCAATCGGAGTCAAATCCAAATTATCATAAATCTTTTGAAGACTATGTGGCGGCTAAAAGAAGAATTGTGGAAAATCTTAGCGAGGACGATGCTGTTGTTTTGGTTGCTAATGGGACTCCAACGGAGGATTTTGGGAAATACACTAGAGCAAAAGTGTATTTTAGTAATAAAAAGGGAGAAAATTCGATTTATTTAGAGAATGGCAAAATTTTTATTGATTATGGTGGGGTTAAAAAAGAATTGATGTCGATTGATGAACCTTTGCTTAAAGGTGGTCATCATCTTATAAATATTGAATCGGCGGCAATGGTTGGCAAAATTTTGGGATACGATGAAGATACTATCAAAAAGGGGATTGTGTTTTTTAAAGGTTTGCCTCACAGGTTGCAGTTTGTGAGAGAAGTGGGCGGGGTGAAATATTTTGATGATTCATATGCAACTGGGCCTCAGCCGACTATTGCTGCTATAAAAACGTTTAATCAGCCATTGGTTTTGATTTTAGGCGGAAGTAGTAAGGGGGCGGATTTTTCGGAAATGGCTATAGAAATTGCAAAGGCCAAGATCAGGAATGTCATTTTGATTGGAGACGAGGCGGATAATATCGAGCGAAATTTATTGAAAACAGGGAAAGAATTGCACATAGTTAAAGGATTGAAAACAATGACGGAAATTGTAGAGTTGGCGAGTAAGGTGGCGAGGTCTGGGGATGTGGTGCTTTTGTCTCCGGCGTGTACGAGTTATGGCTTATTTCAGAATGCGTCTGATAGGGGAGATCAATTTATAAATTGTGTGAGTGAGCTTTAAATCGGAGGGAATTTGTCTTTAGATCGGTTCAGAAAAAATAATCATGGTATTGATTATTGGCTTGCGGTAGCAATATTTGTGTTGTGCGGGTTTGGGATTTTGATGGTGTTTTCGGCGTCATCGGTTATTTCTTATGAAAGATTTGGCCATCCTTATGGTTATGTAACAAAACAGTTGGTTTCTTTAGGCATTGGATTGGCGGCATGGGCGATAGCGACGATGATTGATTATCGTTTTTGGCAGCGATACGCGACTTTATTTTTAGTTTTGACAATGGTGGCTTTGGTGGCTGTTTTTTTGCCGGGAATCGGAGTTGAAAAGAAAGGGTTTCATCGCTGGTTGAATTTGGGTATAACTACGATTCAGCCGACTGAATTGATAAAATTGTTTTTTTTGATGTATATTTCGGCGTGGCTGTCTAAAAAAGGCAAGGGAATAAATGATTTTTCTAAGGGTTTTTTGCCTTTTGTGATAGTGTTGAGTGTGGTAGTTTTTTTGATTATGAAGCAGCCGGACATGGGGACGATGTTGGTGATCGCGGCTTTTTCAACGGCACTTTTTTTTGTTTCAGGCGTGGCTTGGCAATATATTGCTTTGTTTCTAGGCGGCGCAGCGGTGGCGGTTGCGTTGTTGATATACAGGGCGCCGTATAGGCTGCAAAGGCTGATGGTTTTTTTAAATCCGAATAGCGAGACGGACGCAGCGGCATATCATATTAATCAAGCACTATTGGCGATCGGAAGTGGCGGGTTGCTGGGATTGGGTTTTGGCCAGAGTAAACAAAAGTTTCTTTTTCTTCCTGAGGCTCAAACGGATTCGGTATTTGCCATTATTGGGGAGGAGTTAGGATTTTTGGGGACGATGGCAGTAATTGCGATGTTTGTTTTTGTGGTGACTAGGGGATTAAAAATTGCCAGAACTGCTCCGGATAAATTTTCGCAATTAGTGGCAACTGGTATTACTGTCTGGATAGCATGGCAAGCGTTTGTTAATATTGCGGCGATGGTGGGATTGTTGCCACTCACAGGTATTCCATTGCCGTTTATAAGTTATGGGGGAACTTCGTTAATAATGAGTTTAACGGCCTGCGGTATATTATTGAATATATCGAAGCAGACTAGATAGGAGGATTGATGCCTGTTAGTTTTTATAAATATAAATTTGTTTTTACCGGTGGGGGAACTGGTGGGCATATAATGCCGCTTATTGCAATGAATACCTTTATTCAGGAATACCCGAGTGAAATCCTTTATATTGGAGAAAAAGGCGGCAGGGAAGAGAATATAACTAAAGATAATAATATAAATTTTGAAGGTATTTTGGCCAGCAAATGGCATCGTTTTTCAGGCTCTAAAGAAATGGTGGAAAATGTCTTGGGTCTTTTTAAAATTGTTCTGGGGTTTTTACAGTCGATTTACTTTCTTGTTAAATTCCAGCCGGACGCGGTGTTATCAAAGGGTGGATATGTGAGTTTGCCGGTTGTAGCTGCGGCGGCATTGCTTCGGATCCCAATAGTGGTTCATGAATCAGATGCGGTGATAGGGGCAACAAATAGGTTTGGAAGTAGATATGCGAAAAAAGTGGCGACTGGGTTTCCTGTTGAGCTTTATGATAATTTAGATAATAAATTAGTTTTCACTGGAACACCGGCGGAGAAAGAGTTCTGGTTGAATGAGAGAAAGTTGGAATATTTTGAACAATTTCACTTGAACAGTCATAGGCCGATTTTGTTAATTACAGGGGGAATTCAGGGAGCGCATGGGATTAATAGCGCGGTTAAAAAAATAATTCCAAAACTTCTTGAAAAATGGCAAATCATACACCTGTGTGGCGAGTATGATTATAGAGATTTTAAGAAGTTTAAGGATAAATTAGAAGATTCGAGTTATTATAAGGTTTTTGCGACTTTAGGCAAAGAGCGGATTGCGGCTATGAGTATTGCGGATGTTGCGATAACCAGAGCGTCGGCTACAACTTTAACTGAGCTGTCTTTGTTGGATAAGATGATGATAATAGTGCCGCTACCGACGGCGGCGTCAGATCATCAAAGGAAGAATGCTGAGTTTTTTAAAGAGGCGGGGATTGTGATGGAAGAATCTGAAATAAAGCCGAAAACACTGCTTGAAGCGATAAACGATCTTAAATATAATGAGGGCAAGCAAGAAGAAATTCACCGAGAGTTGCATCAAATTGTTAAGCCAGATGCGGGTAAATTATTGACAGAGCTATTAATTCAATCTATACATGAGTAGAGGTGTATTATGACAAAACACGTCCATTTTATTGGTATTGAGGGTGTGGGTATGTCTGCTTTAGCGATCATTGCCAAGCAAAAGGGGTACAAAGTGACTGGTTCTGATGATAAGGAGTACCCGACTGGTCAAACTTTACATAAACATGGTATTGAGTGGATTGTTGGTTTTGATGCGAGAAATTTGAAAAAAAAGCCTGATATTGTAGTTGTATCGGCGGCTTTTGATGATAAAAACCCTGAAGTTTTGTATGCCAAAGAACAGAAGATGAATATTTTACCATATTCGGAATTTTTATGGGAAATTATGTCTGATTTTAGATGTATCGCGGTATCGGGCATACATGGTAAAACAACGACAACTTCTATGGTGGCGTTTTTAATGGAAAAGGGAGGGATGGATCCGAGTTATTTTATTGGATGTAAAGAAGCTGTGGACTTAGGAACTAATGCAAAATTGGGCGGAGGGGAATTTTTTGTCACAGAGGCTGATGAATATAAAAAATCGGCAGAAGATCTTACTAGTAAATTTTTAGACTTTAAGCCGGAAATGGCAATTATAACAAGTATCGAGATGGATCATCCTGACGTTTTTAAGACTGAAGAGGATGTTTATAGAACGTTTTTTAAATTTGCTTGTAAATTGCCAAGAACTGGGACTATAGTTGGGTGTATAGATAGTGACAGGGTTAAAAAATTGTCTCTGAGTTTGGCTGATCGTAAATTTGAGAGTTATGGTTTTGCTTATTCGGCAGACTGGAGAATTGTTGATTATGAGGTATCTGAAAGACGACAGATTTTTACGATTCGAAATAATAATTATTTGTATGGCCCTTTTGAGTTGGAAATTCCGGGAAAACATAATGTATTGAATGCGACAGCAGCGATCATTGTGTGTATAAAAGCGGGCGTTGATGTTGAAGTAATTCAGAAATATTTACCTGAATTTCGGGGGGCGGAGAGAAGAAGTCAAAAGATGGGGCAAAAGAATGGGGTTGTGGTGATTGATGACTATGCTCATCATCCGACAGCGATAAGAAGTACTTTGGAAGGGATGAGAGAATTTTATCCGGGGAGACGGATAGTATGCGTATTCCAGCCGCACACTTATAGTAGAACGAAGGAGCTTTTTGATGATTTTGCGCAGTCTTTTGGATTGGCAGACGTGGTATTGATAATGGATATTTTTGCTTCGGCAAGAGAAAAGTCGGGTAGAATTCACTCGAGACATTTGGTTGTTGAGGCATCGAAATATCACAAAAATGTTAATTATATGGGATCGCTTTTAGAAGTAAATGACTTTTTGGAGGAGAATTTGCAAGGAGGAGATTTATTGCTTGTGATGGGGGCGGGGGATGTTTATAAAGTTGGATTGGAATATCTTAGCGAAAAGGGTGCACAATGCAAGTAGGGGATGAATTAAGAAAATATCTTGGGGATAAACTGAAAGAACATGAGTCTTTGAAAGAATATACTACAATGAAGGTGGGAGGTGTAGCAGATTATTTTTATGTGGCTGAGAATATCGAAGAGTTGGTTAAGGCGGTGCAAGCGGCGGTTAATGCGGATATTGATTATTTTGTAATTGGCGGGGGAAGCAATATTATAATTAGCGATTATGGTTTTCCAGGATTGGTAATATTGGATAGATCTCAAAATGTGGCTTTTTTGAAGGATAAGACTCAAGCGATTGCCGATTCTGGCGTTTATATTTCACATTTGATTACAAAATCAGCGGCGCAAGAGCAGGGAGGATTGGAGTTTATGATTGGTATCCCTGGAACGGTTGGAGGGGCGGTTTATGGGAATGTTGCTTGCTGGGGAGGGACGATCAGTGAATATATTCGATCTGTTACCTTGTTGATACCGGGTGAGGAAAAGGGCGAAAAGTGTCGAATGATAAGTATGAGGACTGAAGAGATGAAATTTGGTTATAGGGCATCGGCGATAAAACAGATGCCTTTGGAATCTCAAGGACGAAAGCCGGTGGTGCTTTCGGTTAAATTTCAGTTGACGAATCTTCGCAGGGAAGAAATCATGCGGAGAATTAAAAATTATCAGGAGATGCGTATAAGCAGGCAACCTCTTGGAGAATTTTCCTGCGGTAGTATTTTTAAAAATCCATCGGGTCAGTCGGCGGGAGTTGATCCAGAGGATGGTAAACAAATGTCGGCAGGTTATTTAATTGATGCTGTTGGGGGGAAGAAATTTAAAGTGGGAGGAGCGATTGTTTCGAAAAAACATGCGAATTTTATTTTAAATTCCGGTAGGGCAACGGCACATGAGGTCAGAGAGTTAATTGAGCAGATAAAGGAAAAAGTGAGAGATATTAAGGGGATAGATCTGAGAGAAGAAGTTGAATTTGTAGGGCAATGGTCTCAAGGAGGAGAGATTGTGGCGAAAGAATAGTCACAAAATTGCATCTTCCAAGATGCTTTATCAAAGAACTGAAAGAGGGCCTTTGGCATTGTATATACCGAAATGGTTTTTTGTTTTATGTTCGGTTGTTGTCGTCGGGTTAGGTTTGGTTTATTTTTTTGTTATTGGTCCTTATTTTTACGTTAATTCGATCATGATTGAGGGTAAGATAAATCAGTCGGCGAGAGATTTGGTGGAGAGCAATAAAGGTAAAAATATATTTTCAGTTGACAGTTATAGCCTGGCCTCTAATATTAAAAAACTTTATCCTGAAGCGTATAATGTGAGAGTTTTTAAGGGTTTGCCTAGTACGTTGAAAGTGTCATTGTCGGAGAGAACGGCGGAGATCGTTTGGAATAGTCGTGGAAAGTATTTTTTAGTTGATAGACTTGGTTTGGTCTTTAAAACAGCATCGGGTTTAGAATTGGTAGGGGAAAATATGGTGGTTGTTACGGATTTGACGGATTTTGAGATAAAAGATGGTCAAAGGATAGTGTCGGTGAAATTTATAGAGTTTGTTAAGGCCTTGGATCAAAATTTTGAAAAAATGACTGGGGTTAAATTGAAACAAATCACAGTTGGGGAAACGTCTTTTCATCCTGTGGTTGTTACTGAGCTGGGATGGAGAGTGATATTGGATTCGAATAGGTCGTGTATAGAACAAATAACTGATTTGGAGTTAATTTTAAAAAAGCATAAAAGCGATATACATGAGTATGTGGACTTGAGAATTCCAGGCGCGGGGTATTATAAATGAAAACTTTAGAAGAAAAAAAATGGATAGTCGGAGAACGAACTCGCGAGAGTATTGTCGAGCAATTATTGGTAAATCGAGGGGTGCCCGAAGCAGAATGGGAGAGTTTTTTAAATTTGGACTACGAGAGGGATCTTGGGGATCCTTTTTTGATGAAAGATATGAGGAAAGCGGTAGACAGGATAAAAGCGGCGATTTCTAATCGAGAAAAGGTTGGTGTTTTTGGGGATTATGATGCGGATGGCTTGCCTGGTACGGCGCTTATAGTGGATGTTTTAGAAAGGCATGGGTTGGATGTTTTTAGCTATATTCCGAAACGAGAGGAGGGTTATGGTTTGAGCGAGGCGGGGATTGAGGTGATGCGGAAGGAGAAAGTTAGCCTTATGTTGACGGTGGATCTTGGCATAACGGGAAAGAGAGAAGTTGACCTGGCTAATAAATATAAAATTGAAGTGATAATTACTGATCATCATGAGATTGTGGATGATAAGTTCCCAAAAAATGCTTTGGCTGTGATTAATCCTAAACAGTGTGATTGCCAGTATCCTTTTAAGCAGTTGAGCGGGGCGGCAGTGGTTTTTAAATTGGCTTGCGCTTTGTGTGCTGAAACGGGATTGTTAAGTAAAGATAAACTTAAATGGTATTTGGATCTGGTTGGTATTAGTACATTTTGTGATATGGTGCCACTGGTTGGCGAAAATCGATTGCTGGCTAAATATGGTTTGATTGTGCTTCAAAAAACCAAGAGAGCGGGACTTTTAAAGTTATATGAAAAAGCTGGTATTGATAAGAAATCTATCAATCCTTATATGGTGGGTTTTTTGATTGGACCGAGGCTGAACGCGCCGGGCCGAATGGGAAATTGCAATGACGCTTTGGCACTTTTGCAAGCGAAAAATGAGGAGACGGCGGAACAGTTGGCGGAGAAATTGGAAAAAGAGAATATAAAAAGACAAAATCTTTTAAAAAAGGTTTTGGAAGAGGCCGACGGGCAAGTAAATGGAAATAGATTATTTGAAAATAAAGTGATAATTGTGGATAAAGAAGGGTGGCCGGAGGGTGTAATAGGCTTGGTTTCTGGGAGGATAACGGAGAAATATAATCGGCCTAGTATTGTGATTGGGTATCGTGACGGAATGGGAAAAGGTAGTGCAAGATCAATTGACGGGTTCCATTTGGTTCGAGCACTGGAAGAGGTCGGGGATTTATTAATTAAATTTGGTGGACATGAGAAAGCGGCTGGATTGACAATTTCTTATGATATGGCGGAAGAATTTAAAAGCAAAATGAGGTCGCTGGCTGATGCTGCTTTAGACTATGAGGCATTGAGGGGAAAAATACTGTGTGATATGGAAGCGCAGATAGTGGAATTGCGAGAATTGTATCCTGAAATTAAAAAATTGGAACCTTTTGGTTTGGGGAACAATAAACCTGTATTTGTTAGTCGCGATGTAAATATTTTTGAGGTTAAAAATTTAGGATCGGGGGGTCAGCATATCAGTTTTAAGCTAGGCGTTGACCAGATAGAGGGTGTTGGGTTTAATATGGGAGAGAGGATGGGATTTTTTGGTAAGCCAGGAGTAAAATATGATATTGTGTACACATTGGATGAGAACGAGTGGAGAGGAAGAGTGAGGCTGCAAGTGAAGCTCATAGATTTTAAAAAGAGCGGTTAAGGGGAGTAAATGGCTAAAGATACAATGTATGTATGTGAAAATTGTGGAGCGGAGAGCGCGAAGTGGTCCGGGAAATGCGAGTCTTGTGGGTCGTGGAATACGCTGGTGGAGTTTAAAACAGATAAAAAAGCCAGGAATATGGGCAAGACTAGCGATAATAAACCAGTTATTTTGAATGAGATTGAGACTAATAATGATGAGAAACTTTCGAGTGGGATCGGGGAGTTTAACCGAGTTTTGGGCGGGGGAATTGTTTCGGGAGTGATCCTTTTGATAGCGGGTGATCCGGGAATAGGGAAGAGTACGTTATTATTGATGGTTTCAGATAAGATCGGAGATGTTTTGTATATTAGCGGGGAGGAATCGGTACAGCAGATTAAATTAAGAGCGGATCGTTTGGGTATTAAATCTGATAGTTTAAAATTATTGTCGGAAACAGATATTTATATGACCATTAAGTATATCGAACAGATAAAACCGAAATTGGTGATTATTGATTCAATACAAACAATGTTTGATCAGAATTTTCCAAGTACGCCGGGAAGTCTAGTTCAGGTGCGTGAATGCGCGCTCAGATTGCAACGGCTAGCTAAGCAATCGGGAATTCCGATTTTGCTGGTGGGACATGCAACTAAAGATGGTAATGTGGCTGGTCCGAGAACTTTGGAACACTTGGTTGACGGTGTTTTTTACCTTGAAGGTGATAAATATAAAGAAGTGAGAATGTTAAAATCGATTAAAAATCGATTTGGTTCGACAGATGAGGTGGGTATATTTGTAATGAGACAAGATGGATTGAGAGAGGTGGATAATCCCTCGGAATTATTTATACAAGATAAAACTGATGTTCCTGGTTGCGTTGTTTCCTCGACTATTGAAGGAAATAGACCTATTTTGGTTGAGGTACAGGCTTTGTCTTCGCCAACAGCTTTTGGTTATCCGAGAAGGACAGCAAGTGGTTTTGATGTGAATAGGCTACAGTTGATATTGGCGGTGCTTAGTAATAAATTGAAACTAAATTTGCAAAGTCAGGATATCTATATTAATGTTGTAGGCGGTTTACAATTAAAAGATCCGGGTGTTGATCTGGCGATAGCGTGTGCTATCGTGTCGGCGGTAAAGAATAAAAAGATCGATGAGGATTATTGTATAATCGGCGAGCTTGGTCTTGGGGGAGAGATCAGGAGAGTTTCTTACGAGGATAAACGGTATCATGAAGCGAAGAGGCTGGGTTATAAGAAGAAAATCGAGGGTAGAAATATAATAACTGTAGTTGAAAATATTTTTAGTTAGTAAAGCGATAGGAAAGTGAATGGATTTTACATCTCAGACTGAATTTAACTTTTTCGTTGTAGTTTTGATCATAGCTCTGGGAGCGTTGATTATAACCAGGAAACTTTTAAAGGTGGAATTTCCTTTCTTTTTTACGGGGGTTTTGGGGGCTATTGTTGGATTGTTGGTGGGAAGTTTAATCGGCAAATCGTTGGATTTTTTGCCTGGGGTTTATGGGAAATATTTGCCTTTGGTGATCCAGGTATTGGTAGCAGTGGCTATCTTTGATCTTTTTATGGCTCAATCCTATCAAATTAATAAATTTTTTAGCAAGATCGGCGAGAATAAATTGGGCGAGTATTTTCCAGAGATTATTGTGGATACTTCGGTTTTGATTGATGGAAGAATTGATGAAATTGCTTCGAGTGGGTTTTTGTATGGACGAATGATTATTCCAAAGTTTGTACTACTGGAACTTCAAACGCTGGCGGATTCGAGTGATGATTTGAAGAGGGTCAGAGGGAGGAAGGGTTTGGATATTTTGAGTGATCTGCAAAGGAATAGGAAGGTGATGATGGAGATTAGCGAAGATAAAGTCAAGGAAAAAGAAAAGGTTGACGAAAAATTGGTCAGACTGGCTAAGGAGAGAAAAGCGAAGATTTTAACGATAGACTACAATCTAAATAAGGTGGCTCAAATCCAGGGAATTGAGGTGCTTAATCTTAATGATTTGGCTTTGGCGGCAAGATCTCAGCTGGTGCCGGGGGAAGAGATTAAAGTTAAGGTTGTGCAGAAAGGAAAAGAGAAGAAACAAGGCGTGGGATATTTAGATGATGGGACAATGGTTATTGTAGAAGGCGGAGATAAGTTTGTGGGTGAGAATTTGCCGTGTAACGTGATTAGGATATACCAGGTGACTTCAGGGAAGATGATTTTTGTTGAACCGAAATAGTAAGAATTTTTTGATAAATATATTTATTGGTTTTTTATTTAATATTTTTACAAGTAAAGTCTTGTGTTTTTGATGTAGAAAGGGAAGATGCTAATACGCGCTCTTCCCTTTCTATGGCTACCCTGTCTAGCAGATTAAAAACGGAATTATTTCTTCTATAAAATATTTTGACCGATATGCGCTATGGCTCATTGTTAAAATATTTTATATGTGGAACTTTTTATTTTAGAGACAGATTTTGTTTGAGGATGTGTCGGAAGTATTTTCATTGCCGGAAGTGTCAACAGATCTTATGGTGAAGCATTTGGGATTGCCGGTTATGCCGGTGTAATCGATGTGTTGAGATGAGCCGGGCTGGGCAGCGTATTCGCCTTTTAGAGAGCCTAGTGAAAGATTTGAATTTGAAAAGTATATTAGTACTTTAGAAAGATCTGAATTGCTGGAGTTTATCCAGTTAAGATTGATTTTGTTGCCGTCTGAGTCGGTGCTTATCGAGCTGGGATTTTCGGGAGGGGTAGTGTCGTTTCCTATTTTTATGGTGATATTTGTTTTGGCAGAAGTTCCGTTAGCAGTATTAACTCGAGCGGAAATATCGTGATTTCCGGCTGAGAGCTGGTTGGCGTTGTAGGTGATGCTGTATGGCGATTGATCAGATGAGCCAATTTTGATGTCGTCGATAAAGAATTCAATATTGCTGATGGTGCCGGCATAGTTAGCAGCGGCCTTAATGGTAAAGACACCAGTTACTTGAGCTCCATTTACTGGTTCGGTGATATTAATTTCCGGTTTTGCAACTTCACCTATTTTACAATATTTTGTTGGGGCGGGTTGATATAGGCCATGAGACTGTGCCCAGACTTTTACTGGATTTTCCCAGTTCGGCTTGTCAGGAATTTCGGAATGGATGTTTGAATATATGCGTTGTTCAACTTGTGAGTCAGGCATATTTTTTGGGGCAAGCAGACCTCCGCCGATGCAAACTCTTAGTTTTATGTTTACATCATCTCTTTCTGTTGGAGCTTGCCAGGTGGCAAAAATATCTTTGACAAAATCTTTTGAATATTCTGAAGGGAGCTTGTTTGAATATTTTTCTACAGTGATCTCTTTTATTTCGCTAGGGCGAGCGAATTGTTCTACTTTCGTGTCGGCCAAAGCTTTTTCCATGTACGAATGCCAGATAGGGGCGGCACCGATGGAGCCTCCAGATGGTGACATGGCTTTATTGTTGTTATTACCGGCCCATACAGCGGTGACTAGACTAGGAGTATATCCAACAGTCCAGGCGTCTTTATAGTCATTTGTGGTACCTGTTTTTGAGGCAACTGGTCTGTTTTTGAGTGTTAAATTATTTAAGGTGAAGTTAAATACTGGTTTCTTGGCGTTGATATCTGAAAGGATGTTGTTAATTTCATAGGCGACTTGGGGATCCATTACTTTTTTTGAACTTTGCTTGGTGGCGGCTTCTTCAAGGATTTTGCCGTTAGCGTCTGTTACTTTGATAATGGGGCTGGTTTTGGCTAAAACACCGTTGTTGGCAAAGACGCCATAGGCAGTGGCTATGTCGAGCGGACGGACTTCGCCGGAACCCAAAGCTAGAGAAAGACCGTATCGTCCGGGATCGCTGTAAGTGGTTAAGCCCCATTTAGCGGCATTGCTAACGAATTTGTCTACTCCGACGATGCCAAGAGCTTTTACGGCTGGGATGTTGAGCGAGTTGCCCAAGGCGTATCTGATGGTAACTGGTCCTCTAAATCTTCCGTCATAGTTTTTAGGGATATATTTGCCGAAGTCTGTTTGGAGATCATATAAGATATAACCGGGGTTGTATTTTCCTTCGAAAGCGCTGGCATAAACTAAAGGTTTGATTGATGATCCAGGCTGTCTTTTGCCGGTGGCAACGTTGTAGTTACCGTTGTTGGAGGTATCGAAATAATCAAGAGATCCGACCATGGCGAGAATTTGGCCGGTTTTAGGGTCAAGAGAGACGAGAGCTGTGTTGGAGGCGCCGTATTTTTTGAGGTGACTTTTTGAATCGGCAACAACTTCTTCGGCAATGCGCTGCTTATTCATGTCGAGGCTGGTGACAACTTTCAACCCACCGCTTTCAACCATTTTTTCGCCGTATTTTTGAACTAGGACTTCTTTGACATACATTACGAAATGGGGAGCTTGGATATTTTCTTCACGAGGGATAAAAACTATTGGTTCGGCTTGAGCTGCAGTCATTTCTTCTTTGGTTATGTATCCCTGCTGGTACATTAATCTGAGGGTGATGTTTTTTCTGCTTTCTAATAAATCCTGGTGGTTATAATAATAGGTTGGCATTCGGACGATTGAGGCGAGCGTAGCGGCTTCATTTAAGGTCAGATCAGCGGCTTTTTTGTTGTAATAGACATGAGATGCTGATTCTATACCATAGGCGTTTGAACCATATGGGATCTCATTTAGGTACATTGTTAAAATGTCCTCTTTGCTGTACATAATCTCGACTTCAAGGGAGAGAATGGCTTCTTTGATTTTACGGGTAAGAGTGTGTTCTGTAGTTAAGAGGGCATTTTTTACGAATTGCTGTGTGATCGTGGAGCCGCCGCCGGGATTTGATTTGTTTAAAATCCGATATACGACGGCGCGGGAAATGCCTTTGATATCTATACCAATATGACGGTAAAAATCTTTATCTTCGATGGCAATAGTGGCCTGTCTGACATGTTTTGGCATTTGTTCTTTTTTGATAACGGTGCGTTTGAACTCTCCTGAAATAGAATAAAGAGGAGTCTTGCCGTCACTGGCGAATATTTGACTGGATTGTGAGACGGCGCGATGCTTAATCTTGCCGGGGGTCGGCAAGTCTTTCGAGAACCAGGCAAATAGTAGAGCAATACCAAACATGCCTGACAAAAGGGTGTATAGGAGGATGTTGAGGGCGGTTTTCCAGGTGAATTTTTTCTTTTTGTTTTTGGAAGAAATTTTTTTCTCGGTTTTTTTAACGCTTAGTGGGTTGAAAAAATTATTGCGAAAAGAACTTTTTTTCATTTTTACTCCACTTTACATTATACAGTAAAATTAATACAATTAAAAACAGTAAACTCGTAAGAGAAGTGAAAGAGGTTTATATGAAGGGAAGTATTTTAGTTAGAGGTGTTGAAGAAGTCATTGATGCGAAGAACTTAGAGAAAAGGCTGGCGTCAGGAGAAAAATTGAGAGTTAAGTATGGTATTGATCCGACGGCGCCAGATATTCATATTGGCCATGCTGTACCTTTGCGCAAACTGCGAGAGTTCCAGGATTTGGGTCATCAGGCGATATTGATTATCGGCGATTATACGGCTCGGATCGGAGATCCGAGCGGGAAGAATAAAATTAGACCGATTTTAACGGCAAAACAGGTTGAGGAAAATGTTAAAACTTACTTGAGGCAGGTGGGTAAAATCATTGATATTAAAAGGGCTGAGATTGTTTATAATTCTAAGTGGTTTTCTAAGATGTCTTTTCAAGATATTCTGTCTTTGATGAGTAAGTTTACTCTGGCGCAGATCGTGGAACGGGATGATTTTAGTAAAAGATTTAAGGGCGGGATCGATATTGGGATGCATGAGATGCTTTATCCGATAATGCAGGCTTATGATTCGGTAATGGTTAAGGCGGGTGTGGAGCTGGGGGGAACTGACCAAAAGTTTAATATGATGACGGCACGAGACCTGCAGAGGAAGATGGATCAAAAGCCTCAGGATGTGTTATGCGTGTCGATACTGGCGGGACTGAATGGTAAAGAGAAAATGTCAAAGAGTTTGGGTAATGCGATCGGTGTTTGTGATGCTCCGAATGAGATGTTTGGTAAAGCGATGTCTATTCCGGATGAAATAATGATGCAATATTTTGTTTTGGCTACAAGTTTGAGTCAAAGCGGGATTTCGATGATTGAAAAAGAGTTAGCCGAAGGAGCTAATCCGCGCGATATAAAAGCGAGATTGGCTTATATGATTGTTGAAGAATATCATGGAAGAAATGCGGCGGAAGAGGCAAATAAATATTTTGATGAGACTTTTAAACAAAAGAAAACGCCGGATGAAATGCCGGAAGTTGGGATAGCTAAAGGTGTTTACGATGCGGTTGATCTGTTGATAGAAATAGGAGCGGCTGGCAGTAAAAGTGAATCTCGGAGGCTGATCGACCAGGGTGGAGTCAGAATAGATGATAAGATTATTTCTGACATTAATGGTAAAATAGAGGTGAATGACGGGATGATTGTTAAGGTGGGAAAGCGAAAGTTTTTTAGGATAAGAATGGAGTGATTGACATTATAACTGGATACTGAGTCAAGTCTGATACGACGACAGAGAGATCCTTCGCTGCACTGACTCGTTTTACTTGCGGGAACCAAACTGGGATACGGTGGGGAACAGGGGGAGCGACGAGGAGAAGATCCTTCGCCTGGCGGCTCAGGACGACAAAGCGGAGAGTTCAGGGTGATGAAAATGACGAGTAAAATGACAGAAGTATTGCATATTCTGTA